>NZ_JBIBVN010000008.1:153155-177457 GCF_043080425.1 Streptomyces sp. NPDC015032 | reverse complement strand
GGGGTTGGGGTTGCTCGATTTGGTGCTCCCGCCTTGGTGGGGGGTGTCGGTTGGGTGCGTTGTGGGTGGGCTGGTGGGGCAATCTCCGGGGGCCGCCGCCGAGTTCCCGGGTCGGTCGGGGAACTCGGCGGCGGCGCCGGTACGTTGTACGGCTCAGCCGCGGGAGGAGCCGCTCCGGCTGCCGGGACCGTCGTAGTCCTCGCCGTAGGCGCCCTTGGCGGGGCGGCGGCGGCGCAGCGGGGCCTCCACACCGTCGGCCAGGCGGCGGGCGGTGACGAGGAATCCGGTGTGGCCGATCATCCGGTGGTCCGGACGGACGGCCAGTCCCTCGACGTGCCAGTTGCGGATCATCGACTCCCAGGGCTGCGGTTCGGCGAAGCAGCCGATCTCACGGATGGACTCGACGGTCCGCGCGAGCTGGGTGGTCGTCGCGACGTACGCGCAGAGGATGCCGCCGGGGACGAGCGCCTTGGAGACGGCCTCCAGACACTCCCAGGGGGCGAGCATGTCGAGGATGACACGGTCGACGTCGGTGTCCGAGAGGTTGTCCTGGAGGTCGCCGACGGTCAGCTGCCAGGCGGGGTGGGGTTCGCCGAAGTAGCGTTCCACGTTCTGCTGGGCGATCTCGGCGAAGTCCTCGCGGCGCTCGTAGGAGTGCAGCATGCCCTGGTCGCCGATGGCGCGCAGCAGGAAGGTGGAGAGCGAGCCGGAGCCGACGCCGGCTTCCACGACGCGGGCGCCGGGGAAGATGTCGGCGAAGGCCAGGATCTGCCCCGCGTCCTTGGGGTAGACCACGGCGGCGCCGCGGGGCATGGACAGGACGTAGTCGGGGAGCAGGGGGCGCAGCGCGAGGTAGGCGACGTTTCCCGTGGTTCGGACAACACTGCCCTCGGGGGCACCGATCAGCTCGTCGTGCGGGAAAGAACCCTTGTGGGTATGGAAGTTCTTTCCGGCTTCGAGCGTGAAGGTGTAGTGGCGTCCCTTGGGATCGGTGAGCTGGACCTGGTCCCCGACCTTGAAGGGCCCGCGTCGGCGGGCGGCACCGGTCGGTTCAGACATGTGACCAGCGTACCGGTGATTCCCCGGGCCCCGACCGCGAGGCCGGGCGGTCAGGCGGTCGGCCTGGCCAGGGCCGCGACGAATGCCCGCTCGACGTCGGCGGTGGACAGCACGCCGTAGATCTCCCCGGTCTCCTCGAGGACGAGGTATTCGGTGGCGGGACTGGCCTTGAGGCGGTCCAGGAGTGCTTCGCCGGCCAGCTCGGCGGAGATCTTCATGCCTTCGGTGAGGTCCTGGGCGAGTCCGCCCACGGCAACCCAGGGGCGGCGGTGTTCGGGGACGGAGACGATGGCCGTCTCGCGGACGACGCCCTTGGGTTCGCCGTGCCCGTCGACGACGACGAGGGCGCGGGCGCCCGCTTCGTTGGCGCGGCGCAGGGCCTCGGAGAGCGGGGTGTCGGCCTCGACCGGGACGGCGCGCCGGGTGAGGGTGCGGGCGCGCAGTTCGGGGAGGTGTTCGCGCAGCCGGGCCATGCGCAGGCTGTTGCCCGCTCCGGTCCAGATGATGGCGGCGAGGATGGCGGCGAGCAGCGCGTCGGTGACGGTGTCCATGCCGCTGAGGTCCCGGGGGTTGTTCCCGAAGGAGCCGGTGTGGGTGAGCAGCGGGAGTCCGATGAGGGTGACGACGGCGAGGGCCCGGCCGACCCAGGCGGCGGCGATGGTGCCGCTCATCGGCCGGCCGGTGATCTTCCAGACGACGGCGCGGAGCATCCGTCCGCCGTCGAGCGGGAGGCCGGGCAGGAGGTTGAAGGCGGCCACCAGGAGGTTGGAGATCATC
Organism: Streptomyces sp. NPDC015032; assembly: GCF_043080425.1. Classification (NCBI taxonomy): domain Bacteria; kingdom Bacillati; phylum Actinomycetota; class Actinomycetes; order Kitasatosporales; family Streptomycetaceae; genus Streptomyces; species Streptomyces sp. NPDC015032. Next base: position 175,621 of record NZ_JBIBVN010000008.1, on the reverse strand, counting down.
AGTCCGGCGAGGAGGACGCCGGGCACCGTGCCGGGTGCGACGAACTTCATCCCGGCGTAGAAGAGGCCGGCGAGCACCAGGGAGAGCAGCGGGCCGACGAAGGCGAGCAGGAATTCGCGGCCGGGCGTCTCGGACTCCTTCTCGATCTCGGAGACGCCGCCGAAGAACTGGAGCTGGATGCGGCGCACCGGCAGCTCGTAGCGCAGCGCGACGACGGTGTGGGCGAGTTCGTGGACGAGTACGGAGGCGTAGAAGGCGATCGCGAAGAAGAGGGAGACCAGATAGCGCGCCGCGCCGAGCTCGGGCAGTACCCGTTCGAGCTGACCGCCGAAGACCCAGGTGATCAGTGCGGCCACGACGAACCAGCTCGGTGCCACGTACACGGGCACGCCGAAGGGGCGGCCCATGAGGAGGCCGCCTCCGGGCTCTTCGGGGCGCCGCGGTTCGCCCTTGTCGGGGCCGGTGCCGGGGGGCGTTCCCCCCGTACCGGGCTGCGGCCGCCCGCTGTCGCCGCTCTCGTCCACGGGGTCCCTTCGGTCGGTGCCGTACGGCACGATCATGCAGTGTTCGAGGATGTGTGGTCGATGGTATGCCGCCCGCTGTCAGTGGCGGGCCGTAGGGTCTTCGACATGACCTCCCTGCCGCGGCCCGCTCAGCCGCCTTCGTCCCTGTCGCCGTCGCGGGCGAGCGATTTCATGCAGTGTCCTCTGCTGTACCGCTTCCGGGTCATCGACAAACTGCCGGAGAAGCCCAGCGAGGCGGCTACCCGGGGCACGCTGGTCCACGCGGTCCTGGAGCGGCTCTTCGACAACCCGGCCGCGGAACGCACGGCGGACCGGGCCACCTCGCTGATCCCCGCCCAGTGGGACCGGCTGCTGGAGTCGAAGCCGGAGCTGTCGGAGCTGTTCGCGGAGAACGCCGGGGGCGAGCGGCTGTCGCGCTGGCTCTCGGAGGTGCAGAGCCTGGTGGAGCGCTGGTTCTCGCTGGAGGATCCGACGCGTCTGGAGCCCGCCGAGCGGGAACTGTTCGTCGAGACGGAGCTGGAGTCGGGCCTGCGGCTGCGCGGGGTGATCGACCGGATCGATGTGGCGCCGACGGGCGAGGTCCGGATCGTCGACTACAAGACGGGGAAGGCGCCGCGCCCGGAGTACGCGGAGGGGGCGCTCTTCCAGATGAAATTCTACGCCCTGGTGATCTGGCGGCTGAAGGGCGTGGTGCCGCGCCGGCTCCAGCTCGTCTATCTCGGCAGCGGCGACATCATGACGTACGACCCGGTGGTGGCGGATCTGGAGCGGGTCGAACGGAAGCTGCTGGCGCTCTGGGACGCGATCCGGCTGGCCACGGAGACGGGTGAGTGGCGGCCCCGGCCGACGAAGCTGTGCGGCTGGTGCGACCACCAGTCGGTCTGTCCGGAGTTCGGTGGCACTCCCCCGGTATATCCGTTGTCCGTACGCCCGGCGGAGCCGGAGCAGGATGTCCAGGGCAGAATGGACCCGGTCCGTGCTGAGGCCGCCCGGCCTGTGGCCCTCGAAGGACCTCAACTCGACGGACCGTAAGGAGACCCTGTGGCTATCCGCGTCCTGCTGGTCGATGACCAACCGCTGCTGCGCACCGGCTTCCGGATGATTCTGGAGGCGGAGGGGGATCTCGCGGTGGTGGGCGAGGCCGGTGACGGCCTCCAGGCTCTCGACCAGGTGCGGGCGCTGCAGCCCGATGTGGTGCTGATGGACATCCGCATGCCGCGGATGGACGGCGTCGAGGCGACGCGTCAGATCACCGGTCCGGGCCGGGACGGCCCGGCGAAGGTGCTGGTGCTGACCACGTTCGATCTCGACGAGTACGTGGTGGAGGCGTTGCGCGCCGGCGCCAGCGGCTTCCTGCTGAAGGACGCTCCGGCCAATGAGCTGGTGCAGGCGATCCGTGTGGTCGCGGCGGGCGAGGCGATGCTCGCCCCGAGCATCACCCGCAGGCTGCTCGACAAGTACGCGGAGCACCTGCCGTCCGGCGAGGAGCCGATGCCGGACACCCTGCACACGCTGACGGACCGCGAGGTCGAGGTGCTGAAGCTGGTGGCACGTGGCCTGTCGAACGCGGAGATCGCCGCGGATCTGTTCGTCAGCGAGACGACGGTCAAGACGCATGTCGGCCACGTGCTGACCAAGCTCGGCCTGCGGGACCGGGTGCAGGCGGCCGTGTACGCGTACGAGAGCGGTCTGGTGCGCCCCGGCGCCCAGTGAGCGAGCCGGAAGACGGCCCCACGAGGCCCTGAACGCGGACGACGCCCCCCGGCCGGGGGGCGTCGTCCGCGTTCAGGCGGTGCCGTTGCCCAGTTCCCAGAGGTGAAGGTCGGCGGAGGAGCTGACCGCCCATTCGACGCCGGTGATGCCTTCGCGGGAAGCCGCGTACTGCTTGCCCTGCCAGATCGGCAGGAGGGGGACGTCGGCGGCGATGATGTCCTGGAGCTGCCGGAAGGTCTCGGTCGCGGCGCTTCGGTCGGACTCCCGGCGGGACTGCGGGATGAGCGTCTTCTGGGCCAGGGCCGACTTGTAGGGCGAGTTGAGGAAGTTGTTCTTGTCGAGGAACGGCGCCACGAAGTTGTCGGGGTCCGGGAAGTCGGGGAACCAGCCCATGCCGTACACGGCGTAGTCGCCGCGCAGCTGCGCGGGACGGTACTCCGCCCAGGGGGTTCCCTGGACGGTCACATCGAAGAGTCCGGTGTCGTCGAACTGCTTCTTCAGGGTGCCGAACTCGGCGGCATTACCGGCGCCGGCACGGTCGGACGGGTAGTGGAGGGTGAGCTTGACCGGGGTGTCGACGCCTGCGGCGTCCAGGATCTTTGCGGCCTTGGCGGTGCTGGGATCCCCGTACTTGTCGTAGAACGAGTTGGAGTGCGCGGTGATGCCGGACGGGATCAGCGAGTACAGCGGCTCGGCCGTGGTGCCGTACACCTTGCCCGCGATCTCACCGCGGTCGATGATCTGGGCCATGGCCTGGCGGACGGCCTTGTTCTTCACGGCCGGGTCGTTGGTGTTGAAGCCCAGGAAATGGATGGCGAGGCCGGGCGTCTCGGTGAGCTTGATGTCGTCCCTGGGATTTTCGAGCATCTGCCGGGACTTTTCGGGCGACATGGTGCGGGCCATCATGTCGATCTTCTTGTCGTCGAAGGCCTTGTCCATGGCCGCCGGGTCGGAGAAGACGTCCAGCTCGACCTTCTTGTTCTGCACCTTCAGGTCCCCCTTGTAGAGGGGATTCCTGGTGAAGACGAACTTGACGACCTCGTTGTGCTCGACTTCCGGCTTCATCGTGTACGGGCCGGAGCCGTCCACCTGGAATCCGGTGCGCGCGGACTTCGCGTCGTACTTGCTCCGCGGCACGATCCCGGCGACCGGGGTGGCGAGCTTGTACGGGAACGTGGCGTCGGGCGTGCGGAGATGGAAGACGACCTCCCGATCACCCCGCGTCTCGACGGTGTCGATGTTGGCGAGCAGGGCGACGGGGCCGTTGTCGGCAGCGATGCGGATGACGCGGTCGATGGAGTACTTCACGTCGTCGGCGCTGATCGCCGTGCCGTCGGAGAACTTCAGTCCGCCTCGCAGCTTGCAGCGGTAGCTCTCGTTCTGGGTGTCGGTGAAGGTGCAGCTCTCCGCCGCTTCGGGAACCGGCTCGCCGCCGCCGCGCGGCAGATGCATCAGCGTCTGCACAGTCTGCCGGAGAACGTTCCAGACGCCCGTTTCGTAGCCGATGGCGGGATCGAGGGGGGCGGGACCTTCCTTGGAGGCGACGAACTGGTCCGTGGTGCCGACAACGATGGCGTCCCTGCCATCGCCCCCGTCCCCCGACGCGCCGCAGGCGGCGAGTACGGGCGCCAGCAGGCCGACGACGGCCGGCAGCACCAGAGTCTTGCGGTTCATTGTGGACGCTCTCCCTCATCCGGCATTGAGAGAGCGACATTAGTGCGCGCCGTCGGCACGGCCGGACCCGAGTCGCCCCGATGCGTAATCGGACAGTGATGGGAATTACCGGCGAGCCGTTTTCCCTGGTCGGGAAGGTTTCGCACGAGAAGCCCTCAACCGGGACACTTCGACATCCCAAAGCGGTCATCTCGTGCGATCTCGAAGAGACAGCGATCGCGATTCGAGTGACAAAGGTCACGCCCGAGCCTGCTTTCCCTCTGCCGCGGGCCGGGCTTGCACACACGCACACACGACAGAAGGTGCACCGTCTCGCGCCGAGAGCTTTTCGGTTCATTCACAGAAACACTCTCGGTGTGCGGATCACCGCATTCCCGTGACCAGGCCGCGGAGGAACGCGAGATCGACTTCTTCGAGCGACCGTACGACCACGCGACCGGACGCGGGGGCGATGGGCGCGACGGACGGTACGGCGACCACCCGGCAGCCCGCGGCCTCCGCGGCCGCGACACCGGTCGCGGTGTCCTCGATGACCGCGCAGCGCTCGGGCTCCGCCCCGAAGCCGGACGCGGCGGTGAGATAGGGCTCCGGGTGCGGCTTCGTACGGGCGACCTCGTCGCCCGCGACGGTGAGGGAGAAGTGATGGTGGCCGACCGAATCCAGCACCCGGTCGATGATCCGCCGGTGCGAGGCGGAGACCAGAGCGGTGGGAATCTCGTGCCGGGCCAGTTCGGCCAGCAGCCGTGCCGCGCCCGGCATCAGCGGCACACCGCGGCCGATGCGCTCCTCGAAGCGGTCGTTGAGCAGCACGGTGAGTTCGGCGAGGGTGATGTCCGCGCCGGTGACCTCCATGAGGTAGCCGGCGCTGCGGGTCATCGGCCCGCCGACCACCACGTCCCGCCAGGCCTCGTCGAGCTGGTGCCCGAGCGCGGCGAAGACCTCCACCTCGGCGTCCCACCAGAAGCCCTCGGTGTCGACGAGAGTGCCGTCCATGTCGAGCAGGACGGCCTGCAGGGCGGCGCCTTCGGCCGTGCGGGTCATGGACGCGGGAACCGTACTGGTCATCCGGCACACCTTCCGTGAGGGACGAGAAGGCCGGCCGCCTTTTCCCGTGGGAAGGACGACCGGCCTGCACTGGACCGACCAGTGTACGACTTGACCTGCTACGGCGCGTTGAACGCGGTCTTACCGCGCGTTGAAGTACTTCGCCTCCGGGTGATGGATGACGATCGCGTCGGTGGACTGCTCCGGGTGCAGCTGGAACTCCTCCGAGAGATGCACGCCGATCCGCTCCGGCTGGAGCAGCTCGGCGATCTTCGCCCGGTCCTCCAGTTCGGGGCAGGCGCCGTAGCCGAGGGAGAAGCGCGCGCCGCGGTACTTCAGCGCGAACATGTCCTCGACATCGGCGGGGTCCTCGCCGCCGAAACCGAGCTCGGAGCGGACCCGGGCGTGCCAGTACTCGGCAAGGGCCTCGGCCAGCTGCACGGACAGGCCGTGCAGCTCCAGGTAGTCGCGGTAGGAGTTGGCCTCGAAGAGCTTGGCGGTCTCGCCGCCGATCTTCGAGCCGACGGTGACGACCTGGAGGCCGATCACATCCGTCTCGCCGGATTCCTCGGGGCGGAAGAAGTCCGCGAGGCAGAGGCGTCGGCCGCGGCGCTGGCGCGGGAAGGTGAAGCGGGTGCGCTCGGCGCCGTCCTCGTGGAGCAGGATCAGGTCGTCGCCCTTGGAGACGCAGGGGAAGTAGCCGTAGACGACGGCGGCTTCCAGCAGGTTCTCGGTGTGGAGCTTGTCGAGCCAGCCGCGCAGGTGCGGGCGGCCCTCGGTCTCCACCAGCTCCTCGTACGTCGGCCCGTCACCGGCGCGGGACTGCTTGAGACCCCACTGCCCCTTGAAGAGCGCGCCCTCGTCCAGCCAGGACGCGTACTCCTTGAGCTGGATGCCCTTGACGACCCGGGTGCCCCAGAACGGAGGCTCGGGGACCGGGTTGTCGACGGCGACGTCGGAGCGGACGCCCTCCTCCGGCTCGTCGACCTCCAGGACCGCGGTGTCGCGCCTGGGCACGCGGCGCTGCTTGAGCTCCGGGAGGGCGGCGCCGGGGACACCGCGCTTGACCGCGACCAGGGCGTCCATCAGGCGCAGCCCCTCGAACGCGTCGCGGGCGTAGCGGACCTCGCCCTCGTAGATCTCGTGGAGGTCCTGCTCGACGTAGGCGCGGGTGAGCGCGGCGCCGCCGAGGATCACCGGGTATTCGGCGGCCAGCTTGCGCTGGTTCAGCTCCTCCAGGTTCTCCTTCATGATCACGGTGGACTTCACCAGGAGACCGGACATGCCGATGACGTCCGCACGGTGCTCCTGGGCGGCGTCCAGGATCGCGGAGACCGGCTGCTTGATGCCGAGATTGACCACGTTGAACCCGTTGTTGGACAGGATGATGTCGACGAGGTTCTTGCCGATGTCGTGCACGTCGCCACGGACCGTGGCCAGCACGATCGTGCCCTTGCCCTCGGCGTCGGACTTCTCCATGTGCGGCTCCAGATGGGCCACCGCGGTCTTCATGACCTCGGCGGACTGGAGCACGAACGGCAGCTGCATCTGACCGGAGCCGAAGAGTTCGCCGACGACCTTCATGCCCTCCAGGAGGGTGTCGTTGACGATGTCGAGGGCGGGGCGGGTCTGCAGGGCCTCGTCGAGGTCGGTCTCCAGGCCGTTCTTCTCGCCGTCGATGATGCGGCGCTGGAGGCGCTCGTCGAGCGGCAGGGCGAGGAGTTCCTCGGCCTTGCCGGCCTTCATCGACTTCGTGCTGACGCCCTCGAACAACTCCATCAGCCTCTGCAGGGGGTCGTAGCCCTCGGCGCGGCGGTCGTGGATGAGGTCGAGCGCGACCTTCACCTGCTCCTCGTCGAGGCGCGCGATCGGAAGGATCTTGGAGGCGTGCACGATCGCGGAGTCGAGGCCGGCCTTGACGCACTCGTCGAGGAAGACGGAGTTCAGGACGACCCGGGCGGCCGGGTTGAGGCCGAAGGAGATGTTGGACAGGCCGAGCGTGGTCTGGACGTCGGGGTGGCGCTTCTTCAGCTCGCGGATGGCCCCGATGGTGGCGATGCCGTCGCCCCGGGACTCCTCCTGGCCGGTGCAGATCGTGAACGTCAGGGTGTCGATGAGGATGTCCGACTCGCGGATGCCCCAGTTGCCTGTCAGGTCCTCGATCAGCCGCTCGGCGACGGCGACCTTGTGCTCGACGGTACGGGCCTGTCCCTCCTCGTCGATGGTCAGGGCGATCAGTGCGGCGCCGTGCTCGACCGCCAGCGCGGTGACCTTGGCGAACCGCGACTCGGGGCCGTCCCCGTCCTCGTAGTTGACGGAGTTGAGGACGGCCCGGCCGCCGAGTTTCTCCAGGCCGGCGCGCAGGACCGGCACCTCGGTGGAGTCCAGCACGATCGGGAGAGTGGAGGCGGTGGCGAAACGTCCCGCCAGCTCCTCCATGTCGGCGACGCCGTCCCGGCCGACGTAGTCCACGCAGAGGTCGAGCATGTGCGCGCCCTCGCGGATCTGGTCGCGCGCCATCTCCACGCAGTCGTCCCAGCGGGCCTCCAGCATCGCCTCGCGGAACTTCTTCGATCCGTTGGCGTTCGTACGCTCGCCGATCGCCAGGTAGGAGGTGTCCTGGCGGAACGGGACGGTCTGGTACAGGGAGGCGGCGCCCGGCTCGGGACGGGGCGCGCGGGAGGTGATCGCGGAGCCTCGGACACGCTCGACGAGCTGCCGCAGGTGCTCGGGGGTCGTACCGCAGCAGCCGCCGACCAGCGAGAGGCCGTACTCCTGGACGAACGTCTCCTGGGCGTCGGCGAGCCCCTCGGGACCGAGCGGGAAGTGCGCCCCGTCCTTGGTGAGCACCGGCAGTCCGGCATTCGGCATGCAGAGCAACGGGATACGGGAGTGGCGCGTGAGGTAGCGCAGGTGCTCGCTCATCTCGGCGGGGCCGGTCGAGCAGTTCAGACCGATCATGTCGACGCCGAGCGGTTCCAGCGCGGTCAGCGCGGCCCCGATCTCGGAGCCGAGCAGCATGGTTCCGGTGGTCTCGAACGCCAGCGAACACAGCACCAGGAGGTCGCTGCCCATCGCCTCCAGGGCGCGCCGCGCGCCCAGTACGGCGGCCTTGGTCTGCAGCAGGTCCTGCGTCGTCTCGATGATGAGCGCGTCCGCGCCGCCGGCGATCAGCCCCTCGGCGTTCTGCTGGAAGCCGTCCCGCAGCACGGTGTAGGGGGCGTGCCCCAGCGTGGGCAGCTTCGTACCCGGGCCCATGGAGCCGAGCACCCAGCGCTGCTGTCCGGTGGACGCGGTGAACGCGTCGGCGGCCTCGCGGGCGATGCGCGCGCCCGACTCGGAGAGCTCGTGGATGCGCTCGGCGATGTCGTACTCGCCCAGGGCGGAGGCGTTGGCCCCGAAGGTGTTCGTCTCCACGCAGTCCACGCCGACGGCGAAATACTCCTCGTGCACGGAGCGCACGATGTCGGGGCGCGTGACGTTCAGGATCTCGTTGCAGCCTTCGAGGTTCTGGAAGTCCTCAAGGCTGGGGTCCTGCGCCTGGAGCATGGTGCCCATGGCGCCGTCGGCCACCACCACCCGGGTGGCGAGTGCCTCGCGGAGGGCTTCGGCTCGGTTCCGGCTGTCGGCGGAAGGGGTCGGCGACGGGGCCATGGATGTACTCCCTGGGATGCGACGGCTGTCGGCTTTGCGTCTTCGGTGGAAGGCGCACCAGGCCAGCGTAGCCGGGCGGCGCCCGGGGCCGTCACTCCGTCCCACGGAACGGACGGCATGCTGTGCGGGGGATGTCCGGATCGGAGTGGTGCGGCGGTTTTCCTGTGTGATCGCGCACGGGTCGGCATCGACCGATAGTGTTCAGCATTGTCGAACCACAGTGGAGGAGTACGGCGCGATGGCCAAGAACATCCAGTCGCTGGAGCGGGCGGCGGCGATGCTGCGCCTGCTGGCAGGCGGCGAGCGTCGACTGGGGCTGTCCGACATCGCCTCCTCACTGGGCCTGGCCAAGGGCACCGCACACGGCATCCTGCGCACGCTCCAGCACGAGGGCTTCGTCGAGCAGGACGCGGCGTCCGGCCGCTATCAGCTGGGCGCCGAGCTGCTGCGTCTGGGCAACAGCTACCTGGACGTCCACGAACTGCGGGCGCGCGCGCTCGTCTGGACGGACGACCTGGCCCGTTCCAGCGGCGAGAGCACCCATCTGGGCGTCCTGCACCAGCAGGGCGTCCTCATCGTCCACCACGTCTTCCGCCCCGACGACAGCCGGCAAGTGCTGGAGGTCGGGGCCATGCAGCCACTGCACTCGACGGCCCTGGGCAAGGTGCTCTCGGCGTACGACCCGGTGGCGCACACCGAGGCCCTGGAGGCCGAGCGGCGGCCCTTCACCCCGCGCACCGTCACCGACACGGAGGAGTTCGAGGCGATGCTCGATCGGATCCGGGCCCGCGGCTGGGCGGCCGACGTGGAGGAGACCTGGGAGGGCGTGGCCGCGGTGGCCGCCCCGATCCACGACCGGCGGCGGATGCCGGTCGGGGCGGTGGCCGTGACCGGCGCGGTGGAGCGGGTCTGCGCGGCCGGGGAGCTGCGCCCCGAGCTGATCGCGGCGGTACGGGACTGCGCCCGCGCGGTCTCCAGGGATCTGGGCGCCCGGCCCTTCTGACCGCCCCGGCCTGCGATCGCCACCGGCGGCGCGGCACGACGGGCCACCGGTAACGATCGAGTTATGGGCCACACAACCCTTGACGCGTGATTCACCGAGGGGAAGCATTGCCGTTCATCGGTCGGCATTGTCGAACAGCTAACGGAATTTCGCGTTAAGGTGTGACAGCGCCAAGGGCCGGAAAACGACCTCACATGAGGGCGCGGACCACCGGAGGGACCCGGGGTTCGGCTTCCCTGGACGAAGGACAAAGGAGTCGCGGGTGTCCAGCTCCGACATCTTCATCGGCGAGACCATAGGTACCGCCGTACTCATCCTGCTCGGCGGCGGTGTCTGTGCCGCCGTCACTCTCAAGCGCTCCAAGGCGCAGAACGCGGGCTGGCTCGCCATCACCTTCGGGTGGGGTTTCGCCGTGCTGACCGGCGCGTATCTGGCCGGTGGCGTTTCCGGCGCGCACCTCAATCCGGCGGTCACGATCGGTCTCGCGATCGAGGGCGGCACCAAGTGGAGCGACGTACCGCTGTACCTCGGCTCCCAGCTGTTCGGCGCGATGATCGGCGCGGTGCTGGTCTGGCTGGCGTACTACGGGCAGTTCCGGGCGCATCTCACAGATCCGGAGATCGTGGGCGCCCAGCCGGGTGAAAAGGCCATGGCCGACCAGGTCTCGGACCCCGAGGCCGGACCGGTGCTGGGCATCTTCTCCACCGGCCCCGAGATCCGGCACGCGGTGCAGAACCTCGTCACCGAGATCATCGCCACCGTCGTGCTCGTCCTGGCGATCCTCACCCAGGGCCTGAACAACGACGGCAACGGCCTCGGCACGCTCGGCGCGATGGTCACCGCTCTGGTCGTCGTCGGCATCGGTCTCTCGCTCGGCGGGCCGACGGGTTACGCGATCAACCCGGCTCGCGACCTCGGCCCGCGTATCGTGCACGCGCTGCTGCCGCTGCCGAACAAGGGCGGCTCCGACTGGGGCTACGCGTGGATCCCGGTGGTCGGACCGCTCGTCGGCGGCGCGATCGCGGGCGGGCTCTACAACGTCGCCTTCGCCTGAGAGCCTGTCGGGCGACCTCTGAGCCGCGACGCACAGCGTGACCTACCGAGCCGCAATCCTCACGACCACACAGACTTCCGGGAGCACACCGTGACCGACGCACACACCACCGGCCCGTTCATCGCGGCCATCGACCAGGGCACCACCTCCAGCCGCTGCATCGTCTTCGACAAGGACGGCCGGATCGTCTCCGTCGACCAGAAGGAGCACGAGCAGATCTTCCCGAAGCCGGGCTGGGTCGAGCACAACGCGACCGAGATCTGGGAGAACGTCCAGGAGGTCGTGGCGGGCGCCGTGGTCAAGGCGGGCATCACCGCCGCCGATGTGAAGGCCATCGGCATCACCAACCAGCGCGAGACCACGCTGCTCTGGGACAAGAACACCGGCGAGCCCGTCCACAACGCCCTCGTCTGGCAGGACACCCGCACCGACGCGCTCTGCAAGGAGCTCGGCCGCAACGTGGGCCAGGACCGCTTCCGCCGCGAGACCGGCCTGCCGCTCGCCTCGTACTTCGCCGGTCCCAAGGTCCGCTGGCTGCTCGACAACGTCGAGGGCCTGCGCGAGCGCGCCGAGCGCGGCGACATCCTCTTCGGCACCATGGACTCCTGGGTCATCTGGAACCTGACCGGCGGCACGAACGGCGGCGTCCACGTCACCGACGTCACCAACGCCTCGCGCACCCTCCTGATGAACCTGCACACCATGGCGTGGGACGACAAGATCCTCGCGTCCATGGAGATCCCGGCGGCCGTGCTGCCCGAGATCCGCTCCTCCGCCGAGGTGTACGGCACCGCGAAGGGCGGCGTCCTGGACGGTGTCCCGGTCGCCTCCGCGCTCGGCGACCAGCAGGCGGCCCTCTTCGGCCAGACCTGTTTCTCCGAGGGCGAGGCCAAGTCCACGTACGGCACCGGCACCTTCATGCTGATGAACACCGGCGAGACGCCGGTCAACTCGTACAACGGACTCCTGACGACCGTCGGGTACCGGATCGGCGATCAGAAGCCGGTCTACGCCCTGGAAGGCTCCATCGCCGTCACCGGCTCCCTGGTGCAGTGGATGCGCGACCAGATGGGTCTGATCAAGTCCGCGGCCGAGATCGAGACGCTGGCCTCGTCGGTCGAGGACAACGGCGGTGCGTACTTCGTGCCCGCCTTCTCCGGTCTGTTCGCCCCGTACTGGCGCTCCGACGCCCGCGGCGTCATCGCCGGTCTGACCAGGTACGTCACCAAGGCGCACATCGCCCGTGCCGTCCTGGAGGCCACCGCCTGGCAGACCCGCGAGATCACCGACGCCATGACGAAGGACTCCGGCGTCGAGCTCGCCGCCCTGAAGGTCGACGGCGGCATGACCTCCAACAACTTGCTGATGCAGACGCTCGCCGACTTCCTGGACGCACCCGTGGTGCGGCCCATGGTCGCCGAGACGACCTGCCTCGGCGCCGCCTACGCCGCCGGTCTCGCCGTCGGCTTCTGGCCGGACACCGACGCGCTGCGCGCCAACTGGCGCCGGGCCGCCGAGTGGACACCCCGCATGGACGCGGACACCCGCGACCGCGAGTACAAGAGCTGGCTCAAGGCTGTGAAGCGTTCCATGGGCTGGCTCGACGAGAACACTGCCGAGGAGTAATCACCATGACCACCCTGCAGAGCGTCCCGGCACTCGGGACACACCCGGCCTCCGGTTCCCTTCCGAGCCGTGCCGAGACTCGGGAGCAGCTGTCCAAGGCTGCGTACGACCTCCTGGTGATCGGTGGCGGCATCCTGGGCATCTCCACCGCCTGGCACGCCGCGCAGTCCGGGCTGCGGGTGGCCCTGGTGGACGCCGGCGACTTCGCCGGCGCCACCTCCTCCGCCTCCTCCAAGCTGCTCCACGGCGGCCTGCGCTATCTGCAGACCGGTGCGGTGAAGCTGGTCGCGGAGAACCACTTCGAACGCCGTGCGGTGTCCCGTCAGGTGGCTCCGCACTTGGCCAATCCGCTCACCTTCTACCTGCCGGTCTACAAGGGCGGCCCGCACGGCGCGGCCAAGCTCGGCGCGGGCGTGTTCGCGTACTCGGCACTCTCCGCGTTCGGTGACGGGGTCGGGCACGTGATCAGCCCGGCGAGGGCGCGGCGCGACGTACCGGAGCTGCGTACGGACAATCTGAAGGCCGTCGCGGTCTACGGCGACGACCAGATGAACGACGCCCGCATGGCGCTGATGACGGTCCGCGCGGCCGTCGACGCGGGTGCGGTCGTCCTGAACCACGCGGCGGTGACCGGGCTGCGGTTCACCCGGGGCCGGGTGACGGGCGCCGACCTGGAGGACCGTACGGACGGTACGGAGTTCGGCGTCAACGCCCGTCTCGTGCTGAACGCCACCGGCCCGTGGGTCGATCACCTGCGCAGGATGGAGGACGCCGGCGCGGCGCCTTCGATACGCCTGTCCAAGGGCGCGCATCTGGTGCTCAAGCGGACGCGTCCGTGGAACGCCGCGCTGGCCACACCGATCGACAAGTACCGGATCACGTTCGCCCTGCCGTGGGAGGACATGCTCCTGCTCGGTACGACGGACGAGGAGTACGAGGGCGATCCGGCGGACGTCGCGGTCAACGAGAAGGACACCGCGCAGATCCTGGACGAGGCCGCGTTCTCCATCAGGGACCAGCAGCTTTCGCGCGATCTGATCACGTACTCCTTCGCGGGACTGCGAGTGCTGCCCGGCGGGCCGGGCGACACCTCCAAGGCCAAGCGCGAGACGGTCGTGACGGAGGGCCGCGGCGGGATGCTGTCGGTCGCGGGCGGCAAGTGGACGACGTTCCGTCACATCGGCCGTACGGTGATGAACAAGCTGGCCGCGCTCCCCGGTCACCCCCTGGCAAACGACATGGAGCCGATCGCGCACCTGCCGAAGAAGCTCCCGCTGCCCGGCATCGCCAACCCGAACGCGGTGGCGCACCGGCTGCTGATCGACGGCGGTACGCCCGGTCCGCGGATGGCGGCCGACACGGCCCGCCACCTCGCCACCCACTACGGCTCGCTCTCCTTCGACATCGCGCGGCTGGCGAACGAGAACCCGGCACTGGCCGAGCGCATCCACCCGGACGCGCCGGAGATCTGGGCGCAGGTCGCCTACGCGCGTGATCACGAGTGGGCCGAGACGGCGGACGACGTGCTGCGTCGCCGGACGACGCTGACGATCCGGGGCCTGGCGACGGACGAGATCCGGGCCGGCGTCGAGACCATGCTCGGCGACCGGAGCTGACGGCACCGGACGCATCGGGCGGGGCGGCTCCCACACGGGGGCCGCCCCGCCCGTATGTCCGGGAGACCTCGGCCCGGATGTCCCGGAGACCTCGGTCCGGTGAGCGCGCCACACGGTGGCCATACGCGTGCCGTACGACGCGGGGGCAGTTGAACCATGAAGCTCTCCGCGCTTTCCCTCATCGGCCACGCCCCGGACCCGCTGACCGGTCGGCGCCCCTCCCCCGCCGGGCGGTTGGCCGGACATCGTCCCCGTGGTACGGCGCGAGGCGCCGCCCGCGCTCCGGGACCGGCCCCGCCCGGCGCGGCTGCCGCGCGCCCTGGACGGCCTTCGGCAGACCTGGCTCATCCGCCTTCTCGGCCCGCATCATGAGAAGATACATCGGATGTCTGATTCCCGTCCGGATCCAGGAGGACCGTCATGGCTGTCACCGACGAGGCGATCGAGAAGATCAAGGAAATGATCGTCTCGGGTGCGCTCCGGCCCGGCGACCGGCTCCCCAAGGAGAGCGAACTCGCGGCTGAGCTGGGGCTCTCCCGCAACTCCCTCCGGGAGGCGGTGCGCGCCCTGTCCCTGATCCGCATCCTCGACGTGCGCCAGGGTGACGGCACGTATGTGACCAGCCTCGACCCGCAGTTGCTGCTGGAGGCGCTGAGCTTCGTGGTGGACTTCCACCGCGACGACACGGTGCTCGAATTCCTGGCGGTCCGACGGATCCTGGAACCGGCCGCGACGGCGATGGCGGCCACCCGGATCAGCGAGACCCAACTGGACGCGCTGAGCTCGCAGCTGGACGCGCTGGGCGCGCAGCCCTCGGTGGAGGAACTGGTCGCCTGCGATCTGGAGTTCCACCGAGGGATCGTGCAGTCCTCCGGGAACTCGGTGCTCTGTTCGCTGCTCGACGGGCTGTCGGGGCCGACGACCCGGGCACGGGTCTGGCGCGGACTGACGCAGGAGGACGCGGTGAGCCGCACGCTCCACGAGCACCGGGCGATCGTGTCGGCGCTGCGGGACCGGGACGCGGAGGCCGCACGGGCATGGGCGACGGTGCACGTGGCGAGCGTGGAGCAGTGGCTGCGGTCGACGCTGTAGTGCGGGGCCCTGGGCTCCGCGCCGGACTCCGCGCCGCGCAACGCCGGTGGGGCCGACAGGTATCGGCCCCACCGGCGTCGCGGGATCAGGGGGTCAGTCCTGCTTCTCGCCGCTCGCGAAGCGGGAGATCACCAGGGCGACGATGATGATCGCGCCGTTGAGGAACTGGTTCCACAGCGCCGGTACACCGCCGAGGGTCATGACATTGACCACCAGCTGGAGCGTCAGTACGCCGGTCAGCGCGCCGAACAGGGTGCCGCGCCCGCCCTTGAGGCTGATGCCGCCGATGACCGCCGCGGCGAACACCTGGAAGATCCAGCCGTTGCCCTGCGTCGCCGCGACCGATCCGTAGTGGCCGGTGTAGAGGATGCCCGCGAAGGCCGCCAGCAGACCACCGATGGCGAGCACGATCCAGGTGACCCGGTCCACCCGGATTCCCGCGGCGCGCGCGGCCTCCGGGTTGCCTCCGATCGCGTACAGCGAGCGCCCGTGGCGCAGCCAGGCCAGTGCGGCGCCGCCGACGGCGAACAGGGCCAGGCAGATCCAGACGGCGGCCGGTGCGCCGAACCACTCGCTCTTGCCGAGGTAGCGGAAGGACTCCGGCACGTCGGTGATGGACTTGCCCTCGGTGATGCCGATGTGGAGGCCGCGCAGCATGGTGAGCATGCCGAGCGTGGCGATGAAGCCGTTGACCCGCAGCTTCAGCATCAGGAAGCCGTTGACCGCGCCGATGGCCAGACCCACCAGCAGACAGAGCGGGATCGCCGACCAGGCGGGCAGCAGGCCGAGTCCCGCGAAGCGGCCGCCCTCGGTGGGCAGGACGAGCCACATCGCGACGACCGGCGCGATACCGATCGTCGACTCCAGCGAGAGGTCCATCCGTCCGCAGATCAGGATCAGCGCCTGGCCAAGGACCAGCAGGCTCAGCTCGGAGGACTGCTGGACGACGCTGATCAGGTTCTCGGAGGTCAGGAACACCGGCGAGACGATGAACCCGATCACCATCAGCACCAGGATCACCGGTACCAGGGAGAAGTCGCTCCACCGGATCAGCTTCAGCCGGTCCAGCGGGCTCTCGCCCGTCGGGGAGCCCTTCGGCCCGCCGTCGATGCCGTCGGCCGCGGCGGGCCGTACCGTGCCGGTCATTCCCTCTCCCCCACACCTTCCATGGCGGCGACGAGTTCCCCGTCGCTCCACCCGCTTGCGAACGTCGCGACCACGCGCCCGTGGAACAGCGCGAGCACCCGGTCACAGACCCGTAGATCATCCAGTTCGTCCGAGATGATCACCGCGGCGTTCCCCTCGTCGGCGACCCGCCGTACGACTGAGAGCAGCGAGTCCTTGGATTTGATGTCCACGCCCGCGGTGGGCCGGACCGCCACCAGCACGCTCGGCTCACGGGCCAGCGCGCGGGCCACCACCACCTTCTGCTGGTTTCCGCCGGAGAGCCCGGAGACGGGCTGCTCGGGCCCCTGGGTCTTGATGTCCAGCGAGGCGATCACCGACCGTGCGAACTCCCTTGTACGGGAGGGCAGTACGGTCCCCCACGGGCCGAGCTGGTCGGTGACCGTGAGGGTGGCGTTCTCGGCGACGCTGCGTTCCGGTACGAGGCCCTGGTCGTGCCGGTCCTCGGGGATGTAGCCGATCCCGGCGTCCAGCGCGTGCGGCACGCTGCCGGAGCGCACGGTCCTGCCGTGGACGGAGACCGTGCCGCCACCCGCCCTGCGCATTCCGGCCAGCGTCTCGCCCACGGCCGTGTTGCCGCTGGCCGCGGAACCGGCCAGGCCGAGCACCTCGCCGGGGCGGACCTCCAGGTCCAGGGGGTCGAACTGGCCCTCCAGAGTGAGCCCTTCGGTGCGCAGGACGGGGGCGGCCGACTCGTCCCGTGCCGTCGCACCGGCACCGCCCGCGTGCCAGGCGGTGGCGCCGGCGGACTGTTCGCCGGTCATCGCCGCCACCAGTTCCGCCTTGTCGATGCCGGCGACCGGGGCGGTGAGCACATGGCGGGCGTCGCGGTACACGGTGACCGCCGTGCACAGTTCGTACACCTCCTGCAGATGATGGGAGATGAAGAGGAACGCCACTTTCTGGCTCTGCAGTTCCCTGAGCTTGTCGAAGAGCCGCCCGATGCCGCGGGCGTCGAGCTGGGCGGTCGGCTCGTCCAGGACGATCAGCCGGGCGCCGAAGGACAGCGCACGGGCGATCTCGACGAACTG
Source organism: Streptomyces sp. NPDC015032 (assembly GCF_043080425.1). Taxonomy (NCBI): domain Bacteria; kingdom Bacillati; phylum Actinomycetota; class Actinomycetes; order Kitasatosporales; family Streptomycetaceae; genus Streptomyces; species Streptomyces sp. NPDC015032. The sequence goes on along the minus strand of NZ_JBIBVN010000008.1, from coordinate 158,405 downwards.
CCGCTGTTCGACGGCGAGATCGCGCGCCCGGGCGCCGGGGTCGACCTGGACGCCGTACTCGGCGAGGAGCCCCTCGGCCCGCTTGCGGAGCTTCCCCCAGCTGATCCAGCGGGCCTTGTCGTCGAAGCGGTTGAGGAAGAGGTTCTCGGCGACGGTCAGATCGGGCACGACCATGGACTTCTGGTAGACGCAGGCGATCTTCGACTGCCAGGCCGCGGTGTCCCCGAAGGCGGGCGCGGGCTGCCCGCCGAACATGACCGTGCCCGCGTCCGGCTTGTGGAGTCCGGTCAGAACGCTGACCAGTGTCGACTTGCCGGCGCCGTTGCGGCCGACGAGGGCGTGGGACTCACCGGTCCGCACGGTGAGCCGGACCCCGTCGAGCGCCACGGTGGGCCCGAAGCGTTTGACGACGCCTTCCGCCTGTACGGCGGGTGGTGGTGCCTGGTCCATGGCTAGCTCTTCTTCTCCAGCTGGTTGGCCCACAGCTTCGGGTCGTCGACGTTGTCCTTGGTCACCAGCGGCGCGGGGAGCTGGTCCTCGAAGCCGTTCGGGATCTTGATGATGTTCGAGTCGTGGTCGGTGGGGCCTTCCTTGAAGGTCTTGCCGTCCAGGGCCGCCTTCGCGTAGTACAGCGCGTACTTCGCGTACAGGTCGGCGGGCTGGGAGATCGTCGCGTCGATCTTCCCGGCCTTGATGGCGTCGAACTCCTCCGGGATGCCGTCGTTGGAGATGATCGTGATGTGGCCCGGGGCACCGGCCGGCTTCAGCAGCTTCTTCTGCTCCAGGAGCGCGAGGGTGGGCTGCAGGAAGACACCACCGGCCTGCATGTAGATCCCGTTGATGTCGGGGTTGGCGGCCAGGGTGGCCTGGAGCTTGGCCGAGGCGACGTCGCCCTTCCAGTCGGTGGCCAGCTCGAAGACCTTGATGCCGGGGAAGTCCTTCTCCATGCAGGCCTTGAACGCCTCGGACCGGTCACGGCCGTTGATCGAGGAGAGATCGCCCTGGAACTCGACGACCTTGCCCCTGCCCTTCAGCTGTTCGCCGAGGTACTTGCAGGCGTTGGTCCCGTACGCCTTGTTGTCGGCCCGCACCACCATGTAGATGCTGCCCTTGTCGGGGCGGGTGTCGACGCTGATGACGGGGATCTTCTTCTCGTTCAGCGTGTTGAGCGACTCGGCGATCGCACCGGTGTCCTGAGGCGCCATCACGACGGCCTTGGCACCCTGGTCGGTGAAGGTCTGGACGTTGGCGACCAGCTTGCCGATGTCGTTCTGCGAGTTGGTCAGCGGCAGCGCCTTGACCTCTCCCGCCTCGACCCCCTTCTCCACATAGTTCTGGTACGAGTTCCAGAAGTCGCTGTCGCTGCGCGGCAGGTCGATCCCGACCTTCCCGCCGCCCGCGCCGTCGGCGGTGGACTCGCGGTTGCAGCCCGCGAGGGCGGTGACGGCCAGCAGTACGGCGCAGACCGCCGCACTCGTCGTACGCACTCTCATTGGTGTCCCAATCCTCTGTGGAGTACCGGCTCGGAGCTCTGCGGGCAGAGCGGGGGTGCGTGGTGCCCGGGGGCGCGGCCCGGTGGTACGGCTCGGTGGTACGGCTCGGGCCCGTCCGGCGGATCGGGGCCGGACAGGCCCCGGGGCCGTGCGTTCCGGATCAGCTGTCGGCGGGTCGCAGACGCAGACCCTGCATGCCGCCGTCGACGGCGAGCGCCGTACCGGTGACGGAGGCGGCGGCCGGACTCGCGAGGTAGACGATCGCGGCGGCCACCTCGTCGGCCGAGACCAGTCGTCCCAGCGGCTGGCGGGCGTTGAGCGCGGCGCGTTCGGCCGCCGGGTCGTCGGCCTGGTCCAGCAGCCGCCCGACCCACGGGGTGTCCGCGGTACCCGGGTTGACGCAGTTGACCCGGATGCCCTCGCGGACGTGGTCGGCGGCCATCGCCAGGGTCAGCGAGAGGACCGCGCCCTTGCTCGCGCTGTACAGGGCGCGCTGCGGCAGTCCGGCGGTCGCGGCGATCGAACAGGTCTGGGTGATCGAGACGGCGCCGGGGCGGCCGGCCACCGCTCGCCGCAGATGGGGCAGGGCGTGCCGGGCGGTGCGGACCAGGCCGAGGACGTTGATGTCCAGGACCCGGGCCCACTCCTCGTCGGCGTTGTCCTCGACGGTGCCGATGGAACCGATGCCCGCGTTGGACACCACGGTGTGCAGGCCGCCCAGTTCGCCGGCGGCCCGGTCCACCGCCTCGCGCACGGCGTCGTCGTCGGTGACGTCCGCCGTGACGGCCAGGACGCCCGCCGGGGCGCCCGCGGTCTCCCGGTCGAGCACGGCCACCTGTGCGCCGCGCGCCAGCAGCATGGTCGCGACGGCGGCGCCGATGCCGGAGGCCCCGCCCGTCACCAGGGCGTTCATCCCCTCGAATTCGCTTGTGCCGGTCATCGGTCAGCCTCCTCGGTGGTGCGGCGGGCCTGCCATACGGGGCCCTCCGGATAGCGGTGTGCGGCGATCGACTCGGGGAGCATCCGGGCGGAGAAGCCCGGTGAACCCGGCGCGGCATAACGGCCGTTCTCGATCACGGTGGGATCGGCGAAGTGTTCGTGGAGATGGTCCACGTACTCGATCACGCGGTTCTCCCAGCTGCCGGAGACCGCCACGTAATCGAACATCGAGAGGTGCTGCACCAGCTCGCACAGCCCGACTCCGCCCGCGTGCGGGCAGACCGGTACGCCGTACTTGGCGGCGAGCAGCAGGATGGCGAGATTCTCGTTGACGCCCGCGACCCGGGCCGCGTCGATCTGGACGAAGTCGACGGCTCCGGCCTGCAACAGCTGTTTGAAGACGACCCGGTTGGCGACATGTTCGCCGGTGGCGACCTTGACCGGCTGCCCGGCTCGGACGGCCGCGTGGCCGAGGACGTCGTCGGGGCTGGTCGGTTCCTCGATCCAGTGCGGGTCGTACGGCGCGAGCGCCGTCATCCACTCGACCGCGTCGGCGACGTCCCAGCGCTGGTTGGCGTCGACGGCGATCCGGACGTCGGGCCCCACGGCCTCCCGGGCCAGAGCGAGTCTGCGTACGTCGTCGGCGAGGCTGCCGCCGACCTTCAGCTTGATCTGGGTGAAGCCGTCGGCGACGGCCTCCTTCGCGAGCCTGACCAGCTTGTCGTCGGTGTATCCCAGCCAGCCCGGTGAGGTGGTGTACGCCGGGTAGCCCTCCGCGCGCAGCCGCTCGGCGCGCTCGGCCCGTCCCGGTTCGGCGGCCCGCAGGATCGCGAGGGCCTCGTCGGGAGTGAGGGCGTCGCTGAGGTAGCGGAAGTCGACGAGCGAGACGATCTCCTCGGGCGTCATCCCGGCGAGGAACTGCCAGACGGGCCTGCCCGCCTGCTTCGCCGCCAGGTCCCAGGCGGCGTTGACGACCGCACCGGCCGCCATGTGCATCACGCCCTTCTCGGGCCCGAGCCAGCGCAGTTGGGAATCGTGGGTGAGTTCACGGTGCAGTAGGGCGAGGTCGGCCGCGGTGCGGGGCGCCGGGCGCCCCACCAGGTACGGGCGCAGGGCCTCGATGGCGGCGGCCATCACCTCGTTGCCGCGCCCGATGGTGAAGCAGAAGCCATGTCCCTCGGCCACGGCACCGTTGTCACGGGGCCCGGTACGCAGTACCACGTAGGCGGCCGAGTAATCGGGATCGGGGTTCATGGCGTCCGAGCCGTCCAGTTGTTCCGAGGTCGGGAAACGGATGTCGTGGACCTCGAAATCCGTGACGGTCTGACTCATGTGCGCCCCCAGGGGAATAACATCGGACCTCTGTTCTGGTCATCCGATGTATAGCGCCAAGAAGGCCCCAACGTCCAGGGTTGGAGCGAAATCGAACGACACAGCTCGGATGTATCCATAGACTGATGCCCTGATTCGACCGGTGATGCACCCCCGTGGCCCAGGTTCACCCAGCTGTGCACAGGGGCTGCGGCGAGAGTGGCCGGAAGCCGTAAGGTTGGTGCGTACGCAAGGGAACTTCGGAAGGAGGCCTGGGTGATCGAGCTCGAGGGGGTTCCCGAGCTGATCGACCCGGTCATGGTGGCCGCGTTCGAGGGATGGAACGACGCGGGTGACGCCGCCTCCACGGCGGTCGCTCACCTGGACCGGGAGTGGAAGGGCGAGGTGTTCGCGGCGCTGGACGCCGAGGACTACTACGACTTCCAGGTCAACCGGCCCACGATCTGGCTGGACGGCGGGGTGCGCAAGATCACCTGGCCGACCACCCGGCTCTCCGTGGTGCGCGTCGGCGGGGAGAAGCCCCGCGATCTCGTCCTGGTCCGCGGTATCGAACCGTCCATGCGCTGGCGCTCGTTCTGCAACGAGATCCTGGCCTTCGCCCATGAGCTCGGTGTGGAAATGGTGGTGATCCTGGGCGCACTGCTCGGTGACACCCCGCACACCCGCCCGGTGCCGGTCAGTGGAGTCACCTCCGACCCCGATCTGGCGCGGACCATGGACCTGGAGGAGACCAGGTACGAGGGTCCGACGGGCATCGTCGGCATCCTCCAGGAGGCCTGCACGCACGCGGGCGTGCCCGCGGTGAGCCTGTGGGCGGCGGTGCCGCACTATGTGTCGCAGCCGCCCAACCCGAAGGCCACCCTCGCCCTGCTCAACCGCCTGGAGGACCTCCTCGGTCTGCGCATCCCGCTGGGCGAACTGCCCGAGGACGCGCGTGCCTGGCAGCTCGGCGTGGACCAACTGGCCGCCGAGGACAGCGAAGTGGCGGAGTATGTGCAGACGCTGGAGGAGGCCCGGGACACGGCGGAGCTTCCCGAGGCGAGCGGCGAGGCCATCGCCCGGGAGTTCGAGCGCTATCTGCGCCGCAGGGACGTCGGCCCGGGCCAGACGCCCGGCGGGCATGCGACCGAGAGCGGCGACGGGTCGTACCTGCGCGACACCTCCAGCGGCCGCACCCGTCCGCCGAAGCCGCTCCGGCCGGAGAGCGGCGGCGGCCCGGGGCCCGGCTCGCAGCCCACGAACGGCCCCGGCCGGCAGCCACCGGCCGACGAGGGGAACGGGGCCGGCGGCGACAGCGACGGCCCGCGGGATTCGTCGGAGGACTCCTCGGAGGACTGAGAGCCTGTCGGGTGGCCTCTGATACGACCGGTGGAGCGCCGGGGGGGGGGGGGGGGCCCCCCCCCCGGGGGGGGGGGGGGCGCCGGGGGGGGGGGCGGGGGTTGGTTGTAAAACCCGCCCCGCCCCATCAAGTTATTGTGGGGGGGGC
>NZ_JBIBVN010000008.1:0-153145 GCF_043080425.1 Streptomyces sp. NPDC015032 | reverse complement strand
GGGGGCGCGCCCGCGCCGGCCGGGTTTTTTGTGTTGTGTGCGTTCCTGTGTTTTCGCGGGGGGGGGGGGGGGGGGTTGGGGGCGGGGGGGCGGGGGGGGGGGGGGCCGCCCCCCCCCCCCCCCCGCTCCTGTGCGTCCCGGGTCGTTCGGGGACGTCCGGCCCTGTCAGGAGCAGGTGAACCGCGCCGCGGCCCAGTCCCCGTGGTCGCCGGTCTTGGAGCCGTTGGTGTCCGTGACCTTCAGGTGCACATGGCGCGCGCCGTCGAGCTTCACGTCGACCGGTACGGTGGCCGACGCCCCCGTCACCTTCGGCGAGGTCCACAGCACCTTGCCGTCCGCCTCGACGGAGAACGCCACTTCGCCGTAGCCGTTGATCTCGTCGTCGATGCCCGCGTCCGCGGTGAAGGCGGTGCAGCGCCCGCCGAGATAGACCTCGATGTCGGAGTCGGCGTGGGTGCCGATCCCCTTCTCGTACGTCTTCCCCGCGAGGGTCAGCGGGTGTCCGTCGGCCGCGCCCGACTCGCCGTTGCTGCGGTCCCGTTCGGCGGGCCCGTAGCCGTTCACCGACTTCAGCCAGACCAGGTCGCTCGCCCAGACCTGACCGGTGGGGGGCGGTGGCATCACTTCGGCGGCGAACCGCTGGACGGTGGCCCGGGACTCACCGGCCGACCGGTAGCCGGCGAGTGCGGTGATCCTCGCCTCCCCCGCCGTGGCGTCCTTCGCCGGGGTGACCGGCACCTCGACCCGCCGGGTGGTGCCCGCCGGGATCCGGTCCACGGTCGTGGCCGGTGCGGCCTGCCAGCCGTCGGGGACGTCCAGGGTGACCACGGCGTCCGTCACATCGGTGTTGCCCGCGGTGACATCGACGGCCAGGGTGCCTTCGGTCCCGGCAGCGGTCTCCTGGCCGGCCGGCGCGGAGACCACGGCCCTCGCGGCGGCGTTCCGCCCGCCGACCGCGCTCGTCCGCTTCAGCTTCACGGAGAACTTCCTGTCGGTGGGGAGCGGCGCGGTCTTGATCTTCACGACACCACCGCGGTCGTCCCGGTCGTACCACCAGCCCTGCTGCGCGGCCTTGTACGCGGCCGCAGATGCCAGCCGGGGCAGCCTGCCGCCGAGCTCGACCGTGCTCGGTGCGGATCCGGTGTGCACGCTGAACTCGTACGGACGCGTCCGCTGCTTGCCGGTGAACGTCCCCCTGCTCGCCCCGATCCGTACGGTGACGTCGCCCGCGCCCCGGACCGGTGCGTCCACGTCGGCGGTCTGGGTGGCGTACTTGCCGTCGCGGTGCTGCCGGGTGATGCCGTCGTCCTCGTACAGCGTGAAGGACGACGTGCCCTGCGGGTAGATGTCCCAGGCGAGCGGGGAGCCGGCGGTCCGGTCCTGGTACGAGCGGATGCCGGGCCACATCGGCACGGCGGCACCGCCCTTCACGAACAGCGGCAGGGTGTCGAGCGGGGCACTGTAGTGGTCGACGGTGGTCGGGCCCTCGTATGTGCGGCCGCTCCAGTAGTCGGTCCAGGTGCCCTTCGGCAGATAGATACCGTTGCGCTCCGCGGCGTCCTGGTACACGGGCGCGACGAGGAAGTCCTCACCGGACATGAATTCGTACTTCGCCGCGTCCGTCGCCGCCCTCGGGTCGTCCGGGAATTCGAGGGCCAGGGGCCGGACCATGCCGACGCCGGTCTTCGTGGCCTCGTGCGCGTAGGAGTACTGGTAGGGCAGCAGCGACTCCTTGAGCTTGAGGTAGTCGCGGTTGATGGAGGTGTACGGCTCCCCGTACCGGTAGGGCTGCTTGTCACTGGCCGCCCAGCCGTCCATGGTCATCGTGGTCCCCAGGAACATCTTCCACTGGAGGTCACGGGTGTACGTCTTGGCACTGCCGCCGAAGATGCCGTCGACGTCGCCGGTCGTGTAGGCGAGACCGGACATCGTGGCGCCCGCGTAGGTCGGGATCTGCCAGCGGATGTAGTCCCAGGTGCCGTACTGGTCACCGGACCACTGGACGCCGCAGCGCTGTGCCCCTGCCCAGCTCTCGGGGGCGTAGGTGAATCCGCGGGCGTCGCTGTTGTCCTCGATGCCCCGGTAGGCGTCCTTGCAGCCGTCCAGGGCGAACTTGTAGCCCGCGCCGACCCAGGCGACGTCCAGCTTGGCGACCCGCTGGCCCGCCTTCACCTGGTCGGCGATCTTGTCGATGCCGTCCTCGGTCCACAGGCCGAGTTGCATGCCGCGGTCCTGGAGGCCCTTGGCGGTCTCCGCGAGGTTCTCGTGTCCGCAGCCGTAGCCGTCGTTGACGAGCATCCAGCCGTTCGGCATGTCGTGCTCGACATACCCGTCGGCGACCTTCAGGGCGTCCAGGGTGTGCCGTTCACCGCGGTTGGCGTTGTGGAGGTAGCAGTCGGCGTCGCCGATCTCCAGCCCGTACACGGGCGGCAGGAAGGGCTTGCCGGTGAGCTTCGTGTACTGGCCGATGACGTCCTTGGCGCTGTCGCCCGCGAAGTAGTACGCGTCGAAGCGCTTCTCCTTCGCGCTGGCGGCCACCGGGTCGGTGAAGGCGTAGGTGTTCGGCGCGTAGGTGTTGCGGAAGACGCCGTACCCCGCCGAGGAGAGGTAGAACGGCACCGAGTTGGGGTGGCCGCCGTCGTTCCAGTTGTAGTCGACGCCGACCTCGACGGTCTTGTCGCGGTGCGAGGTGTTGCCGCGGCCGTTCTGCATTCCGGCGCCGTAGAACTGCTCGTCGGCGCCCCGGGCCAGCGTCTGGGTGGTTCGCTCGCCGTTCCAGCTCAGCCCCCTGGCCTCGGACCAGACCCTGGTTCCGTCCGCGCGGTACAGCGCGAAGCGCAGGGGCGACTTGTAGGCGCGCAGGGTGACGCTGCCGGTGGAGAGTTCGTAGCGGTCGCCCCGCTCCTTCCACCGGGTGTGCGGCGGGCTGCCCTGCGGCAGGACCATGTCGCCGCCGGCCGGGTCGACGAACGTACCGTCCGGGGCGAGTTCGATACGGAAGGTCTCGGCGGAGACGAAGCTGACGCGGGCCGCGGCGGCGCCGGCCCTCAGCTGGTAGACGGGTCCGTCGGCGGAGAACCCGGTGACGTCGCCGACCGTGGTTTCCGGTTCGGCGGCGCCTGCCTGACCGGCACCCGGCCCCGCGAAGACGGCTATCAACCCCAGCAGGGCTGCAACTGCCGCTGCTCTGATGCGCGTTGATGATTGCATAGAGCGCTTTTAGCGCAGGATCGAGCATTTGACCATGGACAAAACGGAACCGGCCCTGAACTTCGTCGAGAAGTCCGGGGCCGGCTCGGGGAAGGGCGGTCAGGGGGTCGTTGCCGCGCGCGCCATCTGCGGGCGACGCTACAGTGCGACTCCCAGCAGCGCGTCGACGGTGCGCGAGACGAGGCCGGGTGCTCCCTCGTCCGTACCGCCCTCGGCGTTCTGACGCTCGGCCCAGCGGTCCACGGCGGCCAGCGCCGCCGGTGCGTCCAGGTCGTCGGCGAGGGCCTCGCGGACCTCCTCGACGAGGGCCTCGGCAGGCAGTCCGTCGGGCCGCGAGACGGCGGAACGCCACCGTCCGAGCCGCTCGACGGCATCGGCGAGCACCTGGTCCGTCCACTCCCAGTCGGACCGGTAGTGGTGGGAGAGCAGCGCCAGCCGGATCGCCGCCGGGTCCACGCCGTCGTGACGGAGCTTCGACACGAAGACCAGGTTGCCCCTGGACTTCGACATCTTCTCGCCGTCCAGAGCGACCATCCCCGCGTGGACGTACGCCTGGGCGAACGGGTGCTCGCCGGTCAGCACCTGAGCGTGCGAAGCGCCCATCTCGTGGTGCGGGAAGGCGAGGTCGGACCCGCCTCCCTGGACGTCGAAGCCCATGCCGAGGTGGTCCAGGGCGATGGCGACGCACTCGATGTGCCAGCCCGGCCGGCCGGGTCCGAGGGAGGCCCCGTCCCAGCTCGGCTCGCCCGCACGGGCGGCCATCCAGAGCATCGGGTCGAGCGGGTTCTTCTTGCCGGGGCGCTCGGGGTCACCGCCGCGCTCGGCGGAGAGCAGCCGCATCGCCTCGGCGTCGAGGTGGGAGACCCCGCCGAAGTGCGGGTCGGTCTCCACGGAGAAGTACACGTCCCCGTCGAGTTCGTAGGCGGCGCCGGCGTCCCGGAGCCGTTCGACGAGCGGGACGATGCCCGGTATCGCCTCGACGGCCCCGATGTAGTGCTTCGGGGGGAGCATGCGCAGGGCAGTCATGTCCTCGCGGAACAGGGCCGTCTCGCGCTCGGCGAGTTCGGTCCAGTCCTGACCGTCGCGCACGGCCCGCTCCAGCAGCGGGTCGTCCACGTCGGTCACGTTCTGGACGTAGTGAACCTGCCGCTTGGTGTCGAGCCACACGCGCTGAACGAGGTCGAACGCGTTGTAGGTCGCCGCATGACCCATGTGGGTCGCGTCGTACGGCGTGATGCCGCAGACGTAGATGCGGGCGACGGGACCGGGGGCAAGAGTGATCCGTCCGCCGGTCGCGGTGTCGTGGATCCGAAGGTCGCGGCCCTTGCCAGGCAGGGCGGGGACCTCAGAAGCGGGCCAGGCATGCATGCCACGAGCGTAACCGGATGCATGTTCCGGATACGAACCGGATACCGGATCCTGACCGAAGAGGCGGTCTTGCGCGGCGGGGGTACATCTGCTTCGGTACGGGCCCGCCCCGCGCACCCCCGCCCGACAGGCTCTCAGCCGCCGGAGTGGCTGGAATTCGTCAGACCGGTGGCCAGGGGATCGACGGCCACCCGCCGCTCGGCTCCGGATGCCGCCCCGAGGCCTTCAGCCCCGCCACGCGCCCCCGCAGCGCCTCGATCTCGGCCTCGGTGATCAGCTCGGCCAGCCGGGTGACGAGCGAGGTCCCCGGCGCCAGCTCCGTGCCCAGCCGGTCCACGACCTCGACGGCCTCGGCCGTCAGCGGCTCCCCCGCCCACCCCCACAGCAGTGTGCGCAGCTTGTCCTCGGCGTTGAAGGTCACACCGTGGTCGATGCCGTAGAGCCGGCCACCGGGCGCGGGCAGCAGATGGCCGCCCTTGCGGTCGCCGTTGTTGATCACGGCGTCGAGGACCGCCAGCCGCCGCAGCCGCGGATCGTCCGCGTGCACCAGCAGAGCCGTCCTGCCCTCCCCCACCTCGGCGAGGGCGACGGCCTTCCAGCCCTCCCCCGGTTCCTCGTCCTCGACGAGCGCGAGCAGCGGCGGCAGGCCGTCCGCGGCGGACTCCTCGCTCTTTGGTGCCGCCTCGATCCACAGCTGGCACATGCCCTCGCCGTACGGCCCGTCCCGCAGCACGGTGGGCGGTATGAGCCCCCATCCGGTCGCCTCGGAGATCTCGTACGCGGCCACCTCACGCCCGGCGAGTGTGCCGTCGGGAAAGTCCCACAGGGGCCGTTCCCCGGCCACGGGCTTGTAGACGCACGTCACCTCGTCCCCGTCGTGGGCGACCGTGCAGTAGAGGACCGCGTTGGACGCCTCACGGACCTGACCGCGGACGGTGAGCCGGCCCCGGGTGAGCACGGTGACCAGCTCGGCGTCGGTCAGGCTCCGCGGCGGTACCCGTTCTGGCGCGGGCATACGTGTCCTTCCGGGTCGAGCGGCAGGCTGCACAGCGGGCACGGCGGGCGCCCGGCGTTCACGACATCGAGGGCGCGCTTGGCGAAGGCCCGGGCCTGCGCGCCGCTGAGGCGGACGCGGAGCATGGGCGGGCCGTTCTCCTCGTCCTGGAGCAGCCGCTCCTCGGCCTCCGCGAGATCCTCGTCGGAGTCCACGTCCAGCTCGACGAGCGCCTGCGCCTCGACGATCATGCGCTGCTCCTCGCCGTCCCAGGCGAGCGCCATGGTGCCGACCCGGAACTCCTCCTCGACGGGCACGTCGAGGGGCGCGGTGTCGGTGACGTCCATGGGCGCCACCGCGGGGACCGGAGAGTTCCCGCCGGTCCGCCGCACCACCTCGTCGAGCAGTTCGTCGATGCGTTCGGCGAGCGCGGCGACCTGAGTCTTCTCCAGAGCGACGCTGGTGACGCGTCCGCCTGAGGAGGCCTGCAGGAAGAACGTACGACGTCCAGGCAACCCGACCGTACCGGCCACGAAGCGGTCCGGGGGGTCGTAGAGGAACACCTGACGGGACACGTCCTGTCTCCCTTGAAATTGACGGCGGATGAGGGGCGGCCGGGCTTCGGGGGGTTCCCCGGTGGAATGGGCGCCTACGGCGCGTCCACCCTACTGCGCGAAGCGATCACGGCGCTCCAGCGCCGCCCCCGACCGCGGCGTCCGCATCGGCGTCCGCCGCCGGGCGCCGGTCCGGGTCCGTTCCGGCGGGGTGCTCCCGCGGCGCCAGCGCAGCCAGGTCCCCCGTGTCTCCGAGCCGCAGCAGGAAGGGCCGCAGCCTGGTGTAGCGGATCGCGGTGACCGAACAGGGGTCGGCCTGGATCCGCTGGAAGAGGTCGAGGTGCATGCCGAGCGCGTCGGCGACGAGGGCCTTGATGATGTCGCCGTGCGAGCACATCACGTAGGCGGCGTCCTCACCGTGCTCCGCCTCGATCCGCGCGTTCCAGTCACGCACCGCGTCGACGGCGCGTGCCTGCATGGCCCGCATGGACTCGCCGCCGGGGAACGCCGCGGCCGACGGATGCTGCTGCACGACACTCATCAGCGGCTCGTCGGTGAGTTCGGCGAGCTTGCGCCCCGACCAGTCGCCGTAGTCGCACTCGCTGATCCGCGCCTCGGTGTGCAATACCAGCTCCGGCCGCGCGTCGAGCAGCGGTCGCAGGGTCTCCCGGCAGCGCTGCAGGGGGCTGCTGACGGCGGCGGCCAGCGGCAGCGCGGCAAGCCGTCCGGGCAGCGCCGCGGCCTGTGCGGCACCGCGCTCGTCGAGCGCGACACCAGGGGTGCGGCCCGCGAGCACCCCGGCCGTGTTGGCGGTGGAACGTCCATGGCGTACGAGGATCAGGGTGGGCATACGGGCCAGAGTAGGCCGCCGTCGCCGGTGAGGTGCGCCCAGGACCGGGGCAGGGAAGAATACGCGCCGTGATTGTGGACTGTGCGATCTACCGGGGCGGACGTCGCACCGAAGGCCCCGCCGACCTCTCCGATGCCCTCGCGGAGGCACGGGCCACCGGGGACGCGTTCCTCTGGATCGGGCTGTACGAGCCGACGGAGAGCGAGGTCGAACGCGTCAGCAGGGAGTTCGGTCTCCATCCGCTGGCCGTGGAGGACGCCCTGAGAGCGCATCAGAGGCCCAAGCTGGACGTGTACGACGACTCGCTCTTCGCGGTCATCAAGCCGGTGGTGTACGAGCACCTGAGCGACACGGTCACCACCGACGAGCTGATGGCCTTCATCGGCGATTCGTTCGTCGTGACGGTCCGGCACGGGGAGGGCGCGCCACTTGCCGCGGTACGCCGCCGGCTGGAGGCGGAGCCGGACGTTCTCAAGCACGGGCCGACCGCGGTGCTGTACGCGATCAGCGACGCGGTCGTCGACCACTACATGGAGGTGGCGGCCGAGCTCCAGAACGACCTGGAGGAGCTGGAGACCGAGGTGTTCGCGCCGACCGGCACCGTGGACAGCAAGAACACCGCGTCCCGCATCTACACGTTCAAGCGGCAGATCCTGGAGTTCCGCCGGGCCGCGGGCCCGCTGAGCGCCCCCATGGCCCGTCTGGCGAGCGCGGAAGTACCGTTCGTCCACGAACACTCGCAGCCGTTCTTCCGCGACGTGAGCGACCACCTGACGCGCGCCAACGAGTACGTGGAGGGGCTGGACCGGCTGCTGTCGGACATCCTCTCGGCGCATCTGGCCCAGGTGGGCGTGCGGCAGAACGACGACATGCGCAAGATCTCGGCCTGGGCGGCGATGGCCGCCGTACCCACGATGGTGGCGGGGATCTACGGCATGAACTTCGAGCACATGCCGGAGCTCCGCTGGACGTGGGCCTATCCGGTGGTGATCGTGCTGATGGGCTGCGTGGTCTTCGGCCTGTACCGGTTGTTCAAGCGCCGCGGCTGGCTCTGACGGGCGGCGAGCGGCCCGGGTTCGGACGGGGGCGGCGCGCGGCCGGGATCAGGCGTACTCGGGCGCCTGCGGCGCGGGCCCGCCCAGTGCGTCGCGCCGCTCGGGCGGCGCCAGGCTCACCATGCGCCGCCACCCCACGAGCCGTTCGTACGCGTAGACCCCGTGGATGCCCGCGGCCAGCACCGCCGCCCTGGACCGGGGCCAGTGCAGGATGCGGCCCATGTGGTCCATCACGGCGAGGCTGACGTCGCGGTACACCCGGATCTCGGCGAGCGCGCAGTCGCGCAGGATGCGCTGGATCGTACGGCCGTGTCCGGAGCGGGCCAGGCGGAGCAGCTCCTCATGGCAGTACGCCAGGTGGTTGTCCTCGTCGTGCGAGATCATCCTCAGCGCGCGACCCAGGTCGGGGTGGTCGGCGAAGTGCCTGCACAGCAGCCTCATCTGCTCGGAGGCACGCTGTTCGGTGACCCTGCTGTGCGCGAGGTAGGTGATGATGTCGTGCTCGGAGAGCGGCTCCCGGCGCCCCAGCCGCTCGTGGGCGAGGCCGATGCCGTGCTTCTCCAGCAGCATCGTGTAGTCGGTCTCGTGCGGAACCTCGACCGGCGCCAGCCCGCGCTTCCTGAGCAGCGCGTGGAAGATCCGGCCGTGCTTGTCCTCGTCGGCGCCGTGCCGCGCGATCTTGGGTGCCAGGGCCCGCTGGCTCTCGGGGACGAGGGCCGAGATGCGGCCGTTCTCCCAGCCGCCCTGGGACTCGCCGCTCGCCGCGATGGAACAGAACAGCCGGAACGACTCGTCCCCGTCGAGAATCTCCTGGAACAGGCTCCTTGCCGAAAGCATCGCTGCCACCTCCGTACCGGCATCCGCCCATCGACAGTCAAGTGCGACACCCCCACCCGGGCAACAGGAAAGCCCGCCTGCTGGGCCGGACGGGGCCGTGCCCCTCCACCGCCTCCGCGCGGCGCTCCCGGCCCGTCCGGCCCGTCCGGACGTCGGGGACGGAACCTCGCCCCGGCGCCCCCGCGGCACCGGACTGTGCACCGTTCGGCGTAACCCCGCGCCCCCGGGCGCGTTATTACGCGTAACGGCCGTGGTGGGGAGACCCCGAGCCCCCACCACGGCCGTGGCGCCGTTCCGGAGCCCCGGGCAGGAACCCCGGAAGTCCGTGACACCCGCGCTATGCGAGCCCGGACCGCTCCAGCGCGTCCGTCCCGGCCCGCAGAGCCGCGATCCGCTCGTCGAGCGTGAACCCGGCCGGGGCCAGCGTCAGCGTCGTGACACCCGCCGCGTCGTACGCCTGCATCCGCTCGGCGATCCGCTCGACCGGGCCGAGCAACGTGGTCTGGTCGATCAGCTGGTGCGGCACCGCGGCGGCGGCGCCGCTCTTGTCGCCGGCCAGGTACTTGTCCTGGATCTCGGCGGCCTCCTTCTCGTATCCCATGCGCTGCGCGAGCTGGTTGTAGAAGTTCTGCTTGCGGCTGCCCATGCCGCCCACGTACAGGGCGGTGTACGGACGGAACATGTCCGCGAGACCGTTGATGTCGTCGCCGGCGGCGAGCGGCAGCGTCGGGCAGACGTCGAAGCCCTCCATGGTCCGGCCGGCCTTCTCACGGCCGGCCCGCAGGAACTTCACGGCGGTGTCCTCGAGATGCTCGGCCGAGGGGAAGATCAGCAGCGCGCCGTCGGCGATCTCGCCGGTCTGCTCCAGGTTCTTCGGGCCGATCGCGGCGATGTAGAGCGGGATGTGCTCGCGCTGCGGGTGGACGGTGAGCTTGATGGGCTTGCCGGGACCGTCCGGCAGCGGGAGCGTCCAGTGCTGCCCCTCGTACGACAGCCGCTCGCGGGACATTGCCCTGCGGACGATCTCGACGTACTCCCGGGTGCGGGCCAGCGGCTTGTCGAACTTGACGCCGTACCAGCCCTCGGAGACCTGTGGTCCCGACACGCCGAGGCCGAGCCGGAACCGGCCGCCGGAGAGCGAGTCGAGGGTGGCCGCGGTCATCGCCGTCATCGCGGGCTGGCGGGCCGGGATCTGCATGATCGCGGAGCCGATGTCGATGGATTCGGTCTGGGCGGCCACCCAGGAGAGCACCGTCGGTGCGTCGGAGCCGTACGCCTCGGCCGCCCAGCAGACGTCGTATCCGAGCCGGTCGGCCTCCTGGGCGACGGCGAGGTTGTCGCCGTCCATTCCCGCACCCCAGTAACCGAGATTGATGCCGAGCCGCATAGCCGCTCCCCTTACTGATCAGTAACGTCTCTGGGTTCCGGACTCTAGCGCGCGGCGGCGGGTTCCGGCAGGGGCGACTTGACACCGGGTTGTCCACAGGCTTCCGCCGGGTGGGGTTCTGGCCAGTAATCTCAGCGCACATGGAGCAGAGGCATCTCGGCCGCACCGGCCTTCGCGTGTCCCGGATCGGGCTCGGCACCCTCACCTGGGGCCGGGACACCGGCGAGCACGACGCCGCCGAACAGCTGAAAGCGTTCTGGGAGGCGGGCGGCACGCTGGTCGACACGGCTGATGTGTACGGCGGCGGCGAGGCCGAATACCTGCTCGGACGGCTCGCGGAGGGCCTGGTACCGCGGCAGGATCTGGTCATCGCCACGAAGGCCGGCAGCGTGGCCGACCCGTACCGCCGGTTCAACGGCTCGCGCGGACATCTGCTGGCCGCGCTGGACGCCTCCCTGGAACGGCTCGGCACGGACTACGTGGATCTCTGGCAGATCCACGCCTTCGACCCGGTGACTCCGCTGGAGGAGACCCTTCAGGCGGTGGACCTGGCGGTCTCCACCGGCCGCGCCCGGTACGCGGGGGTGTCGAACTTCTGCGGCTGGCAACTGGCCAAGGCGGCCACCTGGCAGCTCGCCTCGCCCGGGGTGCGCACCCGGCTGGCGAGCACCCAGATGGAGTACTCCCTGTTGCAGCGCGGTGTGGAACGCGAGGTGCTGCCGGCCGCGCAGGATCTGGGTTTGGGGCTGCTGCCCTCCTCCCCGCTGGGCAGGGGGGTCCTGACCGGAAAGTACCGGGCGGGCACTCCGGCGGACTCGCGCGCCGCCTCGGAGCTGCTGGCCCCGTTCGTCGAGCCGTATCTCGACGACCCGGCGAGCCGCATCGTGGACGCGGTGTCGACCGCGGCCGACGGCCTGGCCACGACGCCGCTCCAGGTGGCTCTCGCCTGGGTGCGGGACCGGCCCGGGGTGGTGGCCCCGATCGTCGGTGCGCGCAACGCGCAGCAGCTCGCGGAGGCGTTGTCAGTGGAGGCGCTTAGTCTTCCTGACGAGATCTGCCAGGCGCTCGACGACGTGTCGGCGCCCGTGCACCGCTATCCCGACCAGGACTGGAGCACGCTGTGACTGCGCTTCCCCGGGGGGAGACCCCCGGCTCCCCGGCCGCCGACGACGCCGGTGTCGTCGCGCACCCCTGCACCGACGTGCCCGACGTGCCCGCCCCGTCCGCACCGGACGGGGAGCACCCGACGGGCGGGGGATCGCCGACGGACGGGGGATCGCCGACGGGCGGGGGGTCGCCGACGGCCGAGGACGTGGCGGAGGCGGACGGCGACGCCTCCCGGGCCGCCGGTACGGACGGCGTCGAGCCACCCCCGGGAAGCGACGGGACGACCGAAGCCGCCGAGCCCGGCGACACCACCGGCGCCGACCCGGCAGGCACGGCCGACGGCACCGTGGACGGGGCGGCCGCCGACCCTGCCCCGCTCTCCGAGGCCGAGGCCGAGCTGGCCGCCCAGCGCGAGCTCCGGGAGCGGATCGAGCAGCGCAAGGCCGAGAAGGAGGGCCCCATCGCCGCCGGTGCGAAGCTGAGCGGCCGGGCGGCCGATCTGCTGGCGGCCGTGCGTGCGGTGGAGAGCGGTGAGAAGCCCGCGACCGCGTTCTTCGATGCGCCCGCACCCGCGGCTCCCCGCCGGACCCCTCCGCCTCCCGTACCGGTACGCACCCGTGGTCCGGAAGCGGCGCCGGCTGCGCAGAGCCCCTCACCGGAGACCGTGGACGCGGTCGCCGCCGTACTGGCCGGGAACGGGGCTCCCGGCGCGCTGGCGGGCCCGGCGGCGGAGGCTCTCGGCGCCCAGGCGGCCGATGCGCTGCGCGAGGACCCCTGGCAGTTGCTGACCGTGCCGGGAGTCGGACCGGAACAGGCCGACGGTTTCGCGCGGGCCCTGCTGGGTGCCGGATGCGGGCCGGACGACGAGCGGCGGACCGCCGCCCTGGTCACCTGGCTGCTGGAGCGGGCCGCGCTCCAGGGCCATACGGCGCTGGACGGGACCGCGGTACGTGCGGCGCTCGCCGAGCGCTCGGTGAGCGACCCCGGTGCCGCCGTCCAGAACGCCGTCGCCGAGGGCGTCGTCCTGGCCTTCCAGGATGGCGAGGGCCACGAGGGTGACCAGGGCGACCAGGAGTCCGGATCGACCGAGGAGCCCGGCGAGGACACGAAAGAGGACGCGGAGGACGGGGCCCGGCAGCAGCCGGCGCAGGTGCTGCTGGGGCTCGACCGGTACGCACTCGCCGAGGAGAGCATCGCCGATGGTCTGGCCCGGCTGGTCAACGCCTGCGAGAAGGACGCCGACTGGACGGAGGCGGCCTTGGCCGCGGGATCCCCGTCGGCGGCCGAGCTGATCCGAGCGGTCGCGGCCCACGGTCTGGTGGCGCACACCGGCGGCGAGGCGGCCAGGGCCGAACCCGCGGCTCTGATCAACGCGGCCCGCGGCCTCGGACTGCGTGCCCTGGGCGCCGCGCACAGCGTGGACGGCAGGCGCCGGCTGGCCGAGGCGACCGGTGATCCGTCGGCGGCCGTCACTCTCACCGGGCTGCTCTCCGGTGCGGAGGGTCCGGGGCGGGACGAGGAGGGAGCGGTCGCGGTCGACCTGCTCGTCGTGCTGGACGCCCCGCAGTTGGACGTCGAGACCGCCGCGATCCTGGTGGAGTCCCTGGCCGACGGGACCCGGCTGGTGCTCAGCGGCGACCCGGGGGTGCTGGGCTCGGCCGGCGCGGGACGGGTGTTCGCGGATGTACTCGCGGCCCGCGCCTGCCCGCAGATCGTGTCCCGTACGCCCGATCCGGGGCCGATCGGCGAACTGGTCTCCGGCATCGGTATCGGCGAGCTGAACCAGGTCGCGGCGCCCGGCAAGGAGGTGGTGATCGTCCCCGTGCGCGACGCGGGCGAGGCGGTGCACCGCACCGTGCAGCTGGTCGCCGACTCGGTGCCAAGGGCCATCGGCGTACCCTCGGCCGACACCCAGGTGATCACCGTCGGCCACGGCGGCCCGGCGGGCACCCGGGCGCTGAACGCGGCGCTCAAGCAGCGGCTCAACCCCGGTCCGGGGCGGTTCGGCGGCTTCGACCCGGGCGACCGCGTCGTCCATGTCCCGACGCCCGGCAGGACTCTGCCCGGAGTGGTCGTCTCGGCCGATGCCGAGGGTCTGCATCTGGACTGCGCGGGCACGGAGCTCGTCGTACCTCAGGGGCGGGTGGGGCCGTCCGTACGGCACGGCTGGGCGCTCAGCGCCCATCAGGCGGCCGGTATGCGGTGGCCCGCCGTGATCGTCGTGCTGCCCGGCGACGCCGCGCAGGGGCTGAGCCGCCCCTGGGTCTACACCGCGTTCAGCCGCGGCGAGCGGCATCTGTCCGTCGTGCATGGGGTGGATCAGGCGCTGCCGCGCGCGGTCGCCCAGTCCCCGGCCGAGAACCGCACCACGCGGCTGCGCGCCCTGCTGGAGGCAACGGCCCGTTGACCGGGCCGACGCCTCTCCCGCGCCGTCGGACGGGCTCTGTTCCGAGCCCGTCCGGCGGACGGATCAGGAGCCGTCCACCACCAGGCCGGCCGGCTCCTCGTCCGTTCCGTCCTCGTCGAAGACGGCACTGACGTCGAAGCGGCAGACCACCAGTTGCGGGTCCGCTTCATCGAACGGTGCGCCGAGCCACTCCCCCGCCTCGGGAAGTTCCTCGGCCGCCGTGACCCAGAGCGTGGAGTCGCCCTCTTCCAGTCCGAACTCCCTGTGACGGGAGGCGATCTCGTCCGGTTCGTACTCGCCGAAGAGCACTCCGAGCGCCGCGTGGACACTGGAGCCGACAACCGCGGCGCTCCCGCCGCCGTGGTCCTCCGGGTCGAGGTCGGCGATCCGCTGGGCCTGTGCGAGCAACCGGGGCGGCTCCACCACCGCGTAGTCGCGCCGGATGAGGACGCTGAGCGCGTTCGGTTCCTCGGGACCGGTGTACGGCGGCAGGGAGTCCTCCGCACCCGGGATCTCGAAGGGAGTGACCTCGTCGTAGCGGTCGTAGAGAAGTTCGTCGTAGAACTCGGCGGCAGCGGCCAGTGCGTTGAACGCGTCGTAGACGGCGGGATCGTCGTCCCCCGTCCGGCGTTCGACCGCCTCGAGGTGATGGTCGAGCGCGGCTTTGATCGCTTCGGCGGCGGCGCGTACCTCGGCAGCGGTGGGCTGCGCAGCATCAGACATAGTGCAGACGCTATCCGTACACGGGCTCTGCCCGCACAATAGATGCGATGCCGGAATACGAATTTGTCGATGTGTACGTGCCGCGCGGGGTGTCCCGGAAGGAGACGGCCCGCCTGCTGACCGACCATGCCGAGTACGGGCACTGGGAGTTGGACCGGCTGTCGCTGCGCCGTGACGGCAGCCGCAGGGTGCGGCTGCGCCGACGGATCATCCGCCAGCTGCGGGCCACCTGGTGACAAGGAGCGGGCCCCGCAGCCGCGGGGCCCGCTCCCTTCGCCGTGTGCGCGTCGTCGCCCCGGTCCGCTATGCGGACATCCGGGCGCGGCGGTACAGCACCGTGCCCGCACCCGCCAGCAGCAGGCCCACGCTCGCCGGGACCAGCAGGTCGAGCCCGCCCGCTCCGGTGTGTGCGAGCTCGGCGACGTTCTGTGTCACGGGCTCGTTGGGCACGGTTCGCGGCCCCGGTGCCGGGGGCTTGTGCTCGGTGACCGGGGTCACCGGGGTGCCCGGGGTCACCGGGGTGCCGACCGGTGGCGTGACGGCCTCCGTACCGTTACCGCACTCGTTGCCGAAGGCCGGGTTGAGCAGTCCGCCGATGGTGATGCTGTTCCCGCAGGCGTTCACGGGGATGTCGATGGGCACCGCGATATTGTTGCCCGAGAGCACACCGGGCGAGCCCTTCGTGGTCCCCTCGGCCGTCGCCCCGCTCCCGTGGTCGCCCGTGAGGGCCCGGTGCTTGCCGTTCCCCGTCCGGGTCGCCTGGGTCAGGTTGCCGGACACCTGGCTGTCAGAGGCGTGCTTGCCCGAAGAAGCGCTCTGAGAAGCGTTTCCGCAGGTGTTTCCTGTGACCGGGTTGAGCAGTCCCACGACACTTACGGAGTTGCCGCAGACGTTCACCGGTACGTCTACCGGGATCTGGACCGAATTCCCCGAGAGCACCCCGGGGGAATCCGTCGCGCCGCCGGCCGCTCCCGCGTCCGCGTGCGCATAACCGCCGCTCAACGCGAGCACTCCACCCGCGGCCGCCACGGTGATCAGGCCTTTACGCGTGACCTGTCGCATAGGTTTTATCCTGCCTTCTGCCTTCCGGAAAACCCCCGGACTTGACCGTGCGGGGGCGGAGTATCCAGCGGCCCCGGAGTGCATGGCGCGCACCCGGGGCCGACCGAATTCAAACCCTTACGGGTTGACCCTCAACGTCAGGCGTTGAAGCAGGTGTTGCCGAAGGTGGGGTTCAGCAGCCCGATCACGGAGCCCGTGTTGCCACACGCGGTCACCGGCACGTGCACGGGCACCTCGGCGACGTTGCCCGAGAGCACACCGGGGCTGCCGAGAGCGGCGCTCTGGGCACCGGAGTCCGCGACGGCCATACCCGCGCCGGCGAGCACCAGACCACCAGTAACAGCCGCAGCAGCGACGACCTTCTTGATCATTATTCCTCCTAGTTGGCAATGCGGTCCCAGCCGCGGACCGCATCACCTGTAACGAGGAAGAGCTAATCGGGCTACGAGCGTATGGTTCCTTTCACCCGTTCCGGTCACATGCGCACACACTGGCGAATGTCGACGTGGAGAATCGACGGAAAACAGCGAATCCCCCTGCAGGAGAGGGGCAAAGGCTCAGCAGTTGTCGAGGAAACGGTCGAGCACCCGCACACCGAACTGCAGCCCGTCCACCGGAACACGCTCGTCCACACCGTGGAACATGCCTGCGAAGTCGAGCTCCGGCGGCAGCTTCAGCGGGGCGAACCCGAAGCAGCGAATGCCGAGATCGTCGAAGGACTTGGCGTCGGTCCCGCCGGAGAGCATGTAAGGGACCGCACGGGCGATCGGGTCCTCCGCCTTCAGGGCGATCTGCATCGCGTCGACGAGTGAACCGTCGAAACTGGTCTCCAGCGCCTTGTCCCCGTGCACGTCCTCGCGCTTCACCCGCGGGCCGAGGATCCGGTCCAGGTCGGCCAGGAACTCGTCCTCGAAACCGGGCAGGAAACGCCCGTCGACATGGGCGGTGGCCTGGCCGGGGATGACGTTCACCTTGTAGCCGGCGCCCAGCATGGTGGGAGCGGCGGAATTGCGGAGCGTGGCGCCGATCATCTTGGCGATGCCGCCCAGCTTGGCGAGCGTGGCGTCCATGTCCTCCGGGTCGAGCGGGGTGCCGAGCGCGTCGGACAGCTCGTCGAGGAAGGACCGCACGGTCTTCGTCACCCGGACCGGCCACTTGTGCCGTCCGAGCCGTCCGACCGCCTCGCAGAGCTCGGTGATCGCATTGTCGTCGTTGGTCATCGAACCGTGGCCCGCGGTGCCGTCCACGGTGAGCCGCATCCAGTGCATGCCCTTCTCGGCGGTCTCGACGAGATAGAGCCGCAGCTTCTCGTTCACCGTGAAGGAGAAGCCGCCCACCTCGCCGATCGCCTCGGTGACACCCTCGAAGAGGCCGGGGTGCTTGTCGACGAGATACCGCGCGCCGTACGTGCCGCCCGCCTCCTCGTCGGCGAGGAAGGCCAGCACGATGTCGCGCGGGGGCTTGCGGCCACTGCGCATCCGGTCGCGGACGACCGCGAGGGTCATCGCGTCCATGTCCTTCATGTCGACCGCGCCACGTCCCCACACGCAGCCGTCCGCGACCTCGCCGGAGAACGGGTGGTGCGTCCAGTCGTGGGCATTGGCCGGAACCACATCGGTGTGGCCGTGGATCAGCAGTGCGGGCCTGGACGGGTCCTCGCCCTCGATCCGCGCCACGGTCGAGGCCCGGCCCTTGTGGGACTCGAAGATCTGCGGCTCCAGCCCGACCTCGGCGAGCTGCTCCGCGACGTACTCGGCGGCGCGCCGCTCCCCCGGCCCCGAGTGGTCCCCGTAGTTGCTGGTGTCGATCCGGATCAGCTCACGACAGAGGTCCACGACCTCGTCCTCGCCCGAGACGGTCCGGGCCGTGTTGGTCTCGCTCACACTGCTTCCTTCCACTGTCGCCGTGGTACTCCCCCTCATCCTCCCGCGCCGGGCCCGCGCGCCCAAGGCCCCCCACCTCTCGTCATGCGCCCTTCACATCCCCGGCGTGATCGAGCACCCCCGGATGTTTGCTATTGTTTTCCACGTCGGAACGGGCCGGGCCCGCGAGACAGACACCTTGTCCGGGTGGCGGAATGGCAGACGCGCTAGCTTGAGGTGCTAGTGCCCTTTATCGGGCGTGGGGGTTCAAGTCCCCCCTCGGACACAGAACAGATGCCGATCAGGAGCGATCCTGATCGGCATCTCGCGTTGTACCCGCACAGTCACCTCCGGACATGGCCGGGGAGACTCTTGTTGAATCGGTTCAAAACTCGCTAACGTCCGGCGGCACGGAGGGTATTGCCGAGCGAGGAGCCCCATGAATCGCACCCATGCGCCCATCCTGCCCTGGTACGAGGACATGGCGGCCGGATCGGGCGGGCTGGAGCCGCGAGCCTGGTACGCGGGGTCGGATGCCGGGCGGCTGTCGTTGAACGGGGAGTGGCGCTTTTGGCTGTCGCCGGGCGCCACCGCGGAGGACGAATCGTTCGCACGGCCCGGATTCGACGCTTCGGGCTGGGGAACGGTCGCGGTTCCCGGGCACTGGGTGCTGCAAGGGGTCGGCGGGGCACCCGCGTACACGAATGTGGCGTACCCCTTCCCCGTCGATCCGCCGCGGGTACCGACCGAGAATCCGACCGGGGACCATCTGCGGATCTTCGATCGGCCCGCCGGGTGGGCCGGGGACAGTGAGGTCGTACTCCGTTTCGACGGGGTGGAGTCCTGCGCCCGGGTCTGGCTCAACGGCCGGGAGCTGGGCGACTTCAAGGGGTCGCGGCTGCCGCACGAGTTCACGGTGGGCGGGCTGCTGCGGGCCGAGGGCAATGTGCTGGCCGTACGGGTGCACCAGTGGTCCTCGGGGAGCTATCTGGAGGATCAGGACCAGTGGTGGCTGCCCGGGATCTTCCGGGACGTGACGCTGCTGGAGCGGCCGCCGGGGGCGCCCCGGGACTTCTTCGTGCACGCAGGGTACGACCATCGCCACGGGTCCGGGACATTGCGGGTGGAGTGCGACGGGGCCGAGGGACGGGTCGTCCTGCCCGGACTGGGCGTCGATGCCGCAACGGGCGAGACGGTGACCGTACCGGTCGAGCCGTGGACGGCCGAGACGCCCCGGCTGTACGACGGGGAGCTGGTGACGACCGGGGAACGGATTCCGCTGCGGGTGGGGTTCCGTACCGTCGCCGTCGAGGACGGCGTCATCCGGGTCAACGGACGGCGGGTGCTCTTCCGTGGTGTGAACCGGCACGAGTTCCATCCGGAGACCGGACGGGCCGTGGACGCGGCGACCATGCGGCGCGATCTGGTGCTGATGAAGCAGCACAACATCAACGCCGTGCGGACCAGCCACTATCCGCCGCATCCGGCCTTCCTCGATCTCTGCGACGAGCTGGGGCTCTGGGTCGTCGACGAATGCGATCTGGAGACTCATGGCTTTGCCGGTCTGGAGTGGCGCGACAACCCGGCGGACGACGAGCGGTGGACACCGGCACTGCTCGACCGGGCCGCGCGGATGGTGGAGCGCGACAAGAACCACGCGTCGGTGATTATCTGGTCGCTCGGCAACGAGTGCGGGTCGGGGCGCGGGCTGACGGCGATGGCCCGGTGGATCCGGGGCCGGGATCCGGAGCGGCTGGTGCACTACGAGGGTGATCCGTCCTGCCGGGATGTCGACCTGTATTCACGGATGTACCCGGACCACGCCGAGGTCGAGTCGATCGGCAGGCGGACCGAAGCACCCCTGAGCGACGCGGAGTCGGACGCGCGGCGGCGCGCGATGCCCTTCGTCATGTGCGAGTACGGGCACGCGATGGGCAACGGTCCGGGCGGACTCGCGGAGTACCAGCGGCTGTTCGAACAGTACGAGCGCTGCCAGGGCGGCTTCGTCTGGGAGTGGATCGATCACGGCCTCGTCCATCCGGAGCACGGCTTCGCCTATGGCGGGGACTTCGGCGAGGAACTGCACGACTCCAACTTCGTCTGCGACGGGCTGCTCTTCCCCGACCGCACTCCCTCCCCCGGGCTGATCGAGTACAAGAAGGTCATCGAGCCCGTACGGATCGAGCCGACGGCCGGGACGGGTGCCGGCCCGGGCACGGTCAGGATCTCCAACGGGTACGACTTCGCGGGGCTGGAGCACCTGGACTTCGAGTGGTCGTACGAGGTGGACGGCGCACCCGCCGGATCGGGAACGCTCGATGTACCGGAGCTCGCGCCCGGTGCGTCGGCCGAGGTGGAGCTGCCGTTGCGCGGGGAGGGGGTGTGGACCGTGCGGGCGGTGCTGGCCCGGTCCACGGCCTGGGGCGAGCGCGGTCATGTGGTGGCGTGGGGTCAGGCGGAGGCGGGTGCGGCTGTCGCTCCCACCGCCGCGGTGGGCGGGCGGCCGGAGCGGAACGGCCGGGTGATCACCCTCGGGGCCGGGGTCTTCGACGCGGCCACCGGGGCGCTGGTGAGGCTGGGGACGGTGCCGGTCGTGGGGCTGCGGCTGGATGTCTGGCGTGCGCCGACCGACAACGACAACGGCGCGGCATGGCAGCCGGATGAGCGGTACGGGCCGCGGTGGCGGGAGTTGGGGCTGCACCGGATGCGGCACCGGATCGACGCGGTCGAGGTGGGCGAGGACGCGTTGGCCGTACGGGCCCGGGTGGCGCCCGCCGGAGTCGGCCCGGGGCTGCGGACCGTGTACCGGTGGACGTCCGACGGGGCACGGCTGGGGCTCGCCGTGTCCGTGGTGCCGGAGGGCGAGTGGCGGGTGCCGCTGCCCCGGCTGGGCATCCGGTTCGGGCTGCCCGCCGCGTACGGCCGGGCGCGTTGGTTCGGCGGCGGGCCCGGTGAGGCGTATCCGGACACCCGGGCCGCGTCGGTGCTCGGGTGGTGGCGGATGCCCGTGGACGCGATGCAGACCCCCTACGTCCGGCCGCAGGAGAACGGCGCACGGGCCGATGTCCGGTGGGCGGAGCTCACGGACGGCAGCGGCGCGGGGGTACGGGCCGAGGGCGGCGAACCGTTCTGGTTCACCGCGCGGCGGTGGACGAGCGAGCAGCTCGATGCGGCGGAGCACGTACCGGAGTTGCGGGCCGGGGAGACCGTCTGGGTCAACCTGGACCACGCGGTGCAGGGCATCGGTTCGCAGTCGTGCGGACCGGGGGTGCTGCCGGAGTACCGGCTCGACGCGAAGGACACGGAGTTCTCGTTCGTGTTCTCGGCGCCGGGCTGAACCACGGCGGCCGGGTCCGGATCCACCCCGGGAGGCCGACGACGTAGCATCGGGCCTTTGCGCGATCTTCGTACTTCGCAAGGGGGAAGTGATGGGCGGCAGTCGCAGACGGCGGGGCGCGCTCCTCGCCGGGGCGGTCGTCGGGGCGGTGCTCGTCTCCGGCATCGGGCTGTGGACGACCGACAGTTGGCCGTTCCGGGACAGCTACTGCTGGGGGGCGTGGGAGCAGAACAGCGGTGCGGCCTTCCTCGGTGAGGACGGTGTCGCCAAGTCCGGCTCCGAGCGGCGTGCCACCGAGTCCGCGCCGCCCTCGGCCGCCCGTCACCACGCAAGGTGCACGGTCGCGGTGACCTCGACGGTGCCGGACGACGACTCGGACGGGCCGCTCACGTTCAAGGAGCAGGTGACGGTCGAGTACGGTCCGGTTCCCACCGGGGTCGAGGAGCACCGCGCCTGGATAGCACGGTACTTCCACGGGTCGGCCTCCCCACTGCCCGACGGGCTCGACGGGCTGGTCGCCGGTGACCGCGCCATGCTGGTCCTGCCCGACGCCTGCGATGTGGACGGCAAGCCGTCCACGGTGACGATCCGGAGCGAGAGCACCGGCGACGGTCATCTGGGCACAGTGAACATGCCGTTCACGATCGGCAGCCGGTCCGATGTCGCCCGGATGCTGGTGGATGCCGCCAACACCGGTATGCGTGCGGCCGGTTGCGCACCGGACGAGCCCCTGCGCGTGACGTCTCCCTTCGTGACGGTCGCCGAGGACGCCGGGACCGCCGGGACCCCGCTGTGCCGGATACCCGGGTTGACCCTCGAATTCGGCCGGAACTCGCAGTACCGGGAGCAGGTGGGCGTGGTCGGCGAGCGGCTCCAGACGTGTTCGGTGGTGTGGCGCGCGCTGCGGACGCCCGACGAGCCGGCGGCACAGTACGTGATGGCGGCCGAGCCGCGCCTGGTCGCGCTGTTCAAGGGCCTTCCCGAGGGCGCCGGCAAGGGGCTCGTACGCGCCGAGTGCCATGGGCGGCAGACGGTGTTCTACGGAAACGTCCAGTCCGGGCTGAAGGGTGCGGGCCGGCCCGACGACCGGCGGGTGTTCACACGCTTCACCGAGTCCGTGAGCAGGCGCATCGGGTGCGGGGCCGGTGAGGCCGCGTGAACGGCGAAGAGAGCGGAGTGACCGGAGAGGGCGGAGTGACCGGAGAGGGCGGGGCAGCGGCGGTGGACGGCGAACAGACCCCGGTTCCTCGGGTGGAGCGAACGCAGGAACAGGATCAGGAACAGTCGCCCCGGCCGGACCCGTCGCCGAAGGAGCTGGAGCCCGCTCCCGCGCGCACCCCCGTACTGCGCCGCCTGTTCCGCAGCCGCACCGCGCGTGCCGTCACCGCCGCCGGTCTGGTCGGTGCCCTCCTCGGCGCCGGTGCGGTGGCCTGGCGGACGGACACGCTTCCGCTGCTCGGTCCCGCGCCCTGCTGGGACTCGCTCGGTGACACGACCGTGTCAGACCTCTTCGGCGACCGCAGGACCGAAGTCGAGGAGCAGTCCCTGCACGCCAATCCGCGTGACGGGGAACCGTTCTACGGGCAGTGCCGCATCACCAGCTACAAGGACGACAGCCCGCGCCGCCAGGTGACCCTGCGGGTGCACCGGCTGGACGGTCTGCGGGGCACCGACGCGCACGAGTGGCCGCGGGAGTTCCTCGCCGCAGGCATGGTGTCGCTCGGCGACGGGCTGCCGGGGATGACGTCGTCCTCGCGGGCCTGGCTGGCACTCCCGCAGAGCTGTACCGGCCGGGCCGAGTTCACCGGTCCCACCGTGGTGGACATCGGGATGGGACAGGCCGGACTCGACACCGGGTCGGAGTACGACCGGGAGGACCGCGCCGCGCTGACCCGCGCGGTGGTGGAGGCGGCCAACGGCGTCATCCGTGAATTCGGCTGTTCCGGCAGCTACCGGATACCCCGCTCCCTGCCCTCGCTCGTGGCCCGGCAGAACACGAAGGCCGACGCCCTGTGCGGCCTCAAGGGCTTCGCCGTCCCTGCCGCGCACCGCACGTCCCTGGAACATACGCGTGTCGGCGGAGCCGGCAGGCCCGCCCGGGTCTGCGAGGCCGGTGGCACCTCCAAGCCCGTCGTGCGGATGACGACGGTGACGGACCCGGCGCTGACCGAGATCCTCGCCGGGGGCACGCACGGGACCGGCCTGCCGGTCAAGGGCTCCAAGGGGTTCGGCAGGCTCGACGGCTCACGGGCCGTCTACCGGGCGAGCTGCCAGACCGGGCCCGTGGTCTTCATGGTGGAGCAACTCGACGCGCCGACGGACGGGGGCCCGGGCCTCGCGCGCGAGCTGCTGCCCGGCTTTGTCGCCGCCGAGGCCGAACGCATCGGCTGCGGTCCGGAGAAGGTGACGCCACCGCACGCCTGAGTACGGGGGCAGGGCCCCGGTGGGCGGGCGGAACGGGCGATACTGTGCGGACACCCCGGCCGAAGACACGAGGAGCCCGTACCATGCGCACCGCCCTGCCGGTCGGCGCACCCCGGTGAGGGGGCGCGCGAAGCCCCCGCCGGCGCCGCTGCCGCAGCGGGACGGGATCGATCCGGTCCGGCTGCGGCTCCCCGAGGATCCGGACGGCCGGTGGGCGACCGTCCGCGACCACCTGCTGGCGCGGTTCGCGGACGCGATCGGGGCGGCGCGGGTGGACGCGATGCTGGCCGGGGGCCGGTTCGTCTCCGTGCGGGGCCCGGTCTCCGCCGACGAGCCGTACACCGCAGGCCGGTACATCTGGTTCCACCGGGATTTCGCGCCGGAGGAACCGGTGCCGTTCCCGGTCGGTGTCGTCCACCGCGACGAGCATCTCGTCGTCGCGGACAAGCCGCACTTCCTCGCGACGACGCCGCGCGGCCGGCACATCACCGAGACGGCCGTGGCCCGGCTGCGCCGCGAGCTGGACCTGCCCGGACTACAGCCCGCGCACCGCCTGGACCGGCTGACCGCGGGCCTCGTCCTCTTCGTCGTGCGGCCCGAGGAGCGGGGCGCGTACCAGACGCTGTTCCGGGACCGTCTGGTGCGCAAGGAGTACGAGGCGGTGGCGCCGTACGATCCCGGCCTGGCCCTTCCGCGCACCGTACGCAGCCGCATCGTGAAGGAGCGCGGGGTCATCGCCGCCCGCGAGGAACCGGGCGAGCCGAACAGCGAGAGCCGGATCGAGCTGCTGGAGCACCGGGAGGGTCTCGGCCGCTACCGGCTGCTGCCCGCCACCGGGCGCACCCATCAGCTGCGGGTCCATATGAGCAGCCTGGGGCTGCCGATCGTCCACGATCCGGTCTACCCGGTGGTCCGGGCGGAGGGTGCGACCGACGACTGGTCGCATCCGCTCCAGCTCCTGGCCCGGGTGCTGGAGTTCACCGATCCGGTCACGGGCGGAGCGCGACGCTTCGAGAGCGGGCTGCGGCTCTCCGCGTGGCCGGACCGGTGAGCAGCCGCGGTCCTCAGTGACCGCGGGCGATCCATGCCTCCAGGTGCGGGGCCTCGGCGCCGATGGTCGTGGAGTCGCCGTGCCCGGTACGGACGGTGGTCTCCGGTGCCAGGGTGAGCAGCCGGTCCCTGATCGACGCAACGATCGTCGGGAAGTGGGAGAAGGACCGTCCGGTGGCGCCGGGGCCGCCCTGGAAGAGCGTGTCACCCGTGAAGACGGTGGACAGCTCGGGGGCGTACAGGCAGACGGCGCCCGGGGCATGACCGGGGGTGTGCAGGACCTGGAGCGTCGTCCCGGCGATCTCCAGTTCCTGGCCGTCGGCCAGTTCGCCGTCCGGGGCGCGGTCCGGGTGGGTCTGCTGCCACAGCGGCAGGTCGTCGGGGTGCAGCAGGATCGGTGCGCCGGTGGCGGCGGCGAGGGCCGGGGCCGCGTCGATGTGGTCGTTGTGCGCGTGCGTGCAGACGATGGCGCGCAGCGTACGGCCGTTCAGCGCGGCCTCGATGGCGGCGGCGTCATGGGCGGCGTCGATGACGATCGCCTCGGTGTCGTCGCCCACGATCCAGACGTTGTTGTCGACGTCCCACTCCCCGCCGTCGAGCGCGAAGGTGCCGGACGTGACGAGGTGGTCGATGCGGGCGGCCATCAGAGGACCACCACCGAGCGCAGCACGTCGCATTCGTGCATCCGGGCGAAGGCCTGCTCGACGTCGCCGAGTCCGATGGTCTCGGTGACGAACGCGCCGAGGTCGATCCGGCCCTGCTGGTGCAGGTCGATGAGCATCGGGAAGTCGCGCGAGGGCAGGCAGTCGCCGTACCAGGAGGACTTGAGCGAGCCGCCGCGGCCGAAGACGTCGATGAGCGGCAGCTCCAGCCGCATCTCCGGGGTGGGGACGCCGACCAGGACCACGGTACCCGCGAGGTCGCGGGCGTAGAAGGCCTGCTTGTACGTCTCCGGGCGGCCGACCGCCTCGATGACGACGTCCGCGCCGTTGCCGCCGGTCAGTGAGCGGATCGCCTCGACGGGGTCGGTGGAGCGGGAGTTGACGGTGTGCGTGGCGCCCATCGTCTTCGCCGTCTCCAGCTTGCGGTCGTCGATGTCCACGGCGATGATCTTCGCCGCGCCGGCCAGTTGGGCGCCCGCGATCGCCGCGTCACCGACGCCGCCGCAGCCGATCACGGCGACCGAGTCGCCGCGGCCGACCTGCCCGGTGTTGATGGCGGCACCGATGCCCGCCATCACACCGCAGCCGAGCAGTCCCGCGACGGCCGGGGAGACCTCGGGGTCGACCTTGGTGCACTGACCGGCGGCGACCAGGGTCTTCTCGGCGAACGCGCCGATGCCGAGCGCCGGCGACAGCTCCGTGCCGTCGAGCAGCGTCATCCGCTGCTTCGCGTTGTGGGTGTTGAAGCAGTACCAGGGGCGGCCGCGCAGACACGCGCGGCACTGCCCGCACACGGCGCGCCAGTTGAGGACGACGAAGTCGCCGGGCGCGACGTCCGTGACGCCCTCGCCCACGGACTCCACCACACCGGAGGCCTCATGGCCGAGCAGGAACGGGAACTCGTCGTTGATGCCGCCCTGCTTGTAGTGCAGATCGGTGTGGCAGACGCCGCACGCCTGGATCTTCACCACGGCCTCGCCGGGGCCCGGGTCCGGGATGACGATCGTCTCCACCCGTACCGGCTCGTTCTTCCCCGGTGCGATGACCCCTTGGACCTGCTGCGACATACCGTGGTCTCCCTGTTTCCGTCATTTTTGAAGATCGAACGCGAACAACCGTACGCCCCGTGAGGGTGTCACGGCGGCGCGCCGCGTTGGCGGGAAACGACTGCCGTCCACCCGGCGGGATGTACCGGTTTCGGTCAGATGGTACGAGCCACTGAACTGCACCGGGCCGCAGCGGGTCCTTTGATGCAGAGGGACCACGGAGCCGGTACCTGCGGGGGCAGGGGTTCCGTGGTCCAACGGCAGAGGAATGACGGATCACGGGGGAAGTACCTTGACCGAGATTGCCGAGAAAACGGAGCAGGTCACGGAGAAGAGCAGCGAAGGGGCCGGCGGACCGGGAGCGGTTCCCGGAGCGGCGGCACTCGGGGCGCCGGTCGGCGGACTCGTGCCGTACACCGACGCGTTGCCCGTCCCGCCGGTGCTGCGCCCGCAGAGCGGTGATGTGCTCCGCGAGACCGAGATCGCCGTGTCGCCCACCTGGGTGCGGCTGCACGCGCAGTTGCCGCCGACCCTGATGTGGGGATACGACGGCACGGTACCCGGGCCGACCATCGAGGTGCGGCGCGGGGAGCGGGTCAGGATCGCCTGGACCAACCGCGTCCCCAGGGGGAGCGAGTACCCGGTCACCGCCGTGGAGGTCGGCCCGGTGAAGCAGGGCGAGCCGGCCCCGCACAACCGACCCGGACGCGACGGTGCCGAACCGAACGCGGATGTCGCCGCGCTGCCCGCCTGGACGGTGACCCATCTGCACGGCGCACAGACCGGCGGCGGGAACGACGGCTGGGCGGACAACGCCGTCGGCTTCGGCGACGCGCAGCTGTCGGAGTACCCGAACGACCACCAGGCCGCCCAGTGGTGGTACCACGACCATGCCATGAACATCACCCGGTGGAACGTGTACGCGGGGCTCGTGGGGACGTATCTGATCAGGGACGACGAGGAGGACGCGCTCGGTCTGCCGGCCGGCGACCGGGAGGTGCCGCTGATTCTCGCCGACCGCAACCTGGACACCGACGAGGACGGCCGGCTCAACGGACGGCTGCTGCACAAGACGACGGTGATCACCGAGGCCGATCCGGAGACCGGGAAGCCGGTGTCGCTGCCGTTCTTCGGCCCGTACACCACGGTCAACGGGCGTATCTGGCCGCATCTGGACGTGGACGACGCGTGGTACCGCTTCCGGCTCGTCAATGCCTCCAATGCCCGGATATACGATCTGGTGCTGGTCGACGACGAGAACAACCCGGTCCCGGGCGTGATCCGGCAGATCGGCAGTGACGGCGGCCTGTTGCCGCGCCCGGTGCCGGTCGACTTCGACGAGGTGCTGCCCCAGCTGACGATCGCCCCGGCCGAGCGGATGGATCTGCTGATCGACTTCTCGGCGCTGGCCGGCCGCCGGGTCCGGCTGGTCAACCGGGGCAAGCTCGCGCCGGGGGTGCCGGACCCTGCCACGAACGTGCCGTTCCCGCAGGTGATGGAGTTCCGGGTACGGGAGACGGGGCAGCGGGACGGTTTCGACCTGCCCGAGGTGCTGTCCGGTTCCTTCCGGCGGTACGAGCACGGCCAGGTGGAGCACGGGCACCGGCTCGTGGTGCTGACGGTGCCGGGCACGGTCGGTGGCGGCGGTCATCCGGAGATCTGGGAGATGGCGGAGGTCGAGGACGCCGCCGATGTGCAGGTGCCCTCGGACGGTGTCATCCAGGTGCGGGGCGAGGACGGCACGGTACGCACGTACCGCAGGATCGCCCGGACCTTCAACGACGGGCTCGGCTTCACGGTCGGCGAGGGCACGTACGAGCAGTGGTCGTTCCTCAATCTGGGCGGCCCGACCCATCCGATGCACATCCATCTGACGGACTTCCAGGTGATGGGCCGGGAGGCGTACACCCTCGACGGCTTCGATCCGGCGGTCGGCGGCACCCGCTCCCCCGTGGCGTTCGACCACGGCACCGAGATCCCGGTGGCGCCGAACGAGCAGGGCTGGAAGGACGTCTTCCGGGTGCCGCAGGGGCAGTTGGTGAAGGTGCTCGGGAACTTCGACGGGGCGTACGGGCGGTTCATGTACCACTGCCACCTGCTGGAGCACGAGGACATGGGCATGATGCGGCCGTTCGTCGTGATGCCGCCCGAGGCGATGAAGTTCGACCACGGCGCCGGGCACGGCGGCCACCACGGGCACAACGGCTGACCCGACCCGGCCGGTTAGCTCTGCCGGCGGCCTCCGTGGTGTCGTTCCGCGGAGGCCGCCCCGGGTCTCTCACGCCTCGTGGGCCCGCCCGCCCGCGACGGGGCCGACGAAGCCAATGCGGCGGTTGGCGGCGGCCCCGATGGCGGCACCTTGAATCTCTCCGGCGGGTTCAGATGTCAACGGTGTTGTCGTAAGATGCCGCCATGAGTGCGAGCGAGCGGGTGGTGCCGGAAGGCGCGCGGCGCCGCAGAAGGCCCACCAAACAGGGCACGGTGCTGTCCGAGCAGCTGATCGTGGAGACGGCGCTGCGGCTGATCGGTGAGCACGGGGCGGCGGCGCTCACCGTACGCCGGCTCGGCGCGGCACTCGGCTGCGATCCGAGCGCGCTCTACCGGTACTTCCGGGACATGGACGAACTACTGCTCGCGGTGGCCGACGAGTTGATCGGCCGCACGTTGCGCACCTGGCGGCCGACAGGTGACTGGCGCGCCGATCTGCGCACCCTCGGCCTGCGGATGCACGCGGACTATCTGGCACACCCTCAGGCGGCGACGCTGGCCTGTGCGCGGGTGACCGGCCGCACGCATGAGATCCGGTCGGTGGAGGCGATCCTCGGGGTGTTGCGCGGTGCGGGATTCCCGGACGCCGAGGCGGTGCGGATCTATCACGTCTTCGTCGACCAGACGCTGTCCTTCGCGGCGCTGGACGCCTCCACGATGGTGCTGTCGGAGCGCGCCCGCGCGCAGGAGGTACGGACCTGGCCGGAGACGTACGCCCGGCTTCCCGCCGAGACCTGCCCGAACATCGCGGCGACCGCGGGAGTACTGGTCGCGGAGATGGACCGCAGCGGGTACCCGGCGGCTCTGGAGATGATGCTGGCCGCGGCCGCGGCCCGGCTTCAGCACATCCGCGCGCCGATGCCGTAGCGACGTCCCCCGGGGCGCGCTCATGTACGCCCGGCGGCACCGGGGTACGGGCCTCAGGGCGCGAGCACGTCCAGCTCGTGCAGGGCGCCCACCGCGATCTCCTTCGTCAGCTCTTCCGCCGCCACCGCGTCGCCCTCGCGCACCGCTTCGGCGAGCCGTACATGGAGGGTGACCGCGGCCGGGTCCGGGTCCTCGAACATGACCTGGTGATGGGTGCGGCCGGCCAGGACCTCGGCGACGACATCGCCGAGCCGGGCGAACATCTCGTTGCCGGAGGCGTTGAGCACGATCCGGTGGAACGCGATGTCGTGCTCCAGATAGCCCTCCAGCTGCTGGCCGCGCGAGGTGGCGACCATGCCGAGCGCGCACTCGGTGAGGGCCGCGCACTGCTCCGGGGTGGCGTTGCGGGCGGCCAGGCCGGCCGCGACCGGTTCGATCGCCGAGCGCAGCACCGTCAGCGAGCGCAGCTGGCGCGGGCGGTCGGCGCCGGCCAGCCGCCACCGGATGACCTGCGGGTCGTAGACGTTCCACGCCTCGGTCGGCCGCACGGTGACACCGACCCTGCGGCGCGACTCGACCAGATGCATGGATTCGAGGACGCGGACCACTTCGCGTACGACCGTGCGCGAGACGTCGAAGCGCTGGGCCAGCTCGTCGGTGCGCAGCACCTGTCCGGGGCGGTGCTCCCCCGCGGCGATCTCCAGACCCAGGGTGTCCAGCACATGTGTATGCAGCCCGGGGCCCTGTGTGGTCATGAGCACAGCCTACGGGGCGCCCCTCAGGAAGAAAAAGTACGACGTTTACGTCACAGCATCTTGAATAAGTCGTACGTATGAGTTTCAGTAGCGCGACGGACCGATGTCGAGGAAGACGTCGAAGTAGACAGCGAGGCACCACCAATGAGCACCCCCCACGTCGTCGTGGTGATGGGCGTCGCAGGGACCGGCAAGACCACGATCGGCCCCCTGCTCGCCGCCGCCCTCGGCGTTCCGTACGCCGAGGGCGATGAATTCCATCCCGCGGCGAACATCGCCAAGATGTCGGCCGGCATCCCGCTGGACGACTCCGACCGGTGGCCCTGGCTCGATGCGATCGGCCAGTGGGCGCACGGCCGGGCGGGGCTCGGCGGGGTGGTGAGCAGCTCGGCGCTCAAGCGGGCCTACCGGGACCGGCTGCGGGCCGAGGCCCCCGGTGCGGTCTTCCTCCACCTGACCGGCGACCGGAGCCTGATCGAGCAGCGCATGGCGGAACGCAAGGGCCACTTCATGCCCACCGCCCTGCTCGACTCGCAGTTCGCCACCCTGCAGCCGCTGCAGGAGGACGAGGCCGGCGTCTCGGTCGATGTGTCCGGCACTCCCGAAGAAATCACCCAGCGAGCCGTCGCCGCATTGCGCCGGCTCGACAACTAAGGATCACCACCGTGACCAGTCTCAGCGTCGAGATGCTGGCAGCGGACGCCGTCGAACCGATCACTTCGGCAGGCAACGCGCAGTTGGGCATCGCCGTTCTGGCGGGCATCGCCCTCATCGTTCTGCTCATCACCAAGTTCAAGATGCACGCGTTCCTCGCGCTGACCATCGGCTCGCTGGCCCTGGGCTCCTTCGCCGGCGCCGCACCGGCCAAGACCATCGCCAGCTTCACCGCCGGACTCGGCTCGACCGTCGCGGGTGTCGGCGTCCTCATCGCGCTCGGCGCCATTCTGGGCAAGCTGCTCGCCGACTCCGGCGGCGCGGACCAGATCGTCGACACCATCCTGGCGAAGGCGAGCGGCCGGGCCATGCCGTGGGCGATGGTCCTGATCGCCTCGATCATCGGCCTGCCGCTCTTCTTCGAGGTCGGGATCGTGCTGCTGATCCCAGTGGTGCTGCTCGTCGCCAAGCGCGGCAACTACTCCCTGATGCGGATCGGCATCCCGGCGCTGGCCGGCCTCTCCGTGATGCACGGACTGATTCCGCCGCACCCCGGCCCGCTGGTGGCGATCGACGCCCTCGGCGCCAACCTCGGCGTCACGCTCGCGCTGGGCGTGCTGGTCGCGATCCCGACCGTGATCATCGCCGGGCCGGTCTTCTCCCGCTACGCCGCCCGCTGGGTGGACATCAAGGCTCCGGAGAAGATGATCCCGCAGCGCCCCTCGGAGGAGCTGGAACGCCGTCCCAGTTTCGGCGCCACCCTGGCGACGATTCTGCTGCCCGTCGTGCTCATGCTGGTCAAGGCTCTGGTCGACATCGTCGTGGACGACCCCGAGCAGAGCGTTCAGAAGGTCACCGATGTGATCGGCTCGCCGCTGATCGCGCTCCTCGCGGCCGTCATAGTCGGCATGTTCACGCTGGGCCGGGCGGCCGGCTTCTCCAAGGGCCGGCTCTCCACCACCGTCGAGAAGTCCCTCGCCCCGATCGCGGGTGTGCTGCTGATCGTGGGTGCGGGCGGCGGATTCAAGCAGACCCTCATCGACGCCGGTGTGGGCCAGATGATCCTGGACTTCTCCAAGGACTGGTCGATCCCGGCGCTGCTGCTGGGCTGGCTGATCGCCGTCGCGATCCGGCTCGCGACCGGGTCGGCGACCGTGGCCACCATTTCGGCGGCCGGCCTGGTCGCCCCGCTGGCCGCCGACATGTCGGCGTCCCACGCCGCCCTGCTGGTCCTCGCCGTCGGCGCGGGCTCGCTCTTCTTCAGCCATGTCAATGACGCCGGGTTCTGGCTGGTGAAGGAGTACTTCGGAATGAACGTCGGTCAGACGATCAAGACCTGGTCGGTGATGGAGACCATCATCTCCGTGGTCTCGCTGGCCTTCATCCTGCTGCTGTCGCTGATTCTCTAGCGAAGCGGCTCTCCACACACGGTCCTCCCCCCCTCGGCGCGAGCCGGGACCGTGCCCGACGGCGCCCGTCGGCCCGCGCATGCCATGGCATGCGCGGGCCCCCGCGCCCCCGCCCCCCCGCGCGGCGGCCCGGCGCCCCCCCCCGGGCCCGCCCCCCCGCGGCCCGCCCGGGGCGGGCCCCCCCCCCGCCCCGGCGCCCCGCGCGCCCCCGGGCGGGCGGGGCCCGACGGGCGCCGTCGCACCGTGCGGCGGACACCCTGCTCGCCCCCTCGCCAACCCCCGTCCGGTCACGGCGCAGTTGACGCCGCCCCGCAGCCGTCGGACGTGGCACGGCGGCGGGTGCCGGACCCGGCTCCGGGGGCCATGTCAGACTTGGCGCCATGGCGAACCGTGAACCACTCAAGCCCTTCCTGCTCACCTTCCCCGGCCCGCTGCGCGATCGCCTGGTGGCGGCGGTGCTCGCCGGTGTCAAGGTGTCGACGACCGGGCTGCTCGCGGAGTACGAGGCGGAGAAGGAGGAGCTTCCTCCGGTGGGCGAGCGTTCCGCGCTGATCGACTCGGACGGCCGGGAGATCGCGGTGCTGGAGGTGACGGAGGTACGGGTACTGCGTCTCGGCGACGTCGATCTCCAGCACGCGATCGACGAGGGCGAGGGGGACACATCGGTGGCCGGGTGGCGTGCGGGACACGAGAGGTTCTGGCACAGCAAGGAGATGCGGGAAGCGCTCGGCGACCCGGAGTTCACGGTCGACGACGACACCATGGTCGTCGCCGAGCGGTTCCGGGTCGTCGAACTGCTGGATCCCGTCGTGGGCGCGGCGGAGCGGTAGGCGGGGACGGACACGGCCGGGGACCTGCGGCCGCGGGACGGACGACCGGTGGCCTATGGCCGCGGGGCGAGAATCTCGTGGCAGGTCAGGGGCGGGGCGACGGGGCCGGGACGGCCGGTGCGGGCGAAGCCGGTCCAGTTGGCGCGCATCGCCCTGCCCAGGCCGTCCATCTCGTCCCAAGGGGTGCGCCCCAGCATCGGGGAGCGCTGCCAGGCGGTACGGGAGCCCAGGAGCAGCGGCAGTTCCACGCAGTGCGTGGCGCCGAAGTCCGATCCTGCCGGGCGCCAGTCCAGTCGGTAGGCGTGGACCCGGGCGCCGGCCCGTACCAGCCGTCGGCCCAGGGCGGCGAGCGGTTCGGCATAGATCAGCCGGGTGGGGCCGGCCGGGCCGCCGTTCTCGCCCGTCTCACCCGTCTCACCCGTCTCACCCGTCTCACCCGTCTCACCGGGGAATGCGGACATGTCGTCCGCGTTCCAGCCGTACATGACGTCCATGCCCCGTACATGCGCGTCGAAGGCGTCATCGGCCGTCATGACCGGCCCGAACGGCGGTTCCAGGGTCGAGCCGGAGCGTTCCCGATGGGCGAGCGCGGTGTCGCGCTGGGCCGCGAGCAGGGCCTTTGGAGCGGCCGTCCGCGGGCCGTCGCCGGGGGCGTGGACCGCGAGCCGTTCGGTGAAGATCCGGCCGAGCGCGGCGGCGCCGGCCCGCGACCGGGTCGTGATCGCCAGCGGCGCGCTCTGCAGGATCGCGCGGTGGAACAGCCCCCGGGCTTCGGGCAGACCCATCAGCAGCCGGATGGAGAGCGCGCCGGCGGACTGCCCGAAGACGGTCACATCGGCCGGATCGCCTCCGTACCCGGCGATGTGCGCGTTCACCCAGCGCAGCGCTTCGAGCTGGTCGTACAGGCCGAAGTTGCCCTCGGCGACACCGTCGAGGCAGAGGTATCCGAGCGCGCCCAGGCGGTAGTTGACGGCCACGACGACGACATCGCCCTCGGCGGCGAGTGCGCCGCCGTCGTACCAGTCCATGAGGCCCGCGCCACTGCTGAATCCACCGCCGTGGAACCAGACCATCACCGGGCGCGCCGCGGCGTCGCGGGCGGGCGTGGTGACCGTCAGGTTCAGGCAGTCCTCGCCCTGCGGGTGCCGGTCGGACGGCGGTCCCATCACGGCGTCGAGCCTGGACGGCAGTTGCGGACAGATCTCCCCGGTCGACGGACGGGTGTCGTGACCGCGCACCGGACGGGGCCGGGCGAAGCGCTCGGCCACGGCGTAGCGGATCGGGCCGGACCGGACCACGGCGGGGCCGGTCACGCGGTGCCTCCCGAGAGCGATTCCACCGGGGCCGGTACCGGCTCGGGCGCCCCCTCGGGCACCAGGCGGAACAGGGCGACGGCGCCGGCCAGGCTGACGGCACAGATCCCGACGAGGTACCACGTCACCCCGGTCGACGAACCGCCGGAGTTGAGCAGCGCCGTGGAGATCATGGGGGCCAGACCGCCGCCGAGGATGGCGCCGCCCTGCAGGATCATCGAGGAGCCCGAGTAGCGGACGTTGACGGGGAAGGTGTCGACGATGATGCTGCCCTGCACGCAGTGGGTGACCGGGATGATGAGTCCCATGCCGAGCAGTGCGACGACCGCGAGGGCGGAGTTGCCGGTGTTGAGCAGCGGGAAGAAGGCGACGCACCAGAGAAGGATGGCGGCGGATCCGGCGATGAACATGGTGCGCCGGCCGTGCCGGTCGGCGATCTTCGTCCACACCGGGATGGTCGCGAACCACAGGGCCGCCGCGACGGTGACGCTCACGATGAGGAACTGCTTGTCGTAGTGGAGGTGCTGGGAGCCGTAGGACAGCGTGAAGACCATGAACACATAGGCGACGGCGGAGTTCGCCACGACGGCGAGCAGGGTCAGCGCGAGCCTGGGGAAGCCGACCTTGAGGGACTCGGCCAGCGGGAACCTGACCACTTCGTCCCGGGCGCGGGCGCGGTCGAAGGACGGCGACTCGGTCACCCGCAGCCGGATCACCAGACCCACGGCGACCAGTACGAAGCTGAGCAGGAACGGGATGCGCCAGCCCCACGAGGTGAACGCGTGGTCGCCCAGAGCCGCGTTGGTGGTCAGGAAGACGACGTTGGCCAGGACCAGGCCGCCGGGTGTGCCCATCTGCGGGAAGCCCGCGTACAGGTTCTTCTTGCCCGGTGGTGCGTGTTCCATCGACATCAGGGTCGCTCCGGCACCCTCGCCGCCGAGCCCGATGCCCTGGACGATGCGCAGGGTGACCAGGAGGACGGGGGCCCAGAATCCGATGGAGTCGTAATTCGGGATGGCGCCGATGAGAGTGGAGCCGATCCCCATCAGGACGAGGGAGACCACCAGCGTCGCCTTGCGGCCGATGCGGTCTCCGTAGTGGCCGAAGACCAGGCCGCCGAGCGGACGTGCGATGAACCCGACGGCGAGGGTGCTGAACGCGGCGAGGGTGCCCGCGGCGGGGCTGAGCGAGGGGAAGAACTGCTCGTTGAAGACGAGTGCCGCGGCCGTGCCGTAGAGAAAGAAGTCGTACCACTCCAGCGTGGTGCCTGCGAGCGTGGCGAGGGCGGTTCTGCCGGCAGCTGCTCGGGCTCCGCCCGAGCGTGCTTCGTGAGGTGAAGTGTTCACGGGGTGACCTATCACTTGGATGGCGGGCTGTGGGCGGTTCGCTCCGGACAGCCGCTACGACGGCCGGGCTTCACCCGTCGTTAACCGTGGATCCTGATGCCCTGAGACATGACACACAAATACCGAATCGGGGACCAGACATACCTGTTCGGGTATAGCGGAACCTCGCCACTCCGCTGCACAGAAGCCTGGGTATGCCGTTTCAGTTATGCCTCTGCACAAGAATCGCATTTGTCCGGCATGGCTGTGCCGATCACAGTGGGACGCATGACGGCAGAGACTGGGCGGTGGATCCGCAACTTCGTGGCCGGGCAGTTCGTGGAGCCCGACGAGAACCGCAGCTTCGACAAGACCGACCCCGCCACCGGCCAGGTGTTCGCCCAGGTGCACGAGGCGGACAGGGAGCTGGTGGACCGTGCCGTGGCAGCGGCCCGGCGGGCCCTGCACGACGGCTGGGCGACGACCCCGGTACGCGAGCGCGCGGCGCTGCTGCGGCGTGCCGCGGACCGGATCGAGGAGCGCTTCGAGGAGTTCGTCGCGGCGGAGGTCGCGGACACCGGAAAGCCGGTCACCCAGGCCCGGGAGCTCGATGTCGCCCGTGCTCTGGCGAACTTCCGCACGTTCGCGGACGTGGTGGCCGCCGCCGGACAGGAGTCCTTCCTCACCGACCTCGCGGGGGGTCGCCAGGCGCTCAACTACGCGGTGCGCAAACCGCTCGGCGTCGTCGCGGTGGTCGTCCCGTGGAACCTTCCCCTCCTGCTGCTGACCTGGAAGGTCGCGCCGGCCCTGGCGTGCGGCAACGCCCTGGTCGTCAAGCCCAGCGAGGAGACCCCCGCCACCGCCACGCTGCTGGCCGAGGTGCTCGCCGAGGCCGGGCTCCCCGCCGGGGTCTACAACGTCGTCCACGGCTTCGGCGGCGACTCCGCGGGTGAGTACGTGACCTCCCACCCGGGGATCGACGGCGTGACCTTCACGGGTTCGTCCGCGACCGGCTCGCACGTCATGAAGACCGTCGCACCCCGGGTCCGCCCGGTGTCGTTCGAACTCGGCGGGAAGAACGCCGCCATCGTCTTCGACGACGTCGACGTGGACGAGGCACTGACCGGGCTGACCAAGTCGGTCTTCACCAACACCGGCCAGGTCTGTCTGTGCACCGAGCGGGTCTACGTACAGCGTTCGGTCTTCGCCGACATCGCCGAAGGGCTTGCCGAGCGCGCCCGGGGGCTGCGGCTCGGCCGGCCGACGGACGAACGGACCACCACCGGACCACTGATCTCCCGGACCCACCGCGACAAGGTGCTGGGCTACTTCGAACTGGCCGAGCAGGCCGGGGCGAAGGTGCTCACCGGCGGCGGCATCCCGCAGCTCGGCCCCGGGCTGGCAGGCGGTTCCTGGATCGAGCCGACGCTGTGGACGGGGCTGACCAACGCGGACCGCGCGGTGCGCGAGGAGATCTTCGGCCCGGTGGCCGCCCTGATCCCCTTCGACACCGAAGCGGAGGCGATCGCCCTGGCCAACGACACCGAGTACGGCCTCGCGGCCTCGGTGTGGACCAACGACCTGCGCCGTGGTCACCGGGTGGCCCAGGCGATGAATGTCGGGATGGCCTGGGTCAACACCTGGTTCCTGCGCGATCTGCGCTCCCCGTTCGGCGGAGTCGGGCTCTCCGGCATCGGCCGCGAGGGCGGCGCTTCCTCCCTGCACTTCTACACCGAGCCGACGAATGTGTGTGTACAGCTGTGAGCGATCACGACAACCCCGGCCCCGGCGCGCGGATCGACGCGGCCGTGGCACGCCTGACGGCCGCTGCCGCCACCGGCACTCCGTGCGCTCCCGTCCGGGAGTTCCTGGGCCGCGACGACATCGATGCCGCCTATGAGGTCCAACGGCGCCTCGCCGCCGCCAGAAGCGCGGCCGGCGCCCGGGTGGTGGGCGCCAAGATCGGCCTCACCGCCCCTGCCGTGCAGCAGCAGTTCGACGTGTTCCGGCCGGACTTCGGTGTGCTCTTCGACGACATGCTGTTCGCGCATGCCGAGCCGCTGCCGCTGAGCCGGTTCCTCCAGCCGCGTGCGGAGGGCGAGATCGCCTTCGTCCTCGGCCGGGACATCGACCGGCCCGGCGCGGGCGTCGCCGATGTGCTGCGGGCCACCGAGTTCGTACTGCCCGCCATCGAGATCGTCGATTCGCGGATCACCGGCTGGGACCTGGCCATCACCGACACCGTCGCCGACAACGCCTCCAGCGGCGCGGTCGTGCTCGGCACCACTCCGTACCCGCTGAGCGGGCTCGACCTCTCCCGCGTCGGCATGGTGCTCCAGCGGGACGGCGAACCGGTCTCCTTCGGCGCCGGTCACGCCTGCCTCGGCTCACCGGTCGTCGCCGTCGCCTGGCTGGCGCGCGAACTGGTCGCGCGGGAACAGCCGTTGCGGGCCGGGGACGTGGTCATGTCCGGCGCGCTCGGCCCGATGGTGCCGATCGAGCGCCCCGGCCGGTACCGGCTGGCGCTGGACGGGCTCGGCGAGGTCGAGGCAGTCATCGAGGAGGAGACCAAGTGAATTCCCACGCAGGCGGCACGGCGGCCGGACACGCGGCCGGCACCGTTCCGGTGGCCGTCATCGGATCCGGCAACATCGGAACCGACCTCATGATCAAGGTGCTGCGGCTCTCCACGACGCTGCGCATGGGCGCGATGGCGGGCATCGACCCGGACTCCGACGGGCTGGCCCGCGCCGCCCGGCTGGGGGTCGCCACCACGCACCACGGTGTCGACGGACTGCTCGCGCTGCCCGGGTTCGCCGAGATCAAGGTGATCTTCGACGCGACCTCGGCCAAGGCCCATGTGCGCAACGCACAGCTCGCCGCGGAGCACGGGAAGCTGATGATCGATCTCACCCCCGCGGCTCTCGGGCCGTTCGTGGTGCCGTCGGTCAATCTGGACGAGCAGCTGGCCGCGGCGGACGTCAACATGGTGACCTGCGGCGGCCAGGCCACCATTCCGGTGGTGGCCGCGATCTCCCGGATCGTGCCGGTCGCGTACGGGGAGATCGTCGCCTCCATCGCGTCGAAGTCGGCCGGTCCCGGGACCCGGGCCAACATCGACGAGTTCACCGAGACCACGGGGAAGGCGATCCGGCTGGTCGGCGGCGCCGAGGTCGGCAAGGCCATCATCGTGCTCAACCCGGCGGAGCCCCCGCTCGCCATGCGCGACACGGTCTTCTGCCTCGTCGAGGGCGAGCTGTCCGGCGCCGACCGGGACCGGATCATCACCTCCGTCCAGCAGATGGCCCGGTCCGTACGGGAGTACGTGCCCGGCTACCGGCTCAAGCAGGACGTGCAGTTCGACCCGGTCGAGGACGCCGTCGTACCGGCCCTCGGGCGGCGGGTCACCGGGGTCCGGATCTCCGTGTTCCTGGAGGTGCTCGGCGCCGGCCACTACCTGCCCGACTACGCGGGCAATCTCGACATCATGACCTCCGCCGCGGTGCGCACCGCGGAGAGGATCGCCGCGCTCCGAGGATGGGTGACCTCATGAAGCTGTACGTCCAGGACGTGACCCTGCGGGACGGCATGCACGCGATGGGGCACATGTACACCGTCGACCAGGTGCGCCGGATCGTCGCCGCCCTCGACCGGTCCGGGGTCGCGGCCATCGAGGTGGCGCACGGCGACGGTCTCGGCGGTTCGAGCGCGAACTACGGGTTCGGCGCGCACAGCGACGAGGAGTGGATCGAAGCCGCGGCGGACGTCCTCGAACACGCGAAGCTGACCACCCTGCTGCTGCCCGGCATCGGCACCATCGACCATCTGCGCCGGGCCCACGCGCTCGGGGTGCGCAGCGTGCGCGTCGCGACGCACTGCACCGAGGCCGATGTCGGCGCCCAGCACATCTCCTGGGCCCGGGAGAACGGGATGGACGTGTCCGGGTTCCTGATGATGAGTCACCTCAACTCCCCCGAGGGACTGGCGCGTCAGGCCGGGCTGATGGAGTCGTACGGGGCGCACT
Source organism: Streptomyces sp. NPDC015032 (assembly GCF_043080425.1). Classification (NCBI taxonomy): domain Bacteria; kingdom Bacillati; phylum Actinomycetota; class Actinomycetes; order Kitasatosporales; family Streptomycetaceae; genus Streptomyces; species Streptomyces sp. NPDC015032. Next base: position 113,765 of record NZ_JBIBVN010000008.1, on the reverse strand, counting down.
GCGTCTATGTCACCGACTCCGGCGGCCGTCTGACGATGCGTGATGTCGCTGCCCGGGTCGACGCGTACCGGGAGGTGCTGGACGAGTCGACCGAGATCGGCATCCACGCCCACGAGAACCTCTCGCTGTCGGTCGCCAACAGTGTGACCGCCGTGGAGCACGGCGCGTACCGCGTCGATGTGGCGCTGGCGGGGCAGGGCGCCGGCGCAGGGAACTGCCCGGCCGAACCGTTCGTCGCCGTCGCCGACCTGATGGGCTGGGAGCACGGCTGCGACCTGTTCGCGCTCCAGGACGCCGCCGACGACATCATCCGCCCGCTGCGCAACCGGCCGGTCCAGGTGGACCGGGAGACCCTGACCCTCGGCTACGCCGGTGTCTACTCCAGCTTCCTGCTCCATGCCGAGCGCGCGGCGCGGCGCTACGGGGTCGACACCCGGCAGATTCTGCTGGAGGTCGGCCGACGGCAGATGGTGGGCGGTCAGGAGGACCTGATCGTGGACATCGCACTGGACCTGGCCGCGCGGCGCGAGGCCCTGACGGAAGGGAGCGGCAAGTGATTTCGGCGGAACTGACCGGCATATTGGCCCAGCGGCTGGACACGGCGCAGACGTCCCGCAAGGACACCCCGAGCCTCGCCGACAGCCATGAGTTCGACATCGACGACGCGTATGCCGTGCAGGCGGCGCTGCTGGCGCTGCGGGTGGCGCGCGGCGAGCGGATCGTGGGCGTGAAGCTGGGGTTCACCAGCAAGGCCAAGATGGCCCAGATGGGCGTCTGCGACGTGATCGTGGGCCGGCTCACCGACGCGATGAGGATCGCGGACGGCGACGAGGTCGACCTGTCGCGCTTCATCCACCCGAAGGCGGAGCCGGAGGTCGCCTACCGGCTCTGCCGGGACGTGGACCTGGACGACCCGCTGACGGACATCGAGTCCTGTGTGGACGCGGTGGCCCCGGCCATCGAGATCATCGACTCGCGTTACCGGGACTTCCGGTTCACGTACACCGACGTCGTCGCGGACAACACCTCCGCGGCCGGTTGCGCGATCGGCCCGTGGCGGCCCCTGGAGAGCGTCGCCAACCGCGCGGTCCGGCTGCGTACCGCGGCGACGGACACGGTCGGTTCGACCGCCGCGATCCTCGGCGACCCGGTGCGCGCGCTCCACGCGCTGCTGGACATGTGCCGACGCCGCCGCATCCCGCTGAAGGCCGGTCAGGTGGTGCTCGCGGGGGCGGCCACGGCCGCCGTGCCGCTGGTGCCCGGCGTCACCGAGTGCGAGGTGGCGGGGCTGGGATCCGTCGCCGTGAAGGGGTACTGATGAGCGGGTCACGGGTGATCGAGGGCAAGGCCACTCCGCGCGGGCGGTTCCCGCATGTGAAGGTCGTCGGGGACCTGGTGTTCGTCTCCGGCACCAGTTCACGCAGGCCCGACAACACGTTCGTGGGGGTCGAGGCCGACGAGTTCGGCACCACCCGGCTGGACATCCGGGCACAGACGCGGGCGGTGATCGAGAACATCCGGGACATCCTCGCCGAGGTGGGCGCGGAACTCTCCGACATCGCCCAGATCACCACCTATCTGGTGTCCATGAATGACTTCGGCGGATACAACGAGGTGTACGGCGAGTTCTTCGACGAGCGGGGACCGACCCGGACCACCGTCGCGGTGCACCAGCTGCCGCACCCCCATCTGCTGATCGAGATCCAGGCCGTCGCCCATCTGCCGCGGCCCCGCCAGTCACCCACAGAACACAGCACGGAGGTGCCGTCATGACCGCCATCCCCCCGGTCATCGATTTCCAGGGCTGGATCACCGAGCACGAGCACCTGCTCAAGCCGCCGGTGAACAACCGCACCATGTCCCTGGGCCAGGACTTCATCGTCCAGGTCGTCGGCGGTCCCAACCAGCGGACCGACTTCCACCTCGACCCGTACGAGGAGTGGTTCTACCAGGTCAAGGGTGATATGCACGTCGACATCATCACCGACGACGGGCCGCGGACCGTCCACATCCGCCAGGGCGAGGCCTGGCTGCTGCCCGGCCATGTGCCGCACTCCCCGCAGCGGCCCGACGCCGACTCGATCGGGCTGGTCATCGAGCGGGTCCGGGAGGAGGGCACCCTGGAGAAGTTCCAGTGGTACTGCCCCGAGTGCGCCACGAAGATCCACGAGGTCGAACTCCAGGTGCGGGACATCGTCGCGGATCTGCCGCCGGTCTTCGCCGGGTTCTACGGGGACGAGAAGGCGCGTACGTGTCCGGACTGCGGTGCGCTGCATCCCGGGAAGGGCTGAACGTGGACCGCACGATCGACATCCATACGCATTACGTTCCGCGGGGCTGGCCGGATCTGACGGCCGAGGCCGGTCCGCAGGCTCCCTGGCTGCGGGTGGAGTCCGAGTCCGACGCCGTGATCATGATGGGATCCCGGGAGTTCCGGCGGATCCGGGCCGACGCCTGGGACGCCGGGACCCGGCTGCGGGACATGGACGCGGACGGTGTGCACCGCCAGGTGGTCTCCCCCACCCCGGCGTTCTTCACGTACGGGAGCGGCGGAGCGGAGGCGGCGAAGGTCTCGCGCATCTTCAACGATCTCGCGCTGGAGATCGTCGCCCCGGCGCCGGACCGGCTGATCCCGTTCTGCCAGGTGCCGTTGCAGGATCCCGACGCGGCCTGCCGCGAGCTGGAGCGGAGCATCGCCAACGGACACCGGGGGGTCGAGATCGGCAACCATGTCGGTGATCACGACCTGGACAGCGAGGGCGTGGTGACCTTCCTCCAGCACTGCGCCTCGCTCGATGTGCCGGTGTTCGTGCACCCCTGGGACATGGCGAGTTCGCCCCGGCTGGACCGGTGGATGGCGCAGTGGCTCACGGCCATGCCCGCCGAGACCCATCTGTCGATCCTCGCGCTGATCCTGGGCGGGGTCTTCGACCGGATCGACGACCGGCTGAAGATCTGTTTCGCGCACGGCGGCGGGTCCTTCGCCTTCTGGCTCGGCCGGATGGAGAACGCCTGGCACGGCAGGAACGACGTCATCGGCACCTCGGAGCGCCCGCCCTCGCACTACCTGGGCCGTTTCTACGTCGATTCGGTCGTCTTCGACGACCGGGCCCTGCGGCTCCTGGTCGACACGGTCGGCGCGGACCGGGTGATGGTGGGCAGCGACTACCCGTATCCGCTCGGGGAACGGCCGGTCGGTGAGGTGGTCCGCAAGAGCACCTTTCTCGACGACCGCAGCCGGGAGCTGATCACGCACGGCAACGCGGAACGCTTCCTGGGGCTGACGGGGGCGGACACGCCATAGGTCGAACCATCAGGCCGCCGAGGCGGGCCCGGCCCTTCCGACGGGTCAGAGGGCCGGGCCCGGCTCGTCGCAGTGTGACCGAAGAGCTACCGCGGGCGTTCGTGCTGCGGTCCGCCTGCGGTACGGACGCGCGATCCGCGCCGGACGGTCTGCCGCCCCGGCCGGAGGCTCTCACCCGGGCAGCAGGCTGCCTTCGAAGCCTTCAGGGCGGTTGATGGGATGGTCGAGGAGAATCTCGTCCGCGACGGCGAACCCGCTCGTGAGGGTCATGGCATGGGGTGCGAGGTCCGCGACGGCGCTTTCGGCCGCGTCGGGCAGCTGCCGCACCTGATCGCTGGTCAGATGCCCCTCCGCGAGCAGGTCCCCGCTGTGCGCCGCGACGCGTCGCAGAGCGAACAGGCGGTGCAGCAGCAGCAGTTGGCGCTGCGCCTCGGGGTCGGAAACCTGGACGGCCGCATCCAGAAGAGCTTGGGCGGCCTGGGTGTGCGCGTAGGCGTCGACCAGCTCCAGAGCCGGTGTGACGGTGGCGTTCCATCGGTTGAGGGGATTGCCGGCCGCCCCGCTGCGCAGGCGGGTACGCGCGCGCTGATGCCAGATGCGCTCGATGTCCGCCAACAGGTCCTGGAGGAAGGCCGGATCGCCGAGGTCGCGGTCCCCGGGCTCCGCCTCATGGCGCTCCTTCGGAGTGAAGTGTCCGAGGAGCATCTCACCGGCGGCCTTCACCCAGATGACGAGGTTGTCGCCTTCCGCCGTGATGGTTCCCTCGTTGGCTGCCAGCTGGCCCGCGATTCCATTGGCCAGGAAGAGCCCCTGCGCACCGCAGCGTTCGCGGCACTCGGTCATGACGGCACGGGCCCGCCAGGTGATCCAGCCCTTGGCTATCGCCGCGAACCGCTCGGCGTTCTCCCGCTCCGGCTCCGTTGCCCGCGCCCACTGCCGTACCGCTGCGCGGTGCAGGAAGGTCGCGGCGTAGGTGGTGGCGATGGCATCGACGAGCGGAGCGTGGTGGCTGCGGTGAGCGAACAGCGGAACACTGCCACCGGCTGTGACGCCGGAGGTCCGCCTCGTATGGGCGTGGCGTACGGCTACGGCGAGCGCGTGGCGCGTGACACCGAGGCTGTAGCCGCTCATGCAGAGCTTGCCGGCGGTGACGCGGCCTATGGAGTGCAGGAAGCGCTTGCGAGGGCTGCCGATCGAGCTGGTGAAGTCGCCTTCCGGTGTGAGGCGCCCGTGATCGGACTGCAGAAGCGCGTCGTACGGCAGCCGGACGTGGTCGAAGGAGGTGATGGAGTGGTCGACGGGGGCGGTGGCCGTCTGTGGCAGCCTGCGTATCTCGACGCCCGGCATGGGGAGTCCGTCGTCGTCGCTGAGCCGGGCGAGAAACAGGAAGACGCCCCGGTCCTCGCCGTCCGTGATGAGGCGGGCGGCGACGACAGTGGATTTGGGACCGCCGGTGGAGCTGGTGTTCGGCATGAACTTGCGGGCGGCCGCGCTGGGCGTGTGCAGCAGGAACTCGCCCGTGGCGCGGTCGTAGGTGGCGGTCGTCTCCAGTTGCGCGGCGCTGTTGCCGTGCCCGGCCTCCGTGCACAGGAACGTTCCCGTACGCCGCAGACTGGCGAACTCCCCCAGATCGCGCTCCGGACCCGACGCGTGGTCGACGAGGCTGCCGAGGAAGAGGTTGTAGTGAATGCTCGCCACTGTTCCCAGGCCCGCGTCCACCGGGCCGACCCATTCGTGGAGTGCCGCGAGTCGTTCCACATCGGCGACGAAGTCCTCAGGTTTTTCGAGCGCGTCGTTGATCAGGTTTAAACGCTCGTAGGACAGCGCGGCACGTTCATCGGGTGACAGCCCTTCCCTGAAGCGGAACGGCTCGGTGCTGAACAGCTTGCGCCAGGGCTCGTGGAACCGCTCCAGCTGCTCGCCGAAGAGCGCTCGGGTCAGCGCGGCAGTGGTTGAAGTCGCCTGGTCAGAGGGGAGCGAGGTGTTGATCACGCTTCGGAACGCTAGCTCATACGTTCGGTGATTACGGCGTGATGATCAACACGATTGAGATCATGGAATCGGCGGTATCTGCTCGTTCCGGAGCGCGGCAATCTCGCCCGGGCCGGGCAATGCGCGAGACCCCGGCGGGGCCCGAAGCGCGGGCGGTCCTGCCCGGATCAGGGAGCATGCGGGAGACCGCGGCGGAGGCTGTCCGCCCGGACCGGCCGGCTCCTCGCGGCGGGGCGTAGATCCTCCGCTCCGCCCGGCAACGGAGGGACTCGGACCCGCCCGCGGTGTTCCGAGGGGTGCCGCCCCTCAAGGCGTTTTGGGGGCCGACCCTCCAGGAGGGAACAGCCGCCTCGCCGTCACCGCTCAAGGGATTCGTCGCCGTCCGCGCCCTGCGGGGCCATTCCGGCGGCGATGTCCTCCAGGCTCCGGATCAGCGCCTGCGCGGAGGGGCCCAGCGCGCGGGCGGCCGACAGGGTCAGTCCGACGCTGTGGCCGATCGGATCGAGCGGCACCGCCAGCCTGACGATCCGGGTGTCGTCCCGGGTGATCAGGCTGGGCAGCGCCGCGACGACATCGGTCTCCAACAGAAGTTGACGGACCGTCAGAAATGAGGTCGTCTCCACCCGGTTCATCGGCAACGGCATCCCGTGCCGGGCGAAGAACTCCTCGATCTCCCGCCGCAGCGCGGTCTCCGCCCCCGGCAGGATCCACGGGTAGTCCGCCAGGTCCGCGAGCTCCACCGCGGACTGCCCGGCGAGCGTGTGCGAGGCCCGGACCACGAGCTCGACCGACTCGTCGTAGAGCTTGCGCCGCACGGTCCGCTCGTCGGAGGGGACGGTGAGCCGGCCGACGATGAAGTCGATGCGGCCGGCCTCCAGTTCCAGCAGCAGCGCTTCCGGCGACGCCTCCCGGACGATCACCGTCAGATAGGGTCGCTCCTTCTTGATCTCGGCGATGGCCCGTGGGAGGAGCACGTTGGACCCGGCCAGATGGGTGCCGACGATGACCGTTCCGCGGTCGGCGTCGGCCAGCTCCACCACATGGCGGCCCGCCTGCGCCAGCTGGGCCAGTACGGCCCGCGCGTGCTCGGTGAAGGCCTCGCCGAAGACGGTCGCGGTGACGCCCCGCGGCCCGCGTTCGTACAGCGGGACGCCGAGGATGTCCTCCAGCTCGTGCAGGCTGCGGGTGGCGGCCGGCTGGGTGACATGGAGCTCCGCGGCGGCGCCGACGACACTTCCCTGCCGGGAGAGCGCGTCGACGAGGACCAGGTGGCGCAGCTTCAGCCGGCCATCGAGGAGACGCGGGATCTTCACCCCGCCGACTCTATCCGCGCCGCACCCGTCCGTCCGGGACGGGGCCGGTCCGGGAGGCCGTCGCGCGTACGGTCCCGGGCAGGCCGTCCGGGCCGGCTGCGACGGCTGCGACGGCTGCGGGAACCGTCCGCCCGGATCCGGCCTGATCCGGACGACAGCCCTGACGATCTCGCCCGCGATGGTCAGCGGCGTCGCTGCCCATCGCGGGCGAGGTCGTCAGCCGACGGCCTTCGCCGCCGCCCGGCCCGCCGCCCGGCCGGAGAAGATGCAGCCGCCGAGGAACGTGCCCTCCAGCGAGCGGTAGCCGTGCACCCCGCCGCCGCCGAAACCGGCCGCCTCCCCCGCCGCGTAGACACCGGACAGGGGTGTGCCGTCCTCGGTCAGGACCCGGGAGGACAGGTCCGTCTCCAGTCCGCCGAGCGACTTGCGGGTCAGGATGTTCAGCCGTACGGCGATCAGCGGGCCGGCCTTGGGGTCGAGGATGCGGTGCGGTGGCGCCGTTCGGATCAGCTTGTCCCCCAGATACGTGCGGGCGCCGCGGATCGCGGTGATCTGGAGGTCCTTGGTGAACGGGTTGGCGATCTCGCGGTCGCGTGCGGTGATCTCGCGGCGCAGTTCGGCCTCGTCGATCAGCGGTTCGCCGGTGAGCGCGTTCATCCCGCGGACCAGTGCCGCGAGGTCCTTCTCGACGACGAAGTCCGCTCCGTGGTCCATGAACGCCTTCACCGGCGCCGGGACGTCCGCCCGCGCCCGGCCGATCACGTCGCGGATCGACTTTCCGGTCAGATCGGGGTTCTGCTCGGAGCCGGAGAGCGCGAACTCCTTGCCGATGATCTTCCGGTCGAGGACGAACCAGGTGTAGTCGTATCCGGACTTCATGATGTGTTCGAGGGTGCCGAGGGTGTCGAAGCCCGGGAAGAGGGGGACCGGCAGCCGCCTCCCGCGGGCGTCCAGCCAGAGCGAGGACGGTCCCGGCAGGATACGGATGCCGTGCTCGGCCCAGATGGGGTTCCAGTTCTCGATGCCCTCGGTGTAGTGCCACATCCGGTCGCGGTTGATGTGGTGGGCACCGGCTTCCTCGGTGATGCCGAGCATCAGTCCGTCGACGTGGGCGGGCACGCCGGAGAGCATTTTCGCGGGCGGCGTGCCGAGCCGCCGGGGCCACTGCTTGCGGACGAGGTCGTGGTTGCCGCCGATGCCGCCGGAGGTGACGATCACCGCCTGGGCCCTCAGCTCGAACCTGCCGGCCGTCACCCGGCTGCTCGCGGTGCCGCGGGCGGCCGCGCTCGGCTCCAGTATCTCGCCGGTCACCGTGTCGACGGTGCCCGCGGTGCGGCCGAGGCCGGTGACCCGGTGGCGGAACCCGAACCGCACGAGGCCCTTCGCGACGCCCGCGCGGACCCGGCGCTCGAAGGGGGCGACGATGCCCGGGCCGGTGCCCCAGGTGATGTGGAAACGGGGCACGGAGTTGCCGTGGCCGTTCGCGTCGTAGCCGCCGCGCTCCGCCCAGCCGACGACGGGGAAGAGCCGGAGCCCCTGGGCGTGCAGCCAGGAACGCTTCTCTCCGGCCGCGAAGTCGACGTACGCCTCGGCCCACTTGCGCGGCCAGTGGTCCTCCTCGCGGTCGAAGCCCGCCGTGCCGAGCCAGTCCTGGAGGGCCAGCTCATGGCTGTCCTTGATCCGCATCCGGCGCTGTTCGGGCGAGTCGACGAGAAAGAGACCGCCGAAGGACCAGTGCGCCTGACCGCCGAGGGACTGTTCGGGCTCCTGGTCGAGCAGGATCACCGAGCGGCCCGCGTCGACCAGCTCGGCGGTGGCCACCAGACCCGCGAGCCCTGCCCCGATAACGATCACATCAGCGTCGTACGCCATGAGTTCCATCCTTGTCGGGGTTCGGGCGATCCGGTTCACAGCCACAGCCGGGCTCCGGCACGGACGCCGGAGGTTACTCGTGCGTCAGATCCTCTGCACCGGCCGCTGCGGCGTCAACCGCCCGGTCGGCGGCGTCCCGGCCGCACCCATGGGGCTCAGGCGCTATCGTCGGAACGAATCACCCACGTCTGGCCTGACTTGAGGTAGAAGCGTGTCGGTGCTGGTTCTCGCCCTCGCCATGAGCGCCGCCTGCTGTCTGGGGTTCGGCTTCGTCCTCCAGCAGGCCGCCGCCTCGCACGCGCCGCGGAGCGACTATCTCTCCTTCCGGCTGCTGCTGGACCTGATGCGGGTACCGAGCTGGCTGGCCGGGATCGGGTTGATGGTCTGCGGCATGGTGCTGGGCGCCCTGGCCCTGGGCAAGGGCGAACTGTCCGTCGTCGAACCCCTGCTCGCGACCAATCTGCTCTTCGCGATGGCCCTGTCGCGCCACCGCACCGGACAGCGGCTCGGCCGGCAGGGCTGGGCCGGGCTCTGGATGCTGGCCGGCGGAGTCGCCGCCTTTCTCCTCGGGGGCCGGCCGCAGGGCGGTGAGGCGGTGACCGATCCGCTGCGGCACTGGCTGGTGATCGGCGTGGTCGTGGGCACGGCCCTGCTGCTCACCACCATCGCCAAGCGCTTGCAGTTCGGGGCCGCCCCGGCGCTGCTCGCGGTGGCGGCGGGTCTGCTGTACGGACTCCAGGACGCCCTCACCCGGGTCACCGGCCAGCGGCTGTCCGGCGGCGGCCTGGCGGCGCTCGTGACGGCGTGGCAGCCGTACGCGGTCGTGGCGCTGGGGGTGACGGGCCTGCTCCTGGTGCAGAGTGCGTTCGAGACGGGCCCGCTGCGGGTCTCGCTGCCCCCGCTGACGGCGGCCCAGCCGCTGGCCGGGATCGCCTGCGGGGTCGGTTTCCTCGGCGACCAGCTGCGTACCGACGCCGGGGCGCTGGCCTGGCAGGCGGCCGGCCTCGCGGCGATCGTCGGCGGAATCGTCCTGCTGGGCCTGCATCCGGCGATGCCGGAGGGGCCGGTGGGCGGGCGCCGGGAGAAGAGCCTGCTGCCGAACTGAGCGGCGCCGTCCGGTCCGCCCTTCCGGCCGACCCGCTCGGCACGTTCTCCTGGTGTGTTTTCCCGGTGGGCCGGGCTGCTCGACGCGGTGATGGCCGGCCGCCGGGCCCGTACCGAACAGGTGATCGCACCCCTGCTCGAAGATCTGGGTGCGGACTGCGGCGCCCGACGGTCACGTACGTCATGGGGCAGTGAGCACGGCCGGCGGTCTGATGTTGGATGAGGAACATGACTCCTTCTGACGAGATCCTGGACATCGTCGACGAGAACGACGTGGTCGTGGGGCAGGCCCCGCGCGGTGAGGCGACCGCGCGGGGCCTGCGCCACCGCTGCGTCTTCATCGAGGCCCGGGACGCTGCGGGCCGGCTCTTCGTGCACCGCAGGACCCCCACCAAGCTGGTCTTCCCGTCCCACTACGACATGTTCGTCGGCGGGGTGGTCGGGGCCGGCGAGTCGTACGACGAGGCGGCGCTGCGGGAGGCCGAGGAGGAGCTGGGGGTCTCCGGTCTCCCCCGTCCCGAGCCGCTGTTCAAGTTCCTCTACGAGAGCACGGAGCACTCCTGGTGGAGCCACGTCTACCAGGTACGGTGCGAGCTGCCGGTGCGCCCGCAGACGGAGGAGGTCGCCTGGCACACCTTCCTCACCGATGCGGAGCTGGAGCAGCGGCTGGGCGACTGGGAGTGGGTGCCGGACGGCCTGGAGACGTACCACCGGCTGCGCGCCTTCCGGGCGGGCGGGGCAGCCTCCTGAGTCCGGCCTCCCCTCGTCGACCGTAAGGTTCACGCGTGAACGAATTCGTACGGAGTCTGCGGCTGTGGTTCGCGCCGCAGCGGATCCGTGAAGAGGGCGACACCCCCGACTACCGGTTCTCGCTCGCCAATGAACGCACCTTCCTCGCCTGGATCCGGACGGCCCTCGCGCTGATCGGCGGTGGTTTCGCGGTCGACCAGTTCCTCCCGGAGCTGGCGTGGGGCATCCGCGCGGGGCTGGCGCTGGCGCTGCTGGCGGCCGGTGTGCTGTGCGCGCTGCGGGCGATCAATCACTGGGTGCGGTGCGAGCGGGCGATGCGGCGCGGGGAGGATCTGCCCGTCTCCCGGTTCCCGACGCTGCTCGGTCTCGCCGTCGCCGTCGTCGCCGTCGCGATGGTGGTGGTGGTCTTCTTCGGCTGGGAGGGCCGGTGACGGCCGACGGGCGCGACCCCGGGCTGCAGCCGGAGCGGACCAGGCTGGCGTGGCGGCGTACGACGCTTTCCTGCACGGTGGCCGCGCTGCTGGCGGTCAGGCAGGCGCTGCACGGCGGGGCGAGCCCGGCCGCGGTCGTCGCCGTGTCGCTGAGCGCGCTGGCCTGGCTGGGCTTCCTGCTCGTGGCGCACCGGCGGGTCCTCGGGATGGGGACCCCGCGTCCGCAGCCGCTGTCGGCACGCGGGGCACTGACCGCGGCGGCGTGCACGATCGCGCTCGCGGTGTTCGCCGTGGCCATGCTGTTCTGAACCGTGCTGTTCCGAGCCCTGCTGTTCCGAGCCCCGGCACCGGGCCGTTCCCCGGGCTCCCGAGCCGTTCCCGGGCCTTTCCCGGGTCCGGCCCCGGACCGCTACGAGCCGCTCCCGGTCCGTTCAGGCGTCGGGCGTGTCCCAGGGGACGGTGACGACGATCTTTCCGTGGGTACGTCCCTGCTCGCTCAGCCGGTGGGCGTCCGCCGCCCGTTCCAGCGGGAAGACCCGGTCCACATGGACCGTGACGATGCCCTGCTCGGCCAGTGCGGCCAGGTGGGCGAGGTCCGTGGCGTCCGGGCGCACGAAGGCGTAGCGGCCGCCGTACGAGAAGACCTCGCCGTCCGCGATGGAGGCCAGCCGGCCGCCCGGCTTCAGCACGTCGGCCAAGACGCGGAGCGCCTCGCCGCCGACGGTGTCGAACGCGGCGTCGACGCCGTCCGGGGCCAGCGCCCGCAGCCGGTCGGCGAGGCCGTCCCCGTAGGCCACCGGCTCCCCGCCGAGCTGCCGCACGTAATCATGATTGCGCTCGCTCGCGGTGCCGATGACACGGGCGCCCGCGTGGCGGGCGAGCTGGACGGCGAGCGAGCCCACACCGCCCGCCGCCGCATGGACGAGGACCGTCTCGCCCTCCTGGATCCTCAGCGTGCGGTGGAGGACCTGGTACGCGGTGAGACCGGCCAGCGGCAGGCCCGCGGCCTCCTCGAAGCTCAGGCTCAACGGCTTGCGGGCGAGCGTGCGCACGGGTGCGGCGACGTATTCGGCGAACGTGCCGCGGCAGAGGAAGTCCTCCCGCACATAGCCGATGACCTCGTCACCGACCGCGAACTCGTCGACGGCGACACCGGGCTGCACCACGACGCCGGACACGTCCCAGCCGGGGATCACCGGGAACACGGCCTCCAGGCCGGAGTCGAGGTGGCCCTCGCGGGCCTTCCAGTCGACCGGGTTGACCGCTGCGGCCCGCACCTTCACCAGGACGGTGTCGGGGCCGACCTTGGGGTCGGGCCGTTCGCCATACTCCAGGCGGTCGGCCCCGCCGTACGCGCTGTAGCTGATCGCCTTCATGTACCGACCCTCGGCGCGGCCCGGGGCCCGTGCAACTCGGGCCGTGGCGGCCCGTGCGCACCGGGTGCCGAAGCACCACGGACGGACCACCGGCCCCGCCCGGCGCCGGCCCGGCACCCGCCCGCGACGGGCTCACCGGCGCGGGGCTCACCAGCGCGGGATCGGAGGTGTCCGCCATCCCGGCTCGGCCTTGCGCATCGCGGCCGCGTCGTCGCGTTCGCGCATCGTGCCGTCGTCGTCGAGCCAGCGCCGGTGCAGTGCGGCCAGGCGTGCGCGGTCGAGCTCGACGCCGAGCCCGGGAGCGTCGGAGACGGTGAGCCGGCCGTCCCGGAAGACATGGCGGGTGGTGATGACGTCCTCGGTCTGCCAGGGGTAGTGGCTGTCGCAGGCGTAGTCGAGGTTGGGGACGGTGGCCGCGACGTGCGTCATGGCGGCGAGGCTGATGCCGAGGTGGGTGTTGGAGTGCATGGAGAGCCCGACGCCGAAGGTACGGCAGATCCCGGCCAGTTCGCGGGTGCGGTGCAGCCCGCCCCAGTAGTGGTGGTCGGAGAGGACCACCTGGACGGCACCGCGGGCGAAGGCCTCCGGGACCTCGGCGAGGGTCGTCACACACATGTTGGTGGCGAGCGGTACGTCGGTGGCGGCGGCCACCTCGGCCATCAGATCCGTACCGCTCGCCGGGTCCTCCAGATATTCGAGCACGCCCTTCAGCTGCTCGGCGACATACAGCGAGGTCTCCACCGACCAGGCGCCGTTGGGGTCGAGGCGCAGCGGCCGGCCGGGGAACTCCTCGGCCAGCGCGCGGATCGCGGCGATCTCGCGGTCGGGTTCGAAGACGCCGCCCTTGAGCTTGAAGGAGGAGAAACCGTGCTCGCGCGCGAAGCGCCGGGCCTGGGCGACGACTCCGGCCGGATCGACGGCGGCGCCCCAGTCGTCCCGTTCGCCGCCGTCGGGGTGAGTAGCCCAGCGGTAGAAGAGGTACGCGCTGTACTCGACGCTGTCGCGGACCTTGCCGCCGAGCAGGGCGTGCACGGGCAGGCCCAGGGACTTGCCCAGGGCGTCCAGACAGGCGACCTCGAAGCCGGAGACGACGGAGAGCCGGAGCTTGTCGGAGGTCTGGACGCCGCGCAGCCCACCGGCGTCGACCCGCTCGTCGGCCGCACGTGAATCACCGCACACCTGCTCGGCCAGGGCGAACAGACCGTTCAGATCACTGACCGGGCGCCCAACGAGCGCAGCGGCGAGCGGCCGGGCGAGTTCGAGGTACGTGCCGTCCCCGTACGTCTCCCCGACACCGGTCACTCCCCCGCCCGTGACGACCTCCACGATGAGCCTCGGGGTGTACGGCTGGTGGACGCCCTGGGTGTTGAGCAGGGGTGGGTCGGCTATCAGGATCGGGGTCAGCCGGACTTCGTCGATCAGCAATTCAGGTCTCATACGTGAACCCTATTCAGGCATGCGACTGAGCACCAGACTCCGGACCTCGTCGGAACGGGGACCGCGCACCCGATTCCGGGAGCCCACTGGACGACATACCGACTGGTCGGCATCATGAACACCGACCGTCTCTCACCCCGGAGGTGCGCACGATGAGCCCAGTCCACCCGCCAGGTCTCGACCTCGACCGGCTGCGCGGACATCTCGACCGCGAGCGGCCGGGGCTGGTGAACGGACCGCTCGAAGCCCGGCTCGTCGAGGGCGGCCGGTCGAACCTGACGTACGTCGTCACGGACGGCACCGGCCGCTGGGTCGTGCGCAGGCCCCCGCTGGGTCATGTGCTGGCCACGGCACACGACATGACGCGCGAGCACCGGGTGATCAGCGCGCTGCACCCGACGGCCGTTCCGGTACCCGGACCGGTGCTGCTCTGCGAGGACGACTCGGTGATCGGTTCGCCCTTCTACGTGATGGAGTACGTCGAGGGCACGCCGTACCGCACGGCGGAGCAGCTCGCCCCGCTGGGCGCCGAGCGGACCCGGGAGGCCGTCCTCGGCCTCGTCGACACCCTCGTCGAACTGCACGCCGTGGACCCGGTCTCCGTGGGGCTCGGCGACTTCGGGCGCCCCGAGGGCTACCTCGACCGGCAGCTGCGCCGCTGGGGCAAGCAGCTGGACGCCTCCCGCAACCGCGAGCTGCCCGGCATCGACGAACTGCACGCCGCACTCGGCCGTGCGCTGCCCGTCTCCCCCGCGCCCACCGTCGTGCACGGCGACTACCGTCTGGACAACGTCCTGATCGGCTCCGACGACCGGATCAGGGCCGTCCTCGACTGGGAGATGTCGACGCTCGGCGACCCGCTGACCGACCTCGGCCTGCTGGCGATGTACAGCTGTGACCTCGGCCTGACGAACTCCCCGGTCTCCACCACCAGCGGCGCGGCCGGCCACCCCGCCCCCGCCGAACTGATCGAGCGCTATGCCGCACGTTCCGGCCGGGACACCGCCGCCATCTCCTGGTACACCGCGTTCGCCTGGTTCAAGCTCGCCGTGATCCTGGAGGGCATCCACTACCGCTACACCCTGGGCCGGACCGTCGGCGCCGGCTTCGACGGCATCGGCGACCTCGTCCCCGTCTTCATCGAGCACGGCCTCACCACCCTCCAGGAAGGCTGATCACCCCATGGACTTCGCATTCGACGCCCGTACCGAAGAGCTGCGCGCCAAGCTGCTCGCCTTCATGGACGAGCATGTCCACCCCGCCGAGAGGATCGCCGAGGAGCAGCGCGCACATCTGGCCTCCCCGTGGGACACCCCGCAGATCGTCGAGGACCTGAAGGCCGAGGCACGGCGACAGGGGCTGTGGAACCTTTTCCTCCCCGACGCCGAACACGGGGCCGGGCTGACCAATCTCCAGTACGCGCCGCTCGCCGAAATCACCGGACGTTCACCCCAGTTGGCGCCGACCGTGTTCAACTGCGCGGCCCCGGACACCGGGAACATGGAGGTGCTCCTCCAGTTCGGCACCGACGAGCAGAAGAAGCAGTGGCTGGAGCCGCTGCTCGCCGGGGAGATCCGCTCGGCGTTCGCGATGACGGAGCCCGAGGTCGCCTCGTCGGACGCGACGAACATCGAGACGCGGATCGTGCGCGACGGCGACAACTACGTCATCAACGGCCGCAAGTGGTACATCTCCGGGGCGATGAACCCCGACTGCCGGATCTTCATCGTCATGGGCAAGACGGCCCCCGAGGGCGCCGACCCGCGCCGCCGGCAGTCGATGATCCTGGTCCCGCGCGACACCCCGGGTCTCGAAGTGCGGCGCGCCATGCAGGTGTACGGCTACGAGGACCACTACCACGGCGGCCACGCCGAGGTCGTCCTCACGGACGTGCGGGTGCCCGCCGCGAACCTGATCGGCGAGGAGGGCAGCGGTTTCGCCATCGCCCAGGCACGGTTGGGACCGGGCCGCATCCACCACTGCATGCGGCTGATCGGCATGGCCGAGCGGGCGATCGAGCTGATGTGCCGACGGGCGGTGTCCCGTACGGCCTTCGGCAAGCCGCTCGCGCAGCAGGGCGTCGTGCAGAACTGGATCGCGGACGCGCGGGTCACGGTGGAGCAGCTGCGGCTGCTGGTGCTGAAGACGGCATGGCTGATGGACACGGTGGGCAACCGGGGCGCGCACACGGAGATCCAGTCCATCAAGATCGCCACCCCGCGTGCGGTGGTGGACATCATCGACAAGGCCGTACAGCTGCACGGCGCGGGTGGCGTCGGCCAGGACTTCCCGCTGGCCGAACTCTGGGCGGCGGCACGGACGTTGCGACTGGCGGACGGGCCGGACGAGGTCCATCAGCGGTCGCTGGCACGGCGGGAGATCAAGCGGTACGTGTAGGGCCTCTGGTCCCGATCACGCCGGTCTCGCGGGGTCCGGCCCGGTCCACACGAGAGCCCCTGGGCGGGAAGCCGGCTGCCGTTCTGCCCTCGGGCGCCGGACGGCCTTGACGGCTGCCCGGCTGCCCGGCGAACCGTTCGGTCGCCGGGCGGGCCCGGTTGCCGGTGGCCCCATCAGCCGGATGCCCCGATCCGGTCGAGGACGGACGTGTAGACGGAGCGTCGGTCGGGGCGGGCGTGGGCGGCGGCGCGGCGGAGAGCCGGGACCGCCGCCGCGCCCATGCCGATGAGGCCCTCGGCCGCCGTCCCGCGCACGACGGGGTGGGGATGCGTGAGCAGTCCCGTCACGGCGGGGATCGCGGGTTCCCAGCCCGCGTGGCAGAGCGTGCGGATCGCCGTACGCGCCACGTCCGGCCGGGGGTCGTCCAGCAGGAGCACGGTGTGGCCCAGGTAGGTGGGCCGGTCCAGCATCGCTCGTGAGGTCCGGTGGGCGCGCAGGCACACCTTCGCCCGGGGGTGGTTCAGCAATTCGTCCAGCAGGCGGCGGAGTTGGGGGTCCTGGTCCGGATCCGGTCCGGAGTGTGCCTCGGTCAGGCCAGCGAGGGCGCGGCACGCCTGTTCCGGAGTGCCGTTCCGGGCCAGGTCCAGCAGGTCCCGCCGGGACGGGCCGTGCGGAGTTCCGGCGTCCGCGACCGGCGGGCGTTCACGGAGCGCCGCCAGCGCCGCCGCGTCCCGCCGCGCGGCATCCGGGCCGCGCGGCGGGCCCTCGACCAGCAGGAGCCGGTCCGCGAGTCCGTCACGCCCCTCGGCGCGCAGACGTCGGCACGTACGCGTCAGCGCGGGGGTGCGCAGGAGCCGGCGGCCCAGGAGCAGGTCGAGGAAGCCCCAGGCCCCGGCGTCGAGACGGTCGACGAGGATCCTGGCGAGCGCGTCGGCGGGGTATCCGCGCAGTGCGTCGCGGACTGCCGGGGCATCGGCGGACGGGGCGTGTTCCCACCACTCCAGCAACAGCGGGACCAAGGGGGCCAGTTCCCCGGGGTCGAGCTTCGCGGCGAGGAGCGCCACCCGGCCGGGCAGGATGTCGTCCCCCCGGAGCTCTGCCCGGCCGACGGCGTTCAGTGCACGGGCCGTCTCCGCACCGAGGGGCAGGTCGACCTGGCCGCGCAGGTACGCGCGCAGCACCG
Organism: Streptomyces sp. NPDC015032; assembly: GCF_043080425.1. Classification (NCBI taxonomy): domain Bacteria; kingdom Bacillati; phylum Actinomycetota; class Actinomycetes; order Kitasatosporales; family Streptomycetaceae; genus Streptomyces; species Streptomyces sp. NPDC015032. The sequence continues at coordinate 96,606 of NZ_JBIBVN010000008.1, read as the reverse complement.
GCAGCCGGGCCTCCGGCTCGGGCCACTTCGCCAGCGCCCGGGCGGCGGTCTCCCTGCGGTCGGCACGGTCCGACTCCAGCATGGCCAGCAGGCGTTCCCGCAGGGCCGTCGAGCGGGGCTGGTCGAGGTCGTCGGCGTGTACGCGCCGGGGCGGCGGCGCCGGTGCGTGGGCGGTCTCGGTGATGGTCCAGGGCGGCGCGTCGAGCGGCTGAAGCAGTGTCATCCAGTCGAGCAGGGCGGCCCGTACCTCGGGATCCGCACCGTGACGGACCTCGATCAGCGCGGTCAGCCGGTCCCGCGATCCCACCGTGCCCTCGTCCCGGCGGCGGAACTCCTCCAGCGCACCCGGTGTGCGTACCGCGTCGTCCAGCGCCGCCCGCCAGGCCCGGGTCCCGGCGCACCCGGGCCGGGGCTCCGGGACCCCGAACGCCTCCCGCAGCACAGCGGTCTCCGCCCGCCAGGCGTCGGCGCCGAGCCGGGCCGACGCGAGGGCCTGATCGAGGTCGGCGCGGACCAGCACCGCGCCGAGGCGGCGCAGCAGCGTCAGTGTGGACCGGGCCGGGATCGAGGGTGCGGGCCGCAGGGCCCGCACCGCGGCGACGACGGACGGCTTCCGGGCCGCCGCGAGCGTCGGCGCGACGGCTTCGAGCAGGGCGATCAGTTCGTGCCGGTCCTCGTCGCGGGCCTCGGCGAGGGCATCGGCCAGGACCGGGGCACGCCGGGCGAAGACCGCCAGCTCCCCGGCGGCCCAGGGGGCGGGGCAGATCCGCAGCGCGAACCGGACCACCTTGTCCCGGACCGCCGGCCGGGAGGCGGCCAGCCGGAGCCAGTCGGGGAGCATCGGCCGCAACGCGTCCAGCCGGTCGGGGCCGAGCGGCTCGTCCCGCCCGGCGAGGCGCAGCGCGACGGAGGGGTTCCACCCGCCGGCCACCAGTGACCCGATGTCGCGGTCCGCCCCGCTGTCCACCGGTGACCGCCGGGCGCGGGCGGAGACGGTGATCCCGTGCCCGGCCGCCGCCGTCGCGAGTTCGCCGACCTCACCGGACGCGAGTCCGACCCGGCCGTCCACCACCAGGGAGAGCAGGGTGGGCGCCGCCGGTGACTCCTGGTCGTCCAGTGCGAGGACCGCGCGGGCCGTGAGGACACCGTCGAGACCCTCCAGCAGCAGTTCGCGGGAACGGCCGTCCCGGCTGCGCTCGGCGGCGGCGACGAGGGTGGCGGCGTAGGCGTCGCCGAGGACGGCGCGCAGGGCCGCGACGAGTGCGCCGCGCAGACCGGGGTTGTCGTGGTGCCCGAGCCAGAAGAGCAGCTTGGGCAGCGCCGCCGGAGTGCCCGCCCGCACCAGCGCCTCGGCGGCGGTCTTCTTGATGTTCATGTTCGGCCGGTCGAGACAGGCCGCTATCGCGGCGCATGCCCAGTGGGCCCGTGCGTGGCCCAGGGCGAGCAGGGCCTGGCGGACGGTCTGGATGTCCTGGACGGTGGTCAGCGCGATCAGGGTCGCCGACAGCGCCTGTGCGTCCTCGCCCGTCGCGTCCCGGGCGAGCAGGGCGATGACGTGTTTGCGTACGTGCCGGTCGCGGTGGCGCAGCAGCCGGTGCACACGGGCGCGCGTGCCCGCCCACGGGGCCCGGAGCAGCAGTTCGAGCAGAATCGCCTGCTCCCGGCCGGACAGCCCGGGCCGGTCCAGCAGGTCCAGTGCCGTGGTCGCGACGAGTGCGTGGCCCGCCTCGCGCTCGTCCGCCGCGTCCAGCAGGCAGACCGGCCGGATCGCGCCCCGCGCGTGGAGCCGCCCGCCCAGGGCGTGCACGGCGTCCACGACTTCCCTCGGCACCACGGGCTCCCCGCCCGGCCGCCCCTGTTCCCGTTCCGGCTCCCCGGCCGCCGGCAGCCCGGCCACGACGCGCAGCAGCAGGTCCGCGACGGCCGGGAGCGTGCCGGCGTTGCCGTGGGCCGCCAGCCGGCACAGCGCCGCCACCGGGTCGTCCGGGTCCAGGTGGGAGCTCAGCACGGCCGTCTCCCGCTCGTCCGGGCCACCGAGTCCGGCGGCGATGCGCGGCGGCAACTCGACCGGGTCGAGCCGTACGAGGAGGGCGTGCCGTTGCACCGGATCGGGGGTCAGCTGCCAGAGGAGTCCGAGGGCGCGGTCGCGTACGTCGTGCAGATGAGGCGCGGCCGGTGCCTCGGACAGCCCCAGTCCTTCTCGCAGCGCCCGCACCGTCCGGGGTCCGCCGATGGCTTCCAGGGTGTCCAGGGCCGCGGCCGGCGCCGAGGGCAGCAGGCCGATCACGGCCTCCTCGGCCTCCGTATGGCGCAGCTCACGGATCGCGTGGAGGAAGGGCCCGGGGGCGGGTGCCGAGGCGAGCAGGCGGGTGACCGCCTCCCCGATCGGGAGATCACCCGCGCCCTGCCCGGCCAGGCCGGTCAGCAGGGCCAGCCGTCGCGGCCAGCCCGGATCATCGGCCGCCGCGTTCGTCAGGACGCGGAGCATCTCCCTCCGGCAGGTTTAGAGGACCGTCGCGACGTCGCGCGGCGGAATCGAGTGATCGGACAGGGCGAGGCCGATGACGGCCGGGACGTGCGGATCCTCCGCGAAGTGCCCGCGCCGGTGGAGTCCGCGCAGGCAGCTCACCATCGGCCCGCCGAACAGCAGGGGATCGCGCGCGGCGACGACCGTCAGTTCACCGATGTCCTCGCGGTCCGCCGGGCCGCCGAGCAGTTCCATGCCCCGTCGGCGAAGCCCCGGTGGGAGACCGAGGTCTTCGACAACCTGCCGCAGCAGGTCCTTGTGGCCGTGGCGGGCGGCGGCCGCGAGAGCGGCATCGGCCACCGCGGGCCGCTCCCCCACCGCATCGGCGGCGAGAAACGGAGCGAGGCGCCCCGGCGGCAGCGGCTCCGTCACGGCCCACGGCTCGGCGAGTTCGTCCAGTGCGCCGGCGACGACCTGGGCGCTCTCGGCGCCGAGCAGGCGGGTCAGGCTCTCGCGGACCGGCGTCGGGGCCAGCAGTCCGGCGTGCAGCCCCTGCCGGGCGAGCCGCAGCGCCTCGGCCTGCAGCACCGGGTCGCCGCTGTCCGCCAGTTCGTCCACGAGCCGCGCCGGGCGGTGCGCACCGGTGATGTCCGTCTCGCGCACGGCCTGGTACAGGGGCTCACCAGGGGTTTCGTCACGGATCGCCGTCGGATCGTGGCGGATTTCGGCGCGCAGCCACGCGATTCTCACCCGCGCCGGCAGCCCGGCCGCGCGCCACGACGGCCACGGGCGGTCCCGGAGACGGTGCCCCAGCCGCTCGTAGAGCCCCGCCAGGAGCAGATCCGCCTCCGGTGGTCCCGGCGGCGACGCCGGTAGCAGGCCGGCAATTTCGGCCAACTCCCCGTCGTCGGACGGCCGGCACGCGGCGGCACGCTCGGTGAGCAGCACCAGGCCCAGGTGACGCATGCCGGGATCCTGGTGCCGGATCAGACGGCCCAGTTCCGACGGTGGGCAGTCACGCGCGTCCACGAGCCCGGACAGCAGCGCGTCCGGAAGTCCGGACGGCCGGCCGGTGCCGGGCCGACATAGGGCGTCGTGGAACGGTTCGTCGGCCGGGGTTTTCACCGTCGGATGCTAACCGTGACGCTTCCGGCTCCTCCAACGGACTAGGGCCTTTCGTTTGGATCAGGCCGGATCAGGGAGCGGGGTCCGGTGCGTGCGATCGCAAGGCGGAGGAGGGAGTCGACGCGGAGCGTCGGCGACCGACGACAACGCGGCGAGCGTGCGTGCCGGACCCCGCGAGCCCGGCATGATCCAAACGAAAGGCCCTAGTCCGTTGGTCAGTAGCCGCCGAACGGCACATGGTCCGCCAGCGCCAGATCCCGGGCGAACGCCCTCAGGCGCAACAGGCGCCGGGCGGCGAAGCGGACGGCACGGGTGTGCCGCGGCCCGTATGCCGCGGCCCAGAGCACGGGGACGCGCGCGGATGGCTGGATGTGAGTCATACCTCCAGCTTCGGCCCGTACCACTGGTCGGTCCAACAGATGGTTTGGCCGGCTGCGATCGATGCCGGGCTCCGCCCGGCAATCGTGGTGCTGATGCCCCCAGGGTCGGGCGGTCAGGGACATCACCGCGTTGAAGCAGGTCGGCGAGGACTATGTCCGCGATGTCATCCACGCCTTCATCGAGCGGGGGTTGACCATGCCCGCGACCTCCAGGCGCGGGTTCCTCACTCCCTGCCGAGCGAACCACGACTTGAACACACAGTGCAGCTGCAACTACTTTCAGTGTCATGCATGTTGTTGTCGCCGGCGGTCACGGCCGGGTCGCCCTCGCCGCATCCCGTCTGGTCACGGCCAGGGGCGGGCGGGTCACCGGGCTCATCCGCCGCCAGGAACAGGCCGACGACGTCCGGGCCGCCGGAGCGGAGCCGGTCCTCCTGGACCTGGCCACGGCTACGGCGGAGCAGTTCGCGGAGCGGATCGACGGCGCGGACGCGGTGCTCTACACGGCCGGCGCGGGACTGGGCGATGCCCCCGGGCGGGCAAACCCGGTCGACCGCGACGCGGCCCTGGCCCTCGCGGACGCGGCCCGGCTGATGGGTGTTCGGCGCTACGTCATGCTCTCGTCCATGGGGGCCGGCAGCAGTGCTCGATACCCGAAGGACCCGCTCGTCGAGACGTATCTGAGGGCCAAGGGCGAGGCCGACGAGGAGCTGTTGTCGCGGTCCTGTCTGGACTGCACCGTGCTGCGGCCCGCGTGGTTCCGCGACGGTCCGGGCACCGGCCTGGTGCGTCTCGCCGAGACCACCGGTGTCGGTGAGGTGGACCGGGTGGATGTGGCCGCCGTCCTCGTGGCCCTGCTCGCCGCCCCCATGACCGCGGGCCGGACCCTGGAACTCGTCTCCGGCCACACGCCCGTCGACGAGGCCGTCGCCGCCCTCACCCGCTCCGCGGACCCGCAGCCCGGCCACGTGCCCGCGCCCGGCAGGCGCACACCGGGCCGTCGTTCTCTGCCCTCCGGGGCGGTGCCGGCTCCCGACATGCCGGAATCCGGTCCAGTGGCGTCAGGTTGATCGGCGCCGGGTCCCAACGGCCCGCACCCGGGCCGGGATCGGTACCTGATGACAGGGAAGGGCCCCCTTGGGCTCGGCGCCTCGTGTCCCGGCGGGCACGCAGGACCTTGAGCAGGCCGCGGAACTCGCGCCACCGCTTGCGCTGACGGATGCGGCAGTACAGCTTGCCGGTGGCCGGATCGGGGGCGGCGAGCGATCAGTCCCAAAGACCGTCCGGTGCCCCACGAGCAACAGGTCGATTACCCGGCCGACAAGGTGTGACAAGCCACTGGCCCGGGTCAGGGACGCAGGGCGCGCAGCAGCAGGTCGGCCAGATGGTCGGCGACCTGCTGCTGGCTGAGCGGGCCGTCCGGCCGGTACCAGGTGGACAGGTGGTGGACCGAGCCGAAGTGGTAGTCGACGATCAGATCCGCCGGGGTGGCCGTGGAGAAGACCCCGCTCCGCTGGCCCTCTTCCACCAGGGCACGGAACCGCTCGTGGTAGCGGCGTCGCTCCCTCCGTACCTGCTTGTTCTTCTCCGGGCTCAGCTGGTGCATGGACCGGAAGAAGATCGACGCGTCGTCGAGGTTCTCGATGGTCGTGACGACCACGTCCGCCGCCGCGTCGCGCAGCCGCTGCTCGACCGGGGCGTCGGCGTCCGCGAAGGCGTCGAGCCGCTCCTGCTGGAGCCGGAGCACCCGGGAGTAGACCTCCTGGAGGAGGTCTTCCTTGGAGCCGAAGTAGTGGTAGAGCGCGCCCTTGGTGACGCCTGCCGCCTCGACGATCTCCTGGACCGAGGTGCGGTCGTAGCCCTGCTCGGCGAAGAGCCGGGTGGCGGCGGCCAGCAGCCGCTGAGGGACGGGGGACGTCTCCCCGTCCGTCGCCTTGGCCATTGCCGCCACCTTCCTTCCGTGCTGTGTATGAAACGGTCCGACCGTCCAGCGGTCTATTGGGGGAACGCAGTTCCCGCCTGAGGATCTTCCCACTCGCCGTCTTCGGCAGCCCGGTCAGGACCTCGGCCTCGCGCGGGTACGTGTCCGCGGCGAGCCGTTCCTCGCAGAGGGCGGCTAGTTCCTCGGGTGCGACGGTGGTGCCCAGCCGCAGGCTGACGCAGGCGCGGACGGTTTCACCGCGGTAGGCGTCGGGGACACCGACGACGGCCGCCTCCCGGACCGCCGGGTGGGGTGGAGGACGTCCGCCACGTCGTGCGGCCAGACCTTGGAGCCGACCCGGTCATGCGCCGGCCTCCTCCCATTTCTGCTGGAGGTGGTTCATGTTGGCCAGCCAGTGGTCGGTGTCCTTGGTGCGGGCCCGGTAGTAGCCGGCGACCTCGGGGTGCGGCAGGACGAGGAAGCGGTCCTCGGTCATGGCGTCGAAGAGCGCGTCGGCGACCGCCTCGGGCTCGATGGCGCTGGGGGCGAGGACGAGCTCACCGGCCGATCCGGCGGCGGTGAGCATGTCCGTGCGCACGCCCTGCGGACAGATGGCGTGGACCTTGATGCCACGGTGGCGGTAGGTGAGCGAGAGCCATTCCGCGAAGGCGACGACGCCGTGCTTGGTGACGCTGTACGGGGCGGCTCCGATCATCGTCAGCAGCCCGGCGGCGGAGGCGGTCGAGACGAACCGGCCACTGCCGCGCTCCAGCCAGTCCGGCAGCAGCGCCCTGGCCGCGCGGACGTGGGCCATCACATTGACGTCCCAGGCGGCGGCCCAGATCTCCTCGTCGGCGAAGACGTCGCCGGGCGAGGCCAGGCCCGCGTTGGCGCAGTAGATGTCGACGGTGCCGTCCAGCGCGTCGCGGGCGGCGTCCACGATCCGTGAGGCGTCACCGGCGACCGCGGTGCCGCCGATCTCCTCGGCCAGCGGCTCGATCCTGGCTCCGTCGAGGTCATTGACCACGACCCGCGCGCCTTCCGCGGCGAATCGGCGGGCCAGGGCGGCTCCGATGCCGCCTCCGGCTCCTGTGACCACTACGCCCGAGCCCTGCACCGTACTCATCGGGTCCCGCCTCTCTCTGTCGGCTGCTCCAGCAGACTAACCAGTCGGTATGTCGTTGCGGAAGAGGCCGTACCGGCTCGGGCGACACTCCTGTCACACCAGTCGCGTCCGGCTCGTTCCGTATGGCCGGAACGCGCGCTAGCGTGCGTGACCATGACAGAGGTCGCGATCATGGAGGTAGCCGAATGAGCCTGTCCAGACGTGGTTTGCTGGCCGCCGGAGGTGCGGTGGGAGCCCTCGCTGCGACGGCCGCCGGCACCGGGGGCGCGACCGCCGCCCCCGCGTCCGGCAACGGGCGGGGCAACGGGCACGGCCGGGTCCGTACCGGCTTCGACCGGCTGGCGGCGGACGGCTACGCGCTGCTGAAGGGCCAGAAGGTCGGGGTCGTCACCAACCCCACCGGGATCACGTCCGACGTGCGCCACATCGTCGATGTGATGCACCCCGACGACCGGGTGGACCTGATCGCCGTCTTCGGACCCGAGCACGGTTTCCGCGGCACCGCGCAGGCGGGCGGTTCGGAGGGGCGGTACGACGATCCGGCGACCGGACTCCCCGTCTACGACACGTACTTGAAGAGCGGGCAGCCGCTCGCCGATGTCTTCACCGCGTCCGGCGTGGACACGGTCGTCTTCGACATCCAGGACGCGGGCGCCCGCTTCTACACGTACATCTGGACGCTGTACGACTGCATGGAGGCGGCGGCTCTCGCGGGCAAGCGGTTCGTCGTGCTGGACCGGCCGAACCCGGTGACCGGGCGGGCGGCGCTCGGGCCGGTACTGGATCCGGCGTACGGCACCTTCGTGGGCCGCCGGGAGATCGCGCAGGCGCACGGCATGACGGTCACCGAGCTGGCGCTGCTGTTCAACAAGGAGTTCCTGGCCCGGCCGGTGGATCTGCGGATCGTGAAGATGTCCGGGTGGAAGCGCGCGGACTTCTTCGACACGACCGGGCTGCCATGGGTACCGCCGAGCCCCAACATGCCGACACCGGACACCGCACTGGTCTACTCGGGGACCTGCCTGTTCGAGGGCACGAACCTGTCCGAGGGGCGCGGCACCACCCGGCCGTTCGAACTGCTCGGCGCGGAGGGCATCGACCACCGGTGGGCGGCGGCCGCGAACGCGCTCGGTCTGCCGGGGGTCGCGTTCCGCGAGGCGTACTTCGCGCCGACCTTCTCCAAGTTCCAGGGGAAGACGGTCGGCGGGGTGCAGCTGCACGTCCACGACCGCGAGGTCTTCGATCCGGTGCGCACCGGGATCGGGCTGCTGGTGACGGCCAAGCGGACATGGAGCGGGTTCGCCTGGCGCCCGGACAACTGGATCGACAAGCTCACCGGCAACACACGGGTCCGCACGATGATCGATGCGGGGGCGGACACGGACGAGGTGGCGGAAGCGTGGGCAGCGGACCTCGCCGCGTTCCGGGCCGTCCGCAAGAGGTACCTCCAGTACCGGTGAGCCCGAGGTCGTCCGGGGGCCGGTTCCGAGTTCTCCGTTCGCCGGACGGGCCGGTTCCCGTTCGCCGGACGGGCCGGATGGTTCCGGCCTGCCGGCCGAGCGGTTCCGTCCTGATCGCCGGACGGGCCGGACGCCCGGCTCCGCGGGAGCGCGGGTGCCGGACGGGCGGCAGAGCGAGCCCGTCCGGCGCCCGAGGACGTCCCCCCGGTGCTACCGGTGCGCCGGGAACTCCACCACCTGCTGGTAGGTCGGGCGGTTCTGCCAGTGGACGGCCTTCTGCGCGATCCCGCCCAGCGGCCGGTGGACGATCGAGTCCGAGCACCACTGCTCACCGGCCTTGCAGCTGTCGTCCCCCGGGTACACCTCCGCCGCCGGCTCCGCCGTGGCCCCCTTCAGGGAGGTCAGCAGCGCGTCACGGCAGCTGTCCAGGTCGCCGTTCCCGCAGTACGCCTGGGCCAGCGGGCCCTCGACCGGCTGCCCCAGGACACGGCGCAGGTCCTTGTCCACGAAGCCCCACCAGCCGTACTGGAACGCCGAACCGCTGTGCGCCCCGCTCGGACCGTGACTGGCCGCCGGGGACTCGTCCGTGGCCAGGGCGGTGGTCAGCGCCCCATACAGCCCGTCGCCGAGCCCCGGCCTGAACTCGGCCTCGACCAGCTTCGGCCACCACGCGTCCATGATCCGTACCGCGTCGGCATGGCTGTACGCGTGCGATCCGGGGCTGCTCTCCCTGCGCTGCGATCCGGCCGCCCGCCAGGACTCCAGCTGCTGGACGACGCCGTTCAGTTCCGGATCGGTGACCGGCCCGGACCGGATCACCTTCAGCAGTTCGGGCAGCAGCTGCTCGCCGCGCAGATCGGTGACCGCGGCCTGGGCCATCGCCCGGGTCAGGGACGCCCTGGTCACGCCGCCCTCCTCGACCAGCCTCGCCACCCGGTCGTCCAGCAGATCGCCCCGGTGCACCGCACTGAGCCCGAAGCCCGCGGAGGCGTACCCCTTGGCCTGCTTGTTGTTCCAGGAGATGTAGTAGTCCTGGCCGCTGGAGTGCGGGTGCTCGGCGAACGGGGTGTACGCGGCGGTGTTGACGGCCGGGTCGTACCCCTTCCACTCATAGGCCCGCTCGGCCTTCACCGGCAGCGCCGGGTCGACGCCCGCCGCGCGCACCGGGTTCATGCCGCTGTTGTAGTACGCGGCGGTGCGGGAGTCCGCGTAGAACCAGTTGAACGCGTAGTCGATGTCGCTCGCCGCCCGCTGGAACGATACGGCGTCCTTGACGTACGCGGGATCGTTGAGCATCTGGAAGCCGATGATCGAGTCGGCCTCGTGACGGTAGGTGGTGCGCAGCGAGGTGTACGCGACGGGCTTGCCGCCCACGGTGGCACGGTGGGTGACGATGCCGTAGTTCGTGCGCCGGACCTGCATCCGGTAGGAGCCCTTCGCCGTGGAGTCGGCGACGGTCGGCTTCCAGGAGTTGGTGTGCTCCAGCGTCTCCATGGCGGTGCAGGTACCGCGGTAGAGGTAGTGCGTGGAGTCCTTCGTGGGCGTGGAGCCGCCGGGCTCGCACAGGTCGACGGCGTATGTGTCGGTGATGTCCTGGCCGGCCGAGGTGGCGCTCCAGGCGTAGTCCTGGCCACGGCCCATCTGGATGTACATGCCGACACCGGCGAAGGAGACGCCCCGGGCGCTGATGCCCGGGCCCTGGAGCTCCTGGAGCATCATCAACTGCGGGGCGAAGTAGCCGGTCTGCGGCCCGAAGACGGCGATCGGGTTTCCGCTCGCCGTGTGCTTGCCGGAAACCAGCAGGGCGTTGGACATGCCTCGCTTCTGGGCACCGGAGCCGGAGCCCGGCAGCGAGCCCTCGGGGATGACGCCGTCGTCGAAGATGCCCTGGGCCTTCTTGAGCGTGGCGGGGGCCTCGACGGGGTCCTTGCGGTCCGTACCCGCGGAGCCGGTGCGGTCGTAGATGAGGGGTTCGGCCGTGACGGAGCCGCTGTCGGGCAGCGCGGTGCCGCGCGCCGTGGCGGGCTTGCCCGCGTACGGGAACGACGTGCCGTCATGAATCGTCAGCACGGCCTCGGGGTCTTCGCGCTGCCGGAACGACTCCCAGACCTTGGTGCCTTCGGCGACGCCGTACTTCTGCTGGGCGGACAGCAGCGAGAGCGCCGCCTGCACCTCGCCGCCGCCACCGCCACCGAACTGGCCGCCGACCACGGAGGCGATGGAGATCAGGTCGGTCAGCTTGAACGGCTGGATCTCCCCGACGTTGGTGATGGCGTCGATCTTGCCGGTGAGGACGTACTCGCCGGGGAAGTAGCGGCCGTTCTTGGACTTCTCGCGGTAGGCGTTGATGCCGTCGACGTACGCCTGGGCGTCCGCCATCGCCTGTTCGCCGCGGGGGCCCTCATGGGTCCTGATGTAGTCGACCTGGGCTTCGAGATCGGCCTCGGTGTACGGGGCCTGCGGCCAGAACTGCTGCTCCAGGCCCTGGTTGGCCAGGGCGCCGCCGGCGAACGAGGTCAGTTCACCGCGCCCGATGTGACGGAAGAGGTCCATCAGCCAGAGCCGGTCCTGCCCGGCCGCGAATCCGGCGCCGAACTCGGTGCCGTAGCGGGTGGTGCCCTTGATGTGCGGGACGCCGGACGCCTTGTCACGGGTGATGGTGACGTCGTCGCGCGGCGAGGTGACGGACTCGACCTGGTCCTTCGGGACGCCGAACGAGGCGTCGTTGAAGAAGTCGGTCAGCTTCCGGTCGGTGAGACCGGTGTGCCCGGCCACCAGGCCGTCGTAGCGGTCGAGTTGGTCGTCGCTGTGGGCGGGGTGGGTGCCGAACGCCTTGTTGCCCAGAATGTCGACGAGCGTGGCGTTGCCGTTCTCGCCGGGCGGCAGTATGTCGTCGCACTGCCCCTGGCAGTAGTCGGTGGCGGGTGCGGGTTCCGCCGCGACGGCGCCGGACTGCGGCGAGGCCGCGAGCAGGGTGGTGCCGAGAACGAGAACCGCCGCGGCGGTGATGGCTCTGAACGTGACGGTGCGTGGGGGCATGCGTGCTCCTCCGAGAGGCCGATGCGCCGGAGGTTACCGGCGGTACGACCCGCCGGTGAGATGAACAACCGTCACTTTTTCCGAATCATCACATGCCGCCCCGCGGGGCCGGCCTGACGGCCGGTCGTCTCACATGCCGGACGTCGCCGCGGCCCGATGGATCCGGATCGGGCGGTCGTACGTCCATTACTCGACGCCGAAGTACGAGCGACGGAGGTGGCGGTGCAGTGGCGGGATTCCGGAGTCTTGCGAGACAGGTCCGCGATCCGCGGATCGACCTGGCACTGCGGCGGTATTCGCTGCGCAAGTGCCTGGAGAGGTTCGCCCCTTACGGGCATCGGGCGACCTGGGACCATTTGTGCGCCCGGCACGGGATCGAGCCCGAGGACCGGTCCCCGGATCCGGTGCGGCTGATGCGCGCGCTGGACGAACTGGAGGCGGCGCGGGCCGTCTGGCTCGGTTACGAGGCGGGGTTCGCCGAGCGCCGCAGGCGGGAGAAGCACGACGGGTTGCGCAGGCCGGGCACGTTCGACGACTGGCACCGGCGCACCTGGGGCGGGTACGGGGTCGCCCGCTGCGAGGACCCGAAGGTGCACCCCTCGGCACCGCTCGCCGAGGTTCTCGGCCGGCTGATCGCCGCCCTGGGGTCCGAGCCGGGCACCGCCTGCCCGGTGTGCGCGGGCTCGGAGATCGCCTGGCGGCCGGACCTGGGGTGCGAGCCGCGGTCGGGGCCGGTCTGCACGGGGTGCGGGATCCTGGTGCCGCAGCCGGTGCTCACGCGGGGGGCGCTGGCGAGGGCCCGGAGCGCACACCGCCGGGATCTGGCGTCGGCGGCATGACGGACGGCGACGGCCACCCGGCGGATGCGCCCGGCAGCCGAACGGCGGCGGGCGGGCCCCGGATCTACCGGCAGTCGGCCGACGGGCGCTCCGGCATCAGCCGCGAGCCGCTGATCCGCTGACCGGAGACGTCGTTCGGGTTGGAGAGCACACAGTTCTCCAGGGACAGGCAACCGCAGCCGATGCAGTCGGTGAGGTGGTCCCGCAGCCTGCCCAGCTGCTCGATGCGCTCGTCCAGTTCGGTACGCCATGCGACGGAGAGCCGCGCCCAGTCGTCGCGGTTGGGGGTGCGCTCCTCCGGGAGTTCGGCGAGGGCCTCGCGGATGGTGGCGAGCGGGATCCCGACCCGCTGCGCCGCGCGGACGAACGCGACCCGGCGCAGCGCGTCCCTGGTGTAGCGACGCTGATTGCCGCTGGTGCGGCGGCTGCTGATCAGGCCCTTGGCCTCGTAGAAGTGCAGGGCCGAGACAGCGGCACCACTGCGCGCGGAGAGCTGGCCGACCGTGAGTTCCTGGAGCGTCTGTGGGATCTGGGGCACCCCTCCAACCCTACTGGGCCACCCCCGGGCAGGCCCGTCGTTGACAGGAACGCACCCGACAACCATGCTGAGCAAGCGCTTAGACAGGCGCGGATGGCCGAGAGCGGGAAGGGCAGGGACCAGGGACATGGCAGAGCCGAGGATCTTCACGTCCGCACAGGAGCTGCGCGACGGGGTGGGCGAGCAGCTGGGGCACAGCGAGTGGCTGGAGGTCGATCAGAAGCGGATCGACCTCTTCGCCGAGGCCACCGGTGACCACCAGTGGATCCACGTGGACCCGGAGCGGGCCGCGGCCGGGCCGTTCGGTACGACGATCGCGCACGGCTACCTCACGCTCTCGCTGCTGCCCGCGCTCGTCCCGCAGATCATGCGGGTCGAGGGCATGAAGATGGGGATCAACTACGGGACGAACAAGGTCCGCTTCCCGTCCACCGTTCCCGTCGGCTCCCGGCTGCGCGCGACGGCCGCCCTGAAGAGCGTGGCGGAGGCCGGGGGCGGCGTACAGGTCACCGCCGTCGTCACGGTCGAGCGCGAGGGCGGCGACAAGCCGGTGTGCGTGGCCGAGTCGGTGTCGCGCTACTACTTCTGACCGCGCCCTACCGCCTGGCAGCGACCATGCGCAGCACGAGGTCGGCGTACAGCTCGCCGACCTCGTCCGGCGTCCGGCTGCCCTGCGCGTTGAACCAGCGCGCCACGTCGATGCAGAGCGAGAGCACCGCGAGTGTGGTGCCCGGGATGTCGGGCACGTCGAACTCCCCGGCCCGTACGCCCTCGCTGATGATCCGGCGCACCACCGCGTCGCTCCTGCGGCGCAGCTCGACGATCTCGGCGCGGTGCTCCTCGCCGAGGGCGTCCAGTTCGTACTGGACCACGCGGGCCGTGGTGTGCCGCTCGGCGTGCCAGCGGACGAAGGACCGTACGGCCTCGGCCAGCCGCTCGGCGGCCGTGCCGCCGCTGTCGGCGGCGGCCTCCAGGACGGACAGGGCGCGGTCGTGACCGATCCTGCTGATCCGGTGGAGCAGTTCTTCCTTCGTCTTGTAGTGGATGTAGAGCGCGGCGGGGCTCATCCCGGCCCGGCCGGCGATGTCGCGGGTGGTGGTCGCGTGGTACCCGCGCTCGGCGAAGGCGTCGACGGCGGCGACGAGGAGCCGCCTGGCCGCCTCGGGCGTCACCTCGGCCCACGGCGCACTGTCGCCGTCGGTCTCCTCCGCCGTGCTCATCGTCACTCGCCCCTCTCGTCAGCAGGACGAACACCATACCCCGAACCTGAGCAAGCGCTTAGGGCGCATCCGGGCAAGACTCTCCCCGGCGCCGGACGGACCGGAACCTCCGGAGCCGTCAGAGCTTCTGGAAGGGGTCGTGCTCCGCGAGGATCTTCTCCAGCCGGGCCTGGTCGACCCGGCTGACGATCTGCCCCGCCTCCTGCCGGTCGCGGATGACCTTGGCCAGGGTGAAGCAGGAGGTGACGAGATACAGGACGCCGATCGCGAGGAATCCGCGAACCCAGGCGTCGGCGTCCAGGAAGTAGATACCGAGGGCCACCGCGGCCATCGCCGCCCCGAAGGACGCGACGGCCTGGCCGTAGAAGGCCGCGGTGCTCTGCTGCTTGACCGATGCTGTGTCACTCATGGCACCCAGCATCGGCCGACGTGGCATGCGCCACATCCGTCCCCGTACTCAGTGCGGTACTCAGACTCCCGTTCGAGCACGGATGACACCTTTAATTAGCACTGCTAGTTTTTCGTTCGCAGGCCCTACTATGTGCCGCATGGCCCGACCGCGCAAGCCCCTCCTCAGCAGAGAACGCATCGTCGAGACGGCGAGCGCACTCGTGGATTCCGAGGGGCTCGACGCCGTCTCCACCCGTCGGCTCGCCGCCGAACTCGGGGTCAGCGGACCCTCGCTCTACAACCACTTCCGCAACAAGGACGAGATCCTGGACGCGGTCGCGGACGCCGTGTCCGCCCAGATCGATCTGTCGATGTTCGACGAGACGGACGCTCGGGACTGGCGTGCCGCACTGCACGACTGGGCCGTCTCCTACCGTGCGGCGCTCAGCGAGCACCCGCACATCGTCCCGGTGCTCGCCCAGGGCCCGGGGCGCCGCCCGGCCGGTCTGCGGGTCGCCGACGCGGCCTTCGGCGCGATGGTCCGGGCCGGCTGGCCGCCCACCCAGGCGACGTACATCGGCGCCCTGATGCGCTACTTCATCACCGGATCGGCCCTCGGTTCGTTCGCCCGCGGCTTCGTGGACGACGAGACGGCGTACGACCCCGCGGACTATCCGCACCTCGGCCAGGCCCATCTGCTGGCCGACCGCCGCCAGAAGGTCGACGAGGGGGCGTTCGAAACCGGGCTGCGGGCACTGATCGACGGCCTCTGTCTCCAGTACGAGCGGCTCCCGCACGAACAGCCGCCGTCCGCCGGAACGGTTCGGCGGCCACCGAAGCGTCCCTGACGCATTCTGGAACCCATGGCACGCATGGCACACCCCGACGCGGCCGCACCCCGGCTCGCCGCCCTGGCCGCGCTCCTCACCCGGCATGTGCTGCACCGCTTCGATTACGCAGAAAAGGACACGGCCGTGGTCGGCGAACCGGACCCGCTGATCGCCGGCCCGGCCTCACGGCTCTTCGAGCAGAGCGAGATGGACGCCCGGCTGCTCACCACGGGGCGGGCGGAGGCCGGGCCGACGGTCTGAAGGCCGCCCCGCAGAACCGGTATCAGAACACGACGAGTGCGCGGCCCCCCTTGCCCGCGAGCATGTTGCCGAAGGCCGCCGGGATGCCGTCCAGCGCGATCCGTTCGGTGACCATCATGGAGAGGTCGAACCTGCCCGCCCGGATGTGCTCGGCGAGGACCGGCAGATCGCGGGCCGGGTCGCTGTTCCCGTACACACAGCCCGTCAGCGAGCGGCCCCAGTGGAAAATCTCCAGGGCGTTGAAGGTCACCGGCTGGTCCTTGCCGCCGATACCGACGACCGTGGTACGGCCGCCGCGGCGGGTGGAGTCCCAGGCGCCGCGGATGGTGGCGGGCCGTCCGACGCACTCGACCGCGACATCGGCGCCCTGGCCGCCGGTGAGCTTCCGGATCGCGCGCGGGGTGGTGTCGGAGGCGGTCACATAGTCGGTGGCACCCGCCTGCCGGGCCAGCTCCTCCTTCTGCGGGGACACGTCGACGGCAATGATCTTCGAGGCGCCCGCGATCCGGGCGGACTGGAGCACGGCCAGGCCGACGCCGCCGATGCCGAACACGACGACCGACTCGCCGGGGTGGACCCGGGCGCTGTGGTGGACCGCGCCGTATCCGGTGAGGACCGCGCAGCCGAGCAGGGCGGCGTCGGTGAGCGGGATGCCGTCCGGGGCGCGCAGGACGCAGTTCGCGGCGACGACGGTCTCCTGGGCGAACGCCGCCACGTTCAGGCCGGGGTGGAGTTCGGTGCCGTCGGCCCTGCGGGCGTGGAGTCCGGCTGCGCCGTCCAGGGCATGGGCGCAGAGCCACACCTCTCCGATCCCGCAGTGATGACAACTCCCGCAGGAGGGAGCCCAGTTGAGTACGACACCGTCGCCGGGCGCGACATGGGTGACCCCCTCGCCGACCGCGACGACGGTGCCCGCGCCCTCGTGTCCGAGGACGGCGGGGACGGGCACCCGCATGGTGCCGTCGGACAGGGAGAGGTCGGAGTGGCAGACGCCTGCGGCGGCGAGACGGACCCGCACCCGGCCGGGGCCGGGCTCCGGGAGTTCGATGTCGGTGATCTCCAGGGGAGCTCCGAGGGCGGGCAGTACGGCGGCGCGGACCACGAACAGGCTCCTTGACGGTCGACAGCGGGGGTCGGGACGGGGCTGAACGGTCAGAACTGCAGGGACTTGGTCTGGAGGTACTCGGCGAGCCCGTGCGAGCCGAGCTCGCGGCCGACGCCGGACTGCTTGTAGCCGCCGAACGGGGCGAGCGGGTTGAACCGGCCGCCGTTGATGTCGACCTGTCCGGTGTCCATCCGGCGGGCGAACGCCACCGCCTCGGCGTCGTCGCCCGCCCAGACCGCGCCCGCGAGGCCGTACACGGTGCCGTTGGCGATGCGCAGGGCGTCGTCCTCGTCCTCGTAACGGATGATCGAGACGACCGGGCCGAAGATCTCCTCCTGGGCGATGGTCATCTCCGGGGTGACGTCGGCGAACACGGTGGGGCTGACGAAGTAGCCCCGCTCGCGCGGGGCCTCGGGGCCGCCCGCGACCAGGCGCGCACCCTCCGACACGCCCTTCTCGATGTAGCCGAGGACCCGGGCGTGCTGCTCGGCGTTGACGAGGGGACCGATGCGGTCGCCGTACTTGGCGGCGGCCTCGGCGGCGAGCGCGACCGCCTCGTCGTACTGGGCGGTGTGCACGAGCATCCGGGTCCAGGCACTGCAGGTCTGGCCGGAGTTGCCCATGACGTTCGCGATGCCGACGCCGACGGCCCGGGCCAGGTCGGCGCCGGGCAGGATGACGTTGGCGGACTTGCCGCCCAGTTCGAGGGCGACGCGCTTGACGGCGGCACCGGCCGTGGCGCCGATCCGCCTGCCGACGGCGGTGGATCCGGTGAAGGAGACCAGGTCGACGCCCTCGTGCTCGGCCAGCGCCTGCCCCGCGACCGGCCCCAGACCGGTGACCAGATTGAACACGCCCGCGGGGATGCCCGCTTCATGGACGGCCTCCGCGAAGAGCTGGGCGGTCAGCGGGGTGTCCTCGGCCGGCTTGAGGACGACCGTGCAGCCGGCCGCGAGCGCGGGGGCGACCTTGGCGACGATCTGATGCAGCGGGTAGTTCCACGGTGTGATCGCGCCGACGACACCGACCGGTTCGGCGTAGACGGTGGAGTTGCCGACCCGCTCCTCGAAGGCGTACGACGCGGCGAGCTCGGCGTACGAGCCGGCCACCAGGATCGGTACGCCCGCGTGCACCGCCTGCGAGAACGGCAGCGGGGCGCCGAGTTCGGCCGTGACGGTCGCGGCGACCTCGTCCTTGCGGGCGACGAGGACATCACGCAGGGCGGCGATCCTCGCGGCGCGCCCGGCGGGCGGGGTCGCGGCCCAGGCGGGGAAGGCCGCCCGCGCGGCGGACACGGCGGCATCGACGTCCTCGGCGGTGCCCGCCGGGACATGGGCGATGACCTGCTCGTCCGCCGGATCGACCACGGCGATCGTGTCCGTGCCCGCGGCGGCGCGCCACTCGCCGCCGATGTACATCCCGTCGTGGGCCTTCATCGCATTCCTCCCGGGGTGCCGTGGCTACGGCATAGTCGTCCGCGCCCCAAACTAGCGCTGTTAGTTTTTGGGCGCCAGGGCCGTGTCCGCGAGGGTCTCGTTCCCGCGGGCCGTGTCCCTGGCCCCCGCCACCGTGTCACGCCATGCGCCGGATGTCCGTCCGGGCCTGGGCCGGCCCTCACCGGCAACGCCCGCCCCCGGCGTCCGGGACCGGATGCGGCTGCGGCTGCGGCTGCGGCTGCGGCTGCGGCTGCGGTCAGCCGAGTTCCGCGGGCTCCGTGCCGGGGGTCTCGAACTGGGTGCGGTACAGCTCCTCGTACCGGCCGCACGCCGCGAGGAGTTCTTCGTGGGTGCCCCGCTCCACGATCTGCCCGTTCTCCACGACCAGGATGAGGTCGGCCGCCCGCACGGTGGAGAGCCGGTGGGCGATCACGACCGCCGTGCGCCCCGCGAGGGCTTCGGTGAGCGCCTCCTGGACGGCCGCCTCGGAGGTGTTGTCCAGGTGGGCGGTGGCCTCGTCGAGGATGACGACGCGCTGGCGGGCCAGGAGCAGCCGGGCGATGGTCAGCCGCTGGCGTTCGCCGCCGGAGAGCCGGTAGCCGCGTTCGCCGACGACGGTGTCGAGCCCGTCGGGCAGCGAGGCGACCAGACCGTCCAGACGGGAGCGGCGCAGCGCGTCCCAGAGGTCCTCCTCGGTGGCGTCGGGCCGGGCGAGCAGGAGGTTGGCGCGGACCGACTCGTGGAAGAGATGGCCGTCCTGGGTGACCATGCCGAGGGTGTCGCGCAGGGTGCCGGAGGACAGATCGCGTACGTCGATGCCGCCGATGCGCACCGCGCCCTCGTCCGTGTCGTACAGGCGCGGCAGGAGTTGCGCGATGGTCGACTTGCCCGCGCCGGACGAGCCGACGAGCGCCACCGTCTGGCCGGGTTCGGCGCGGAAGGAGACTCCGCGCAGCACTTCGCCGCCGCCCCGGGTGTCCAGGGTCGCGACATCTTCGAGCGAGGCGAGGGAGACCTTGTCGGCGGACGGGTATCCGAACCGCACCTGGTCGAACTCCACGGAGACCGGGCCCTCCGGGACCGCCTGCGCGTCCGGCTTCTGGTCGATGAGCGGCTTGAGATCGAGGATCTCGAAGACCCGCTCGAAGCTGACGAGGGCGCTCATCACCTCGACGCGCGCCCCGGCGAGGGCGGTGAGCGGCGCGTACAGCCGGGTCAGCAGCAGGGCGAGGGCGACGACCGCGCCCGCGTCCAGCTGTCCGCGCAGCGCGTAGAACCCGCCGAGCCCGTAGACCAGGGCGAGCGCCAGCGCGGATACGAGGGTGAGGGCGGTGATGAACGCGGACTGGGCCATGGCCGTACGCACCCCGATGTCGCGCACGCGGGCCGCTCGGGCGGCGAATTCGGCGGACTCGTCGGCGGGACGGCCGAAGAGCTTGATCAGGGTGGCGCCGGGTGCGGAGAACCGCTCGGTCATCCGGGTGCCCATCGCGGCGTTGTGGGCCGCGGCTTCCCGCTGGAGCCGCGCCATCCTCGCACCCATGCGGCGTGCGGGCAGCACGAACACCGGCAGCAGCACCAGGGCGAGCGCGGTGATCTGCCAGGAGATGGAGAGCATGACACCGAGGGTGAGGAGCAGTGTCACGACATTGCTGACGACGCCGGAGAGTGTGTTGCTGAAGGCGCGTTGGGCCCCGATGACGTCGTTGTTGAGGCGGCTGACGAGCGCGCCGGTGCGGGTGCGGGTGAAGAACGCGACCGGCATGCGCTGCACATGGTCGAAGACGGCCGTGCGCAGATCGAGGATCAGCCCCTCGCCGAGGTTCGCCGAGAGCCAGCGGCCGGCCAGGCCGAGCGCGGCCTCCGCGACGGCGATCACGGCGATGAGCAGCGACAGCCGGGTGACGGTGCCCCCGTCCTCGCCGGCCACGATCGCGTTCACGACGCGGCCGGCGAGGACGGGGGTGGCGACCGCGAGCAGCGCCGTCGCCACGCTCAGGACCAGGAACAGGGCGACCCGGCGCCGGTGCGGCCGGGCGAACGCGGCGATGCGCCGCAGGGTGGTGCGGTCGAAGGGGCGTCGGTCCGCTTGCGCGTTCATGACGTTGTGGAGCTGTGTCCACGCGGTGGCTTCCATGCTCATGGGAAGGAACGTACGACCTCCAGTGGACTTGAGGTCAACGCCTGCCCCGGGCAGCCGGTTTCGGACGTCGTACGGCGACCGTCCGGCCCCCGTCACGACGTGCGCACAGTCGGCGGATCCGGCCTCGCGAAGCAGGGACGGAGAAGTCGGCGACCCCGGGTCAAGCCGGGTTGACCGGGAGCTGCTTCGGCCCGCCGCCGCGCGCCGGGTGGCAGCACGGGGCGTGCGGCGGGCGGGGCGCCGGGCGCGGGACGAGGCCCTCGTGGTCAGTCCAGGACGTGCGCGAGGTAGGCCCGGAGCAGGACGCGGGTCTCGGCGACGATGGCCCGGTCGCCCGACGGGTCGGTGCGGAAGGCGAGTTGGAGCAGTGCGTCGGCGGCCTCGACACAGACCAGGATCGTCCGGAGCAGGTCCTCGTCGGGGGCGCGGCCGAGGTGCCCGGAGAGCAGTTCGGTGAGCCGGCCCGCGACCCGGAGATTGGCGTCGTCGGCCGGGTCGTCGTCGGGGGCGGGCGAGCCGAAGTCGACCAGGGCGAACCCGGCCACGGAGCGCTTCATCGCCAGGTACTCGTCCAGGACGGCGTCGATGGCGTCGCGCCAGTCGGCAGCCGTGATGGCGGCGAGGCGGGCGGTGATGCGTTCGGCATAGCTGTCCAGGTTGCGCCGGGCGAGCGCGTCGGTCAGTGCGCGCTTGTTGGAGAAGAACCGGTAGACGGAGCCGATGGGGACCTCGGCGCGGACGGCGACGGCCCGGGTGGACAGTTGCTCGTAGCCGGTCTCGTCGAGGAGTTCGGCGCAGGCGTCGAGTATCCGGGCGAGACGTTCGGCGCTGCGCTGTTGCACGGGGGCACGGCGGAGGTTCGTGTTCGCGTGGGGCACGGGCTCCATGATGCCGCGGCCCTCCCCGGCGGTGGCCGGTCGGTGCGGGTGCGGCCGTCAGGCGATGAGCAGGGACAGCCCTCCGATGGTGTACGTGATCATCAGGACCAGCAGCGGGAGGTGCCCCGCGACGGCGCGTCCGGCGGGGAAGAGGCGTACCGACCTGTCGTGCGCCGCGACGACGCCGAGTACGTGGCCGAGGACGATCGCGGCGACCTGGAGCGTGGCGACGCCTCCCGGCCCGAGAGGCGGCTCGGGCGGGACGGGGTTGTCAGTGCCGGATGCCACCATGACGGTGCGTGGCCCTTCGGTGACGAAGAGCGTGAAGTAGTGGGCGACGAGATAGCCGAGGGCGATCGGGACGAGCGAATGCGCGAAGGAGGTGAGGGGGTTGCGGATATGACCGGAGATCAGCCGGGTGGCGCCTGCGCAGAGGGCGTAGAGGGCGGCGACGAGAGCGGCGGCGCCCAGGAGTCCGAGCGTGGCCGTGGTGGTGCGGCCCAGGGGTGAGGTCTGGACGGTGGTGATCCAGGAGGGGGCGTCGGAGAAACCGTCGTAGGCGGTGGAGCCGAGCATGACGCAGACGGTGGCGGCGAGGCCGGGGATCTGCGGGGTGGCGTCGAGTCCGTTGAACGGGGAGCGGAGTACGAGCCGGCGGTCGGCGGGGCGGCGGCCGAGCGGGGAGAGCCGGGCGAGCAGCCCCGAGTAGACCTCGAAGGCGTCCGCGTGGTCGAACCATCCGGCGCCGTGACGGGCGGCGCCTGCGAGGTGGACGGCGGCGTGGAGGGAGAGGAAGAGGAGGAGGGCGGTGGTCGAAGCGGGGTCGGGGGCCACGAGTTCGAGCCAGGTGAAGGCGAGGAGCCCGGCCGCGGCGGGCCACAGGCCGAGGCGTACGGGGAGGGGGCGGCCCGTGGCCGGATCGCGGCCGAGTGCGCGGCAGCCGACGAGGTGGACGGTTCGGAGGGGGTTGAGCAGTCGCCAGACGGGGCCGAGAAGGAGCGAGGCGGGGACGAGCCCGACCCACAGGAGTACGTAGACAGCGCCGGGGGCCGGGTTGCGGCCGGGATCGTCGGGACCGAGGAGGAGGTGAACCAGGACGAACAGGGCGGCGGCGAACCCGAGTACGCGCAGGGCGGTACGGGTGGGGCGGGCATCGGCGAGGCGCTGGACAGCGGCCGGGAGCGGCCGGCCGGCCCGGTCGCCGCGGAACCGTGAGGAGGACCAGAGCAGGCCGAGCGCGAGAAAGGAGACGAAGAGCGCGGCGAAGGCACCGGCGAAGGCGTAGAAGGGGGACAGCGGAAGGTCGTGCTGGGCGCCGATGCCATGGGCGAGGACGCTCACCGTACGACGAGTTGAGTCAGGAGCAGGTCGGACTCATGGGTCTCGACCTCGAAGAGCCCGGTGCGGTCGGCGGTGAACGTGAGGGTGACGGTCTTTCCCGCGGGCAGCCGGGCCTCCTTGTCGTAGCCGTGGACGTGGAGGGTGTCGGCGCGGTCGCTGCGGACCCGGAGTTCGATGATCCGGCCTTTTGCGATCTCGGTGCGGCCGGGGGCGGGACTGACCCTGCCGTGGGAGACGGCGATCTCCAGGGTCGTGTCGGGACGGGGCGTCTGCGGCTGGTGCGTCGCGCGGGCGGTGGGCCGGGCGGAGGCGGTGGCGAGGGAGGTGGTGGCCTGGATCGGGGCGGAGTTCACGGCCCAGGCGGTGTGGTCGTCCGCATAGAGCCGGGCGGTGAGGCCGGTGCCGCCGCCGGCGCCTCGGACGAGGGCGGCGGGGAGGTGGTACCAGGAGCCGTAGACCCGGGCGAGGGGGTGGCCGTCGAGGAAGAGGCGGGCGTGGCCGCGTCCGAGGAGGGCCGCGCCGCCCACACTGTCCGGCGTGAACCTGAAGTTCCGTACGGAGACATGGACGTTCCAGCCGTCCTCGGAGTCCGGCCGTACGGCGATCGTCACCGCGGGGGCGCCCTGGGCATCGACCTGTCGCAGCCGGTGGCCCGAGCCGTCGTCGGCGGTGAGGAGCCGGCCGACACCGCCGCCGGCCTGCTCATGGCTGGTGCCGGGCTTGTGGTGGGTGGTGGCCCGCCCGCCGCAGGCGCTCGCGCCGAACATGAGGGCACCTGCGGTGAGCAGGGTGACGGCTGCGGCGCCCGGCCGGGCGAGCCGCGCTCGTGTGCGGGAACGCTTCACGATCCGTCTCCTTCCCGGGTGGGGGCCGAAGCAGGGGCGGAGCCCCGAGCGGGGGCCAGGCCGGCGACCGAGCCCGCCCCTGTATCCGAAGCGGCGTTCTCCTGCGAGGGTCCCCGGTCGCCCGGCGTTTCCCGTTCGCCGTGCCGGGCGGCGGCGACGACGGCCCAGACCACCCAGATCCCCCCGAGCAGTCCACGCACCCAGGCCGGGCTGAGCGGAATCCACGGGATCATGAACACGGCCTTGTCGACGGCATCGAGCAGGGTGAGCGCGCCCAGGACCACCGTGGTGCGGCCCAGCCAGGGACGTGCGCCCCGCAGTGCCAGTCCGGTCCCGGTCCACCACAGGCCGGTCAGCAGCAGGGCCAGCGCGGGCAGCCGGGTGGGGTCGAGCCCCATGGTCGACCCGGCCACATCCAGCCCGAGGCCGATCGCGCCGAGCACCAGGGCGACGGTGGCGAGCCGGCTGTGCCGCAGGCGGCGCCACCACAGCACCCCGCCGACCAGGGCGAGCACCAGGGCGACGCCCAGCGCGATCTGTACCTCGATGCGCTCGATGCCCCGCGCCCCGTACCAGTCGCAGCCGGCCGGCAGCCGTCGTGCCTGCACGTTGTAGTCGGCGCAGACCAGCAGTTTGGCCAGCTTGACCGGTTCGCCGGCGAGCCGGTCGGTGCGTCCGGAGACGGCACCGCGCTCGGCGCCGCAGGTGGGCAGGGCGCGCGGGGAGGACGGCCCGGTGTCCGACTGCCAGCAGTTGCCGTCCCCCTGGCCGTCCCACCACACGTCGGTGCGGTTGGGCCGGGAGTTGCCCGCCCTGTCCGTGCCGAGGTGGTTGCCCGCGTACCGGTTGTGGTGGGAGGTGTCGGCCTGCCTGGACAGCGCGTTCTCGCCGCGGATGAAGGCGGGGACGGCGCTCAAAAAGAAGGCGGCGCGGTTCTGCCCGTAGATCCAGTTGTTCTCGTACAGGTTCCAGTTGCCGCCCGCGGTGATGATGCCGCTGCCCGGTGGCATGGAGATCTGCGGGCAGACGACCCCGTCCTCGTAACCGCGGTCCACGGGCGGCTTGGCGCAGGTGCCGTCGGCGACGTACGGGTAGTAGTCGGCGTTGTTGTCGTGGATCAGGTTGCGTTCGAAGCGGGCGTGGTTCTGCGGCAGTCCGGGGTGGCCGGGGAAGGCGCTGTCCATCGAGGCGCCGCCCATGTTGTGGTCGAACTCGTTGTCGTGGACATAGACGGAGTCGCCCGCGGTGCCGGAGTAGCCGACCATGTTGTGGTGGCTGCGGCAGCCGGTGATCTCGATCGAGTAGCGCGGGACCCGGTAGCCGTACCCGTCGTTGATGTCGGACGCGCTGCCCGGGTAGATGCCGGAGTCGCCGTTCCCGTACGACTCGCAGTTCTTGTACAGCCCGTGATCACTGGCGAAGGTCAGGAAGCCGTACTCGTCGTTCCACCGGGTGAGGACGTCATCGATGACGAAGCCGTCCTGGGCCAGGACGTACAGGGAGTTGAAGGTGGTGCGCTGCGCGGTGAAGTTCTTGAAGTAGATGCCGTCGGAACCGTCCGCGCGGATCGCGTTGAGCTTCTGGTATTTGGCGTCGATGACAACATCGGTGCGCTCGGCGCCGGTCCCCTCGATCTGGAGGTTCTTCTTGCCGAGGATCGCCACCAGGTTCTGGTTGTGCGGGCACCGCGCCTGCTGCGCGTAGGACAGGATCTGGTAGCCGAGCTGGGAGTCGGGCGCCTTCAGCCGGGTGCACTCCCCCGTCGGCGCGGGCAGCGAGGGCTCCTCCTCGTACAGGCCGGGCAGGATCGCGATGTTCATGCCGGGCCTGCCGACCGCGTCGACGGCCTGTTGCAGATGGCGGTAGCCGGACTTCCGGCACCGGTCGAACAGCTTCAGGTTCCGGGCCCGCAACCCGTCCGGGAAGCCGGACACGCGGCGCTCGAAGTCCGCCCGGTCGCTCTTGCAGACCAGCAGATCCGGCTCGCCGGTGCGGTACACGGGGACGCTGCCGGTTCCGTCGGGCAGGGTGACCGGACGTTCCTCGTGCGCCTGGGCGGCCGGGGCCGCGAGGAGGGTGACGGCGAGCGCCGCCAGGACCGCCAAAAGTCTCCGTGTACACGACATGTGCGGGAGAGTAGAGCATTGTTCATCTCATGGAACCCCCCATGCACCACGGATGCCGTTGACGCGCCCCGATCCGATTCCTACGGTTGTCCATAGGAATTCTTCGGCACCGGGAGCGCACATGAGCGGCATCGAGCAGGCGAGGAAGACGGCAAAAAGGCCCCAGTACTCAGCCGGTTTCGGCAATCAACACAGCTCGGAGGCGGTGCCGGGAGCTCTGCCGCACGGCCGCAACTCGCCTCAGCGAGCCCCCCTCGGGCTCTACGCGGAACAGCTGAGCGGCTCGGCCTTCACCGAACCACGGGCGCACAACCACCGTTCCTGGCTCTACCGGATCCGCCCGTCCGCCGCGCATCCCCCGTTCGTCCGCATCGGCAACGGCGCGATCCGGACAGCCCCGTTCACCGAATCCGTACCCGACCCCAACCGGCTGCGCTGGGACCCGCTCCCCGCGCCCGCGGCCGGGACGGACTTCCTGGCCGGCCTGTGGACCCTCGGCGGCAACGGCGACGCGGCCCAGCGCACCGGCATGGCCGTGCACCTCTACCACGCCGACTCGTCGATGACCGACCGGGTGTTCAGCGACGCGGACGGTGAGCTGCTGATCGTCCCGGAGCGGGGCGGCCTGCTGCTCCGTACCGAACTGGGCCTGCTGCGCGCCGAACCGGGGCACGTGGCGCTGATCCCGCGCGGCATCCGGTTCCGTGTGGAGCTGCTCGATGCCACCGCCCGCGGCTATGTCTGCGAGAACTACGGCCGGCCGTTCACCCTCCCCGACCTCGGCCCGATCGGCGCCAACGGCCTGGCGAACGCCCGGGACTTCCTCGCCCCGGTCGCCGCGTACGAGGACGACGACCGCCCGGTGGAGGTGATCAACAAGTTCTGCGGGAACCTCTGGTCCGCCGCCTATGACCACTCGCCGCTCGATGTGGTCGCCTGGCACGGCAACCACACTCCGTACGTCTACGACCTGCACCGCTTCAATGTCATCGGTTCGATCAGCTACGACCACCCCGACCCGTCGATCTTCACGGTGCTGACCTCGCCGTCCGACACCCCCGGTCTGGCCGGTGTGGACTTCGTCGTCTTCGCGCCGCGCTGGCTGGTCGGCGAGGACACCTTCCGGCCGCCGTACTTCCACCGCAATGTGATGAGCGAGTACATGGGCCTGATCGAGGGCGCGTACGACGCGAAGACGGCCGGCCAGGGCGGCTTCGTCCCGGGCGGCGGCTCGCTCCACAACATGATGTCGGCGCACGGCCCGGACCGGGAGACCTTCGACCGGGCGAGCGAGGCGGAACTGAAGCCGCAGAAGATCGACGACGGTCTGGCCTTCATGTTCGAGACCCGCTGGCCCGTGACGGCGACCGGACAGGCGGCGACCGCCGGCCATCTGCAGCGTGGCTACGACGACGTGTGGCAGGGTCTGAGCCGCAACTTCAGGCCATAGAGCCTGTCGCTCCCCATCCGGCCCGACCCGAACGAAAGGCCCCAGGTGCCTCAGACGCCCAAGCTCTCCACGGGGCCGGCCTTCGCCCCCGATTCGCTGGTCCTGAACCGCAAACTGCCCCTGTGGTACCAGGTCTCGCAGTCGTTGCGCGCCTCGATACTGGGCCGCACCGAGGACGCGTCGGCACGGCTGCCGACCGAGGAGCAGCTCGCCGCGCACTACGGCGTCAGCATCCTGACGATGCGTCAGGCGCTCAAGGAGCTGGAGACGGAAGGGCTGATCAGCAGGCACCGGCGGCGCGGCACCTTCATCGAGCCGCGTGCCCGCCGGGTGTCGCCGGTCCGGCTGCTGGGCTCGATCGACGCGATCGTGGCCCAGCAGTCGGGCGAACGGGCCGTGGTGCTCGGCCATGGCCCGGTCGCCGTACCGGGTGACCTCGCCGAGTACTTCCCCGGCTGCGCGGAGGTGGTCAGCTATCGCAGGCTGCGCCGCGACGGGGAGAGCGACGAGCCCACCAACTGGGCGGAGAACGCGGTGCATCCCGAGGTGGCGGCCCGGCTCGATGTCACCGATCTCGAACGCTGGCCGATGACCAAGGTGCTGCGCGACCGGGTCGGTGTCCGGATCGCCCGCATCACCGACACGGTCGAGGCGCGCCTCGCCGACCCGGCCACCGCCGAGCTCCTCCAGGTCCCGCTGCTGAGCCCGATCCTGTTCTACACGGGGGTGACGTACGACGAGAGCGGCCGGGTGGTGGACGTGGCACGGATCCGCTACCGGGGCGACCGGTTCTCCTTCTCGGTCACCGTCGAGGCCCGCTGACACCCCGGAAGCACCCCGGCCCCGCCTTCCTGGCCGCGGCTACGATGCCGGGGAAGGCGGGCGGGCGTGGCGACGGGGAGGACGACACGGTGGCAGCACGGGCGGCGGGCGGCTCCGACGGCGTCCCGGGCGAGGACGCCCCGCTCCTCGACGATCTGATGCCCTGGTCCGTACGGCCGTTGCGTACCGGGCGCTCCTGGGTGGTCGCCCCTGACGCCGGCTCCCTCGAAGCGCGCTGGGAGCGGCTGGTGCGGGCGCCGGACGCGGAGCGCGAGCGGCTGTTCCGGGTCACCCGTTCCCGTACCCCGCGGACCGCGGTGGCGGCACTTCCGGGACAGGCCACCGGCACCGGCCGGTTCGACCGGGAGACCGGACCGTGCCCGCGGCCGGTACGGATCCTGCACGGCCCGTTCGACGAGCAGTGGCTGCTCCCCGACCACCGGTTGATCGACGCCGCCCGCCCCGAGCTGTGGCGGGTCGCCGACGGGCACCAGTTCTTCGCCGTCGAGCACGGGTACGTGCCCCGGGACACCGGCCCCGCCCTGTCCGTGACGGCGCTCCTGCCCGACGGCCACTCCTCCGCCGGCCGGCCGGGCCGGATCCGTCCGCTGTACCGGCGCCCCGGCGGCGGTGAACCCAATCTGGCCCCGGGACTGCTCGCCCTGCTCCGGGCCCGCCACGGGGAGGCGGTCACGGAGCGGTCCGTACTGGCGTGGACGCTCGCGGCGGCCCGGCACTCCCCCGCCGGGTGCGTGGTTCCGCTGCCGGCCGACACGGCACGCTGGTCGGCCGGGGTGGAGCTGGGGCGGGAGCTGCTGCGGCTGCACCTGCGCGGCGCCCGGGGCGGGGAGCGCCCACGGCTGCCCGGCGGGCACCGCCCTTATGTGCGGGCCACGGTTCCGCCCGTACCGGCCGCGCTGGAGTACGACCCGGCCGACGGGGTGCTCCTGCTCGGTACGGGACGCATCTCACCCGTACCGGCCGGGGCGTGGGAGTTCCGGGTGGGCGGGGTCCGGATGCTGGAACTCTGGTTCGAGCGCCGCACGACGGCGGTCGGGGCAGCGGACATGGACGGCCTGGAAGCGGTCCGGCCGCGCGCCTGGCCCCAGGAGTGGACCTCGGAGCTGCTGGAACTGATCACCGTGCTCGCCCTGCTCGCCGAACTCCGCCCCCGGCAGGAGGACCTGGCCGGCGGACCGCAGATCACGGCCGGCGAGCTGCGCGCGGCGGGCGTCCTGCCGGTCCCGGCCCCGGCCCGGCGGCCGGCCTCGGTGCTCGGCCATCGGGAGGAGGGCCCGGACGGGCAGTTCGCACTGCTGTGACCGGGCGCCCGGGACCCGCGCGCCAGGGTCTTTCGTTTGGATCAGGCCGGATCAGGGAGCGGGGTCTGGTGCGTGCGATCGCAAGGCGGAGGAGGGAGGCAGATGGGGTCTCCCCTGCTCGAGCGGAGCCGAGAGCTTGGGGAAGGAGCCATGTCGACCGACGACAACGCGGAGGGGGGTCCCCCCTGGCCCTTAAGGCCTTGGGGGAGTGCGTGCCGGGCCCCGCGAGCCCGGCATGATCCAAACGAGAGGCCCTACCGGCCGAAGGAGTGCAGCAACCGGTGCAGCGCCCGGTCGAAGACCCCGTCCAGATCGATCGGCCCGGGGTCCTCGGCGAACCCCGCCGCCATCCGCGGATATTTCCCGGTCGCGATCTGGCTGATCAGATAGCCGGTGCGCGCGGCCTGCTCCTGCTCCTCGGACCAGGGCAGGGACCGGCTGCGCTCCGCCGTGGCGATCTCGTTGGCCACATAGGTGGTGACCACACCGTTGACCATGGCGATGAGTTCCATCTTCTCGCCGAACCGCGCGTCGACCCCGTCCAGGCAGCTGAGCGCGTATTCCAGATACCGCAGGGCATTCGGGCTGAAGCCGTACACGGGTGACATCAGCCGGGGCACCCAGGTATGGCGGTGCATCATCTCTCGGGCCTGGTGGGCCAGTGCGACGAGATCGGCGCGCCAGTCGCCGGAGGGCTCCGGGAACTCGTACCCGTCGCTGACCGCGTCGAGCATCAGCTCGTACAGGTCCTCCTTGCGCGGCACGTAGTTGTAGAGCGACATGGTGCCGCAGCCGAGCTCCGCCGCGACCTTCCGCATGGACACCGCGTCCAGACCCTCCGCATCGGCGATACGGACGGCGGCCGCCGCGATGTCGGCACGGCTGAACGCGGGCCTGGGGCCCCGGCCGGCACGTTCGGGGCGCGCCCAGATCACTTCGGGTACAGCGGGTCGCCCCACCATTGATCACCACCTCTCCCCTCATCGTAGTTACGTACACCGTACGTAGTGCGCTATGGTGCCCACATGACAACTACGTACGCTGTACTTAGTGAAGGTCTGGAGAAGCGCTACGGCGACGTCCACGCACTGCGGGGACTCGATCTGGCGGTCGCCGAGGGCACGGTCTACGGAGTACTGGGGCCGAACGGCGCGGGCAAGACCACCGCCGTCCGGATCCTCACCACGCTGGCGCCCCCGGACGCCGGAAGCGCCCGGGTGGCGGGCCACGACGTGGTGCGCGAGGCGGGTGCGGTGCGCGCGGCGATCGGCGTGATCGGGCAGAGCGCCTCGGTCGACGGCGAGCTGTCCGGCCGGCAGAACCTGCGGCTCTTCGCCAAGCTGCTCCGGTTCCGCGGCGAGGCCGCGCGCACCCGCGCCGACGAGCTGCTGGAACGCTTCGAGCTGACGGAGGCCGCCGACCGCCCGGCCCGCACCTATTCGGGCGGTATGCGCCGCCGCCTCGACCTCGCGGCCGGCCTGCTGACCCGCCCCCGGGTGCTGTTCCTGGACGAGCCGACCACCGGACTCGACCCGCACAGCCGCAATCAGATCTGGGCGGCCGTACGGGAACTGGCCGGCCGGGGCACGACGGTCCTGCTCACCACGCAGTACCTGGAGGAGGCCGATCAGCTGGCCGACGACGTCGTGCTGATCGACCGGGGCCGGGCCGCGCACCGCGGCACCCCCACCGAGCTGAAGGCCCGCATCGGCAACTACACCGAAGTCGTCGTCCCCCACGAGTCGGCGCTGGTCCCGGCGGCAGCCGTCCTCGATCAGCTCACCGGCGCCGAACCGGTGCTCGACCACGAGCGCCGCACCGTGGGCGCCGTCGCGACCGACACCACCCTCACCCTCCCCCGCATCGTCCGCGAACTCGACGCGGCGGGCGTACCACTGGTCGACGCGAGCCTGCGCCCGCCGACGCTCGACGAGGTCTTCCTCCGCCTGACCGGCCGCAACGACGGCCGCACCTCCCCGCCCCCGAAGGAGACGGCAGCATGAGCAGTATCACACCGGTCCACGAGCCGACCGCCGCGCCCGCCACGGGCACCCCGGTCGCCGACGCCCTGGCCATGCTGGGCCGCCATCTGCAACGGATCAAGGCCGCGCCGGGCGTCATGATCCTCACCCAGACCATGCCGATCACGATGCTGCTGTTCTTCGGCTACGTGTTCGGCAGCGCCCTGGCCATGCCCGGCCAGGAGTACCGCGCGCTCCTCGTGCCGGGCCTGCTGGCGGCGACGGCGGCCAACGGCATCATGGTCGGAATGTTCCAGGCCTCGCAGGACTGCGACCGCGGGGTGATGGAACGGTTCCGCACGCTGCCGATGAGCCGGCCCGCCGTACCGTTCGGCCAGACCGCCGCCGATCTGCTCACCACGGCCATCGGCATGATTCCGCTGATCCTGGTCGGACTCGCGGTCGGCTGGCGGATCGAGGGCGGCCCGCTCGCCGCCCTGGGCGCCTTCGGGCTGCTGCTGCTCCTCCGGTTCGCCACGTCCTGGCTGGGCTGCTGGCTGGGGCTGCTGATCCGCAACGAGGAAGCCGCCGGTCAGCTGGGCAGCGCCACCTTCATCCTGCCGCTGCTGTCGAACGCGTACATCCCGACCGACAATCTGCCGGGCTGGCTGCGCACGGTCGCGGAGTGGAACCCGATCAGCGCCATGGCATCGGCCACCCGCGAACTGTTCGGCAACGCGTCCCCGGCGGTCGACGCCGCCTGGCCGGTCGCGCACCCGGTGGCCGGGACGCTCGCCTGGTCGGCGGCGCTCCTCGCGGTGTTCGTGCCGCTGGCCGTACGACGTTACGCGCGCGGCGGCGAGTGACCTCCGCCGTCCTCACCGGGCCGGGGCCCTCCGGCCGCGGGCCGTACCGCGGTCGGGCCGGAAGCGAGGAGGCACAGTCCGGCCGGTCGGTCGGAGAGGCTGCGACACGTTCGCGCGGGTGCGTTTCCGCGGGCGCTTGTCCGTAGGCCGCGGTGGCCGAGCCCCACCGCGGTGCGCCGGACTCCGGCACCCTCGTTCCGACGACGGGCGAGCACACCGAAGCGCCGCTGCGGACTCCGGGGATGACGGGAGAGCCGACAGCAGCGCGACGCCGGGACAGTGCGATCGCCCGAGCGGCCCCGAGCGGGGGACCTGGACGACGAACCCTGGCCGGGGAGAGCCCGGGCGGCGGACCGTTGTGCGGTCGTGACGGGCCGTCCGGTCAGTGGCGGCTGCCGAAGAGCGAGCGGCGCAGTCGACTCAGCGGCGCGAAGAGGGAGACGCGCGCGCTCTTGCTCCGACGATGACGAGCGGCATCGCGCGAGGTGAGCTCACGCATCAGCAGCGTCGCCTCCGCGGACTCCCGCTGCGGCACGGCGGGTCCGCCGAGCACCGCGAGATGGCGGTCGAGGCGCGAACTCGTCGCACCGCTTCCGCAGGTAATGGCAGGCACACGCGGCCTGCTGCGCATCACTATCTGTTCCATGTCACTCCCCACCCGTACGAGGGCACCCGGCCCGGGCAGGTTAACCCTAACCCCCCGCACCGACACTCGTGTATCCCGGTCGCAGGATCGAGCACACACATACGGATGTTGACGTTCCCGCACCCGATTCGCCTGATTCCAGGGCGAGTTGGACAGAACGGAAATGATTCACCACCGCCGGCCGGCGGGGTGCCGGACGGAGACCCCTGCGGACGGGGGCCTCCTGCCCGTCGGACGGCCGAACGGGCCCGGCGCACGCACGGGAGGAGAGATCAGGCGGCCGAGGCGAAGGCGGGCAGGTAGCCGCCCGACTGACCGGCCGCGGTGGGGTGGTACGACTCACCGACGTCGAGCCAGCTGAGACTGTGCAGCCAGGCACTTCCGGAGCAGATCTCGTGCCCGGTGAACTTCCCGCCGACGTCGGCGAAGGTGAAGCCGTGGTCGGCGGCACGCTTGGCGGTCGCCGCGTTGAGGTAGTCGGCGGCGCCGTTGATCGCGGTACGCACCTTGTCACTCAGCCCGACGACGCAGCTGCCGCCGATCTTGTAGAAGCGCGGGTAGCCGAGGACGACGACATGCGCGGACGGCGCCTTGGCACGGATCGCCGAGTACACCGAGTCCAGACTGCCGGGCAGCGTGGTGTCGACAAAGCTGCGGGCCGTGGCGATCCGGCCGAGGCAGGTGGCCTCCGACTGGAGGACACAGGTGGTCATGACGTCGGCGAAGCCCGCGTCATTGCCGCCGATGGAGATCGAGACGAGGTCGGTCGAGGAGCTGAGCGGGCCGAGCTGGCCGGACTTGACATCACCCGTACGGGCGCCCGAGCAAGCGGTGAAGGCGAAGGACGAGGGCGAGTTGGCGGCGGCCCAGAGCGCCGGATAGGCCTTGGTGCTGCGCTTGCAGTCCCCGCCGGCGCTGTCGTAGCTGCCGGATCCGACCCCCGAGGAGTACGAATCGCCGAGGGCTACGTAGTCGACTGCCTGGACAGACTGTGCGGCGTCGGCGGTGGCCGCTCCGGTCAGAGCGAGTACGGCACCGAGCAGGAGCGATGACGAGAACGCCACGAGTCTGGACATTTTCATGGAACCTCCCTTGGGCCGACCGGCAGGACCTCCGCGGGTCCGCCGTGTCCGTGGTAGCAGTACCCACGCCCCCACCGGAAGTGTTCATGCCAAGTTGGTCCAATGAGTTCTTCCGTACGCCCCCTTGAGGCCGCGTCATGTACTCGGGCGCTCCGCGTGAGCGGGGGAGGAGAAGCTGGTGAAACCCGGGTGCGTGGGGTGCCTGCGTGCCGGATCATGGGCGTCATGTCCGCCAACCCTGAGTCCGCTCTGCCGATCCGGCTCACCGTCGACGACAGCGACTCCCCGTCCGATGTCGTCGACGCGCTGTTCCTCGGCCGCTTCGCGACGGGCGAGCAGCCGTACTCGCACAGCTCCTCCCTCGACCGCGTCAAGGCCGGGGCCACTCTGCTGCCCCCGGCGGCCAAGGTGCTGCGCGTCGCCCGCGACGACGACCGCAGCGCCACGCTCGCCGAGGGCGACGGCTGGACCCTGCTCGTCTCGCGGTGGAACCGTGGTGCCGATGTCACGGTCACCGCGACCGGTCCGGAGCTGGCGCAGCGGATCCTCGGCCAGGCGACGGACGGCGCCCGGGACGAGCCGGAACCGCAGCCCGAGAACGTGACGATGGGCTTCTGGTACGTGTCCCCGCGCCGCGGCCCGTACCGCACCACCCGGCAGATCGCCGCCGGCACCTGGGACGAGGTCCGCGCCAACTACACGGCGCCGGTGGCCGACGCCATGGACCGGCTGATGAAGGTCACGCCCGACGACATCGCCGGCCGGCTGCTCCTGCTGCACGGCCCGCCCGGCACCGGCAAGACGTCCGCGCTGCGCACGCTCGCCCGCTCGTGGCGGGACTGGTGCCAGGTCGACTGCGTGCTCGATCCGGAGCGGCTCTTCAACGACATCGGCTATCTGATGGACATCGCGATCGGCGAGGACGAGGGAACGTCCAAGGGCCGTTGGCGGCTGCTGCTCCTGGAGGACTGCGACGAGTTGATCCGCGGCGAGGCCAAGCACACGGCGGGCCAGGCGCTGTCCCGGCTGCTGAACCTCACCGACGGACTGCTGGGCCAGGGCCGCAACGTACTGGTGGGCGTCACCACCAACGAGGACCTGGAGCGGCTCCACCCGGCCGTGGTCAGGCCCGGCCGCTGCCTCGCCAGGATCGAGGTGGGCTCACTGACCCGCTCGGAGGCGGTGGCCTGGCTGGGTACGGAGGAAGGGCTCGGCCGCGAGGGTGCCACGCTCGCCGAGTTGTACGCGCTGCGACGGGGCAGCGGTCCCGCGTCGGTGCCGAAACAGGATTCCGGCGCGGACGCGGGCCTGTATCTCTGAGCCGGCCTGCGAGCCCGCCCGGCGAGCGAGGAGCACCCTGCGAGCCCGTCCGGCGAACAGGGAACGCCCGCGAGCCCGTCCGGCGCGCAGGGAAAACGCCCCGCGAGCCCGTCCGGCGTGCGGGGACGAACAGCCGCCGGACGGCCCCGGCCGCGACTCCGGCACCGCCCCGCCCCACCCCGCCCCACCTCACTTCACCGCGTACGCCGCCTGCAACGCGTCCTCGGCCAGGGCCAGCGCGTCGGCCCGCGACAGACCCAGCCGCCGCGCCTGCTGCGCGTACTCCTGTGCGGCGGCCGCCGCATGGCGTTCCGCCGCATCACCGGCGGCGGCGATGAACGTGCCGTTGCGGCCACGGGTTTCGATCACCCCGTCGGCCTCCAGCGCCCGGTACGCCTTGGCGACGGTGTTCGCGGCGAGGCCGAGCTCCTCGGCGAAGCCGCGTACCGTCGGGAGTCTGAAACCGACGGGCAGCGCGCCGGAGCGGGCCAGTTCGGAGATCTGCGTGCGCAGTTGCTCGTACGGGGCGGTACCGGCATCGGGATCAAGAACGATCTTCAGGGTCACGCGCCGATTGTCCCCCACCGCCGGAAAACCAGGCGCGGCCCGTACGCCACCCCGCGTAACGTCCGGCCCATGACTGTC
Source organism: Streptomyces sp. NPDC015032 (assembly GCF_043080425.1). Lineage (NCBI taxonomy): Bacteria > Bacillati > Actinomycetota > Actinomycetes > Kitasatosporales > Streptomycetaceae > Streptomyces > Streptomyces sp. NPDC015032. The sequence continues at coordinate 61,022 of NZ_JBIBVN010000008.1, read as the reverse complement.
CTCGTTCGCGACTTCCTGCCCGCCGATGCGGAGGCATGGGTGCGGGTCCGGCGTGCCGCGCTCCCCTACCTGGTGACCACTCCCGAGCAGGTCGTCTTCGATCTCGCCTCCGCCCCTCCCGACAAGCACTACCGCCTGCTGGTCGCCGAGAAGGACGGGGAGCTGATCGGGACCGCACAGGTCGGCCTCGTCTACGACAGCCCCGAACCCGGTCAGGGGTTCTGCAACACGTACACGCACCCGGACCGCACCGGGCTCGGAGCGGGTGGGCTGCTGCTGAGGACGGCCGAGGAGTATCTGGCGCGGGAGGGCGCGACCTCGGTCTATACCTGGGTGCTCGACACCCCGTCGAACCTGGCCTTCGCCGAGAAGCGCGGCTATGCGCCGAGCCGTCCGGCGCACTTCCTCCACCTCGACCTGGCGGGCGGATCGCTGCCGCCCCGTCAGGAGCCGCCACCCGGCGTCGAGCTGCGTACCGCCGCGGACTTCGCGGACGACCCGCGCCCGCTCTTCGAGGCGGACGCCGAGACCACGGCCGACGAGCCAAGCGACACCCCGATTGAGCTGTCCGACTACGAGGACTGGCTCAACCACACCTGGCGCACCCCCGCGCTCGACCACGAGCTCACCTCGGTCGCGGTGGTGGACGGGGAGGTGGCGGCGTTCAGCGTCGCGGAGACCGACGGCCGGACCCGGTACATGTCCGGGATGACCGGCACCCGGCGGGCGTACCGCGGCCGGGGCCTGGCCAAGCTCGCCAAGAACGACTCGCTGCACCGGGCGCGCGCCGCCGGGTACACGGACGCGTACACCGGCAATGACGCGGAGAACGGCCCCATGCTGGCGGTCAACCGATGGTTCGGCTACGAGATCTGTGCCACGGAGGTGCGCCATGTCCGCATGCTCGGCTGACGACACCCTGGTGGTCGCCCTGACGAAGGCCGGGCGGACCAAGATCTGCTACCAAGCAGACGTGGTCCGTGACGACGGCACCCGTGTGACGGTGCGTGCGCCGTGGGCGGCGCCGGGGGTACGGGACTTCGGCTTCGTGCGGTTCGAGCCCGGCGACGTGTTCACCGAGCACTACTGGCGCGACCGCTGGTTCGCCGTGAAGGAGGTCCGTACCGGCGCGGGCGAACTCAAGGGCTGGTACTGCGACATCACCCGCCCCGCCGTGCTGCGGGACGGGGAGCTGCTGGTCGAGGATCTCGACCTGGATCTGTGGGTGTCGGCGGACCGCACGTCCGTGCTCCGGCTGGACGAGGACGAGTTCGCAAAGAGCGGGCTCGCCGAGCGCGATCCGGCGGCGGCCGGGGCGGCCGGCCGGGCGCTGGACGAGCTGGAGCACCTGGCCCGCGCGGAGGGTTTCGCGGCGCTGCTGGCCTGACCGGCGCAGGGATGTGTTCCGGTTCCGGGCGGGCCGCCGCACGGTCCGCCCGGCAATGAGCGTCAGCCGGGGGAAACACCGTTCCCGTGATGACCAGCTGAATTACAGTGCTCAGGTCAGTTTCCCGACCTGGTGACCTGAGAAGGAATCACGGATTATGCCCACTGAGACGTTCGAGTTTCAGGTGGAAGCGCGCCAGCTTCTGCAGATGATGATCCACTCGATCTACTCGAACAAGGACGTGTTCCTGCGCGAACTCGTCTCCAACGCCTCCGACGCGCTCGACAAGCTGCGACTCGAAGCGCTCCGCGACGACTCGCTCGGCGCGGATGTGTCCGACCTCCACATCGACATCGAGACCGACAAGCAGACCCGTACGCTGACCGTGCGGGACAACGGCATCGGCATGTCGCACGATGAAGTGGTCCAGCTCATCGGGACCATCGCGAACTCGGGCACGGCGAAGTTCCTGCGAGAACTCAAGGAGGCCGAGGACTCCACCGCCGCCGAAGGGCTGATCGGCCAGTTCGGGGTGGGGTTCTACGCCAGCTTCATGGTGGCCGACGAGGTCACGCTGCTGACCCGGCGCGCGGGCGAGAGCCAGGGCACCCGCTGGACGTCGACCGGCGAGGGCACGTACACGATCGAGACCGTCGACAGTGCTCCCCAGGGCACCGCGGTCACGCTCCGGCTCAAGCCGGAGGACACCGACGACCGGCTCTACGACTACACCTCTCCCTGGAAGATCAGGGAGATTGTCAAGCGGTATTCGGACTTCATCACCTGGCCCGTCAGGATGGCCGCGGAGACCCCGGCCGGCGACGCCGAGGGCACCGGGGAGGAGGCCGGCGCCGCCCCGCGCGAACCCGAGACCCTCAATTCGATGAAGGCTCTCTGGGCGCGCTCACGCGACGAGGTCAAGGACGACGAGTACCACGAGCTGTACAAGCACATCAGCCATGACTGGATCGCCCCGCTCGAAACCATCCGGCTGCAGGCGGAGGGCACTTTCGAGTATCAGGCGCTGCTCTTCATCCCGTCGCACGCGCCCCAGGACCTGTTCATGCAGGGGTACAAGCGCGGCATCCAGCTCTATGTGAAGCGCGTCTTCATCATGGACGACTGCGAAGCACTGATGCCGCCGTACCTGCGCTTCGTCAAGGGTGTCGTCGACGCGCAGGACCTGTCGCTCAACGTGTCGCGCGAGATCCTCCAGCAGGACCGCCAGATCCAGTTGATGCACCGGCGTCTGGCGAAGAAGGTGCTGTCGACGGTCAAGGACATGATGTCCGCCGACCCGGAGCGCTACGCCACGTTCTGGCGGGAGTTCGGCCGCGTCCTCAAGGAAGGGCTGCTGAGCGACTTCGAGAACCGCGACGCCATCCTCGGGGTCGCCTCCTTCGCCACGACCCACGACAAGGACGAGCCGACCACGCTGCGGCAGTACGTGGAGCGGATGAAGGACGGCCAGGAGCACATCTACTACCTCACGGGCGAGTCCCGGCAGGCCATCGAGAACTCCCCGCACATGGAGGCGTTCCGGGCCAAGGGCGTCGAGGTCCTGCTGCTGACCGACCCCGTCGACGAGGTGTGGGTCGAGGCGGAGCCCGAATTCGACGGGAAGAAGCTGCGGTCCGTCGCCAAGGGCGAGGTCGAGCTCGGTACCGAGGAGGAGAAGAAGGAGGCCGCGACCGAGCGTGAGAACCGGCAGCAGGAGTACGCGGACCTGCTGACCTGGATGACGGGCCGGCTGGGCGAGACCGTCAAGGAGGTACGGCTCTCCTCGCGTCTCACCGTCTCGCCCGCCTGCATCGTCTCGGACACGCATGACGTGACGCCCGCCCTGGAGAACATGTACCGCGCCATGGGCCAGCCGGTCCCCCAGGTCAAGCGCATCCTCGAACTCAACCCGGAGCACCCGCTGGTCAGCGGCCTCAACCGGGCGCACGCCGAACGCGGTGAGGATGCCGGTACGGGCCTGGAGGAGACGGCCGAGCTCCTCCACGATCTGGCGCTGCTGGCCGAGGGCGGTGAACTGGGCGACCCGTCGCGCTTCGTCAGGCTGATGGCCGATCGCCTGGAGCGCACCCTGTGAGTGAGGGCCGCACCACCCCGGACGGGCGCTCGGGCCCGTCCGGGGCTCCGCCCGGCGGCCTGCGCCGAGGCCGGCCCGGCTGATCCCGGGGGGTGTCCGGCGGGGGAGCCCCGAGAGGCCCTAGTCCCGGCGCCGCGCCCAGACATCGGTGTACGGCGCCGGGTCCTCCGGTGCCGGAGGGGCTTGCACGGTTCCGGCGACCAGTTCCACCTCGTACCCCGCCGCGTCCTCCAGGTAGGCGGCGATGTGCCCGTCGCCGCCCGCGTGCGGGTAGCGGTCCGGGAAGAGCTGCCGCCAGCCGTGCTCGGGGGCCCTGGCCACCAGTCCGTCGAGGGTGGCCCGGTCCCGGACATGGAACGCCAGGTGGTTGAGGCCGGGACTGCGGCGGTCGTGCGTCACCCCGGTCAGGTCGGGTGACTGCTCCACCACCACATAGCTGTCGCCGCGCCGCCAGCTCCGGCCGTGTTCCCAGCGCTGGTACGGAACATGGCCCAGCTCGCCGAGCAGCCAGCCCCAGCCCCGCTCGGCCACCGGCAGATCGGGCACCCACAGCTCGATGTGGTGAACCCCGCCGGTGCCGGCTCCGCCGGCCGGCAGCAAAACCGCGCGGGGGATGCCGTGCGGCTGGTACGCCACGGTGTCGCCGTCCTCGTGCCAGTGGATCAGGAAGTGCTCCCCCGCGCGGTAGCCGTCGAGTCCCGCCCGGCAGTAGGCGACGATGTCGTCCGGGAGGGCGTCCAGCGGGAACCAGGACAGCCCGGAGCACTTGTCCGGTTCGCGGTTGTACGGCGGGCGGGCGGGGTCGTACTCCGCCTCGAAGAACCAGCCGGTCCGGGGACTGCCGCCGGGGCCGCGGTGCTGCATGACCAGGGCGACCCGCAGTTCGTCCGGGCCGAGTTCGACACCGATCTCCTCGGCGGCCTCACGGATCATCGCCTCGCGGACGTCCTCGCCGTCCTCGACGTGTCCGGACGGGTTGTTGAACAGCCCGTCCGCGTACCCCGTATTGGCCCGGCGGGCGAGCAGGACGTCGGGGCCGCGGCGGAGGATCAGATGCACATCGACGACCTCGGTGTGCCGGTGCGGCGGTTCGGCCCGGGCCACCAGGGCATAGCGCTCGTCGTCGACCAGCTTGCCCCACAGGGCCGGGTCGCCGGAGAGCTGCTCGTGGTGGACGCGCTCGGTGAGCCCGGAGAGCAGCCCGGTCAGCCGCTCCGCGGAGAGGCCGGCCCCGCCCCGAACTCCCTCGATCAGGATCAGCCGGCCGCCGGGCCGCAGCAGGGTGAACCAGTGACGCAGGACCGCCGCCGGATCGGGCAGCAGGAACACGACGTGTCTGGCCATGACCACATCGAACTGCTGCTTTCCGACCGGCGGTCGGGCCGCGTCGCCGAGATGCACCGCGGTGCCCGTGCCCGCGAGCTTGGCCCGCGCCTGCTCCACCATGCGCGGCGACCGGTCGACAGCGGTGACCCGGTGCCCCTGTCCGGCGACGAGCAGCGCGAGGCTTCCGGTGCCGCACCCCAGATCGAGCACCTCGGAGCGCTCGCCGGGCAGCCAGCTCTCCAGCCGCCGTGCCCAGGCGTGCCGGACCACGGGATCGAGCAGCCCGTGGTCGGGCTCCTCGTCGAAGGAGTCGGCCGCGGAATCCCAGTCGATCGTCGTCATGCGTCGATCGTGCCACCCACTGCCGACCGCGGCGGCCCGCACGGTACGGAACGCCCCCGGCGCACCGGGGGCGGGACAGTCTTCAGTTGACGACCGAGGCGCAGGTGGTGGGGGTGGCGTGTGCCGGGTCCAGGGCGTTCGCCACCTCGTGGTAGGCGATCCGGTCGACGGTGCCGATCGCCACATGTTCGGAGAGATCGACCGGGCACAGGTCCTGGAGCAGGACGTTGCGCACGTTCGGCCCGTTCAGGAACTGCGTGCGGTACGGGGTCACGACCTCGTCGTACCTGGTCGCGATGACCGTGTAGCGCACTCCGGGCACGGTGTCGCCGCCCGCGTTGAGCTTGGTGATGAAGGGGGAACCCGCCACCTGGTCGGCGAGACCGGGTGTGCTGGCGTTCAGCAGGTCCTCCACTCCCGGGAAGTACGGCAGTAACTTCGTCAGGCCGAGGAGGGTGGTGCCGTGGTTGTCGGGTGCGAGCCCGATCATGGCGTTCACCTTGGCGGCCCCGCCGAGGAACTTCAGGTAGTAGTTCGGCATCATGCCGCCCTGGGAGTGACCGACGATGTCGACCTCGGACGTCCCGGTGGAGGCGAGCACCTCGTCGACGAACGCGGCGAGCTGACCGGCCGACCTGTCGATCGGGCCGAGGCCGTTGAAGACCGGCACTCCGGGCAGCTGACCGTAGTCCAGTGAGTAGACGCAGTAGCCCCGGCCGACGAGGTACGGGGCAAGCAGCAGCCAGTTGTCGATCGAGTTCCCGAAGGTTCCGTGGACCAGGACGACGGGGCGGGGGTGGGCTGCGGAGGGCTTGCAGGAGTAGTCGTTCCAGCCACGGGAGGTGGTTGCGGCGGTGGGGGCGGCTGCAGCGGCGGTGGCCGTGGGGGCGGCGACGGCGGCGACGGCGAGGAGCAGTGCGGCGAGGGTTCTTTGCGTACGTGGGGTACGCGACGCACGGTTCCAGGGCAGCATCGTGTGGTCTCCTTGCGGCTCAAGGGAGTTGCGATGTCTGTACGCCCTGCGGCCCGGACCACAAGTTCTGACTGCTGACCTTCTGTGTACTCAAGTTCTGGGTACTCAAGCCAAATTACGCACGAGTAGGGTGGCGTGGGAAGTTACGCGTCGGTAAAAACTGACCCCCCTTGAGCGGCCGGAGGAGCGGCCGCCCGGGTTTCATCCGCTTCGGCACCCGGGGCGGTGCCGGGTCTGCGCCGTCGGTGCGCTCGGCGCCCCCGCCGGCTTCGCGCCGGTCTCCGGAAGCCGGTGCGCGGTGGCCCGCCCGGCGATTCCCGGGGCCAGAACGGCGGGGTACACGGCTCCTGGACCGAAGCGGCGGCGGGCTCGGTCCGTGGCCGCCTCGGCGGCGCGGGCACGGTCGTCACCGGGGTCCAGGGAGAGTTGGCGGTGCGCGGCACCGGCCGATGTCAGCTCGTCGGCACGGACCACGAACGCACGGACTCTTGCCCGTTGCAGCCCGAGGGAGGCCAACAGCCCCAGGGCGGCCGCGACGAGGGCGGGCGAGTGGTCGGTGGGTTCCGGCAGCGGACGCGTGCGCGTGGTGGAACTGCGGTCGGCGTACCGCACCGTGAGGGTGAGGCGGCCGGCGACCTGGTTCTCGCCGCGCAGCCGCCGGCCGATCCGGTCGGCGAGCTCCACGACGGCCCGGTGCTGGAGCGCCGGGTCGAGACAGTCCCGGTCCAGCACGAGGTCGGCGGCCAGCTGCTGCGCCGGTTCCAGCGGTGCGACCGGGCGGGGATCACGACCTCGGGAACGTTCGGCCAGCAGCCGGGCGGGGCCGGTGCCGAGAAGGCGTTGCAGGGTCGCCGCCGGTACGCCGGCGACCTGGCCGATGGTGTGCAGGCCGTATCGGTCGAGCGTGTCCGCCGTGGCGCGGCCGATCCCCGGCAGTGCGGTGACCGGCCGGGGGTACAGCCAGTCCGCGGCCTGCCCGGCGGGAACCCAGGTGGTCTCCCCCGGCGCGGACGCGTCGGCCGCCATGGCGGCCAGCATGCGGTTGCCCGCGAGCCCGGCGCTGCTGTCGATGCCGTAGAGGGCCTTCAGCCTGAGCTTCGCCAACTGGACGACGTCATAGGGAGACAGATCGAAGTATCTGAGCGCCGACGTCAGGTCGAGCTGGACGGCCTGGGGCGGGACGGCCTGGACATGGGGCGTGATACCAGACATCAGTTCGATGATGTCGTCGTACTGATCCTCACTCAATGCGGCGTGCAGGTGGAGGTGGGCGATGTGCCGCCGGCGCGTGGTCATCCCGCGCTCCCCGGGCTGGTGTGGCCGAGCTTCTTCAGGTCGGCCGAGCGGCTGCCGGCGGGTTGCAGGTCGGCGTACGGGTGCAGCCGGGCCCCTGTGGTGCCGTCGGCCAGGGTCCGCCGCGGCTGCGCGGGGGTCGGGTGCGGGTGATCGGCGCCGAGGAGGGTGAGAGCGGCTTCGGGACCGTGGTCGCGGCGGGCGGCGGCAATCCGGTCCAGGTCCCAGGCCATGGTGCCGACGACTGTGCGACGGGTGCCGCGCACCTGGACCGTGCCGCGGACCAGCAGCAGCCCGCTGTGGAAGACGGTGTGCGCGCAGGCCGGGTGGGAGTCTTCGAAGAAGGCCAGGTCGACCAGGCCGGAGCCGTCCTCCAGGGTGACGAAGATGATGCGCTTGCCGCTGGCGATCGGCGGGGTCTGGGTCGAGGCCCGTACCCCGGCGACGAGCACCTGTTGACCTGCCCGGGCCGTCGTCAGGTGTGCCGCGTCGGTCGCGCCGATCTCCCGCAGCAGCCGGTGATGATGCTCCATCAAGTGCTTGGAGACGTCGATGCCGAGCGTGTTCAGCTCCGCGTTCAGGGCCTCGCGTCCGGTCATTTCGGGCAGGCCGCTCGGTTCCGCTCCTCCGGCCGCGTCCGCGTCGATGGGCAACTGGCCCCTGCCTGCGGACCGATGGCGGGACTGCCGGTGGAGTTCGGTGAGCTGCAGGAGAAGGTCGCGCCGGGTGAGCCGCCCGTCATGGAGAGGGCTCAGGGCACCGATCTCCGCGAGGCGTTCGGCGACCGGTCTGCTGGGACGGCCCCGCTGCCAGAAGTCCGACAGCGATCCGTACGGCCGGCCCTCCTCGATCCGGGCGCACTCCTGCTCGCTGATACCGCGCACCGCGGACAGCGCGAGCCGCACGCCCCACTGCTCCCCGTCGGCCCGCTCCACGGTGTGCTCCGCCCCGGAGCGGTTGACGTCGACGGGCAGGACGGGAACGCCGTGCCGGCGGGCATCGGCGACGAGGACACGCTTGGGCCACATACCGGGGTCGTGTTCGAGCAGCCCGGCCAGCAGGAAGGCCGGGTAGTGCGCCTTGAGCCAGGCACTCTGCAGGGCCGGTACGGCGAAGGCGACCGCGTGCGCCCGGCAGAAGCCGTAGGCGCCGAAGGCCTCGACGGTCCTCCACACCTCGTCCCGGACCTTCGCGTTGTAGCCGCGGGCGCGTGCCTCGCGGTGGAACCAGCCCTTGATCCGGGGCAGCCGGTCCTTGTCACCGAGCGCCCGCCGGGCGACCTCGGCCAGGGCACGGTCGCAACCGGTCAGCACCGACAGCGTCTCGATGATCTGTTCGTGCCAGATGGTCACGCCGTAGGTGTCGGCGAGCACGGGTTCGAGGTCCGGGTGGGCGTAGGAGGGAGTGCCGCCATGGCGGGCGGCGATGTACCGCTCGGGCATCCCTCCGGCGACCGGCCCGGGGCGGAAGAGACTGATGTCGGCGATGACGTCCTGCGGGTCGCGGGGCTGCAGCCGGAACAGCAGGTCCTGCTGGCCGGGGGATTCGAGCTGGAACAGGCCCAGGGTCCGGCTCTCCTGGATGATCTTGAACGCGAAGACGTCGTCGAGCGGCACCTGCCGCGGGTCGTCCAGGTCGATGTGGTTGCCGGTCGTCCGTTCGATCTCGGCGACCGCGTGAGCCATCGCGGACTGCATCCGTACGCCCAGGACGTCCAGTTTGATGTTGCCCAGCGCCTCGATCTCCTCCTTGGCCGCCATGGCCATCGGGTAGTCGCCCTGGGGGGTCGGCTGCACCGGCAGCCGGTCCAGCAGCGTCGCGTCGCTGATGACCACTCCGCAGGGATGCATGGCCATGCCGTGGACCAGGGAGTCGAGCCCTTCGGCAAGCTCCCACAGCGGCCCGTACCGTTCCGCCTCGGCCGCCAGCCCGCGCAGTTCGGGCAGTTCGGCGAGCGCGCCGGTGATGTCCGACGCCCGCAGGTGCGGGAAACTCTTGGCGATCCGGTCGACCTCCGCCGGTGCGATCCCCAGAGCCAGGCCGGTGTCCCGCAGAGCCCGGCGGGCCCGGTAGGTCTCGGGCATCGCGGTGACCGCCACACGCTCCCTGCCGAACCGTTCGAAGATCGCGTCGTAGCACTCCAGCCTTCTGGCGGACTCCACGTCGATGTCGATGTCCGGAAGTGACGCCCGCCGCACGCTCAGGAAGCGTTCGAACAGCAGGTGATGGTCGAGCGGGTTGGCGGTGGCGATGCCCAGGGCGTGGCAGACCATCGACCCGGCGCCCGAGCCGCGGGCCGCGACCCGGATGCCCTTCTCCCGGATGTCGGCCACGACCTGTCCGACGGCGAGGAAGTACGAGTCGAAGTTCAGCTCGGAGATCACGGCGAGCTCTTCGTCCAGCCGGTCGAGCGCGGCGCGGTCGCGCTCCAGCCCGCGCCGGGCCATACCGGCCTCGCTCCGCCGGCGCAGCAACTGTGCCGCGGCGCCCGCCCCGGGCCCGGCGCCGAGCACTTCCGCCTCCGGGAAGTGCGGCGTGCCCAGACCCAGATCCGCCGCGGGATCGACGGTGCACGACGCCGCCGTGGCGACGGTGTCCGCCAGCAGACGGTCGGCCCGCCGGGGGCCCGCTCCCGCGCATTCGGCGATCAGCCGCGCGATGCCCGCCATCGCCCTCTCGTCCTTGAGCCAGCGCTGCCCGCTGTCCAGGCGGCGCCGGTCGATGGGCCGCAGCAGCCGCGCGGCGTCCAGGACATCGGCGAGCCGGTGCTGGTCGGGGTCGGCGTAGCGGACGGCGTTGGAGAGCACGGCGGTGGTACGGGTGCGGTCGGCCAGCGCGAGGGTCCGGGCGGCCAGCCGCAGCGATCCCGGCCCGGTGCCGGGCCGGCCGTGCAGAATGGTCTCCAGCCGGATCCCCCCGCCGAAGATCTCCCGCCACGGCGCCAGCAGCTTCGTCGCCACGTCCTCCCGGCCCGCCGCCAGCGCGCGCACCGGCTCCGAGAGCGGCCCGAGCAACACGATCAGGCCGGGTCCACCGTGTGCGCGCAGCGCCTCCCACGGCACCACCGGTGCCGCACCGCCCGCGGTCCCGGCGTGCGCGGCCGAGGTGATGCGGCACAGCCGCGCCCACCCCGCCCGGTTCCGCGCGAGCAGCACGATCCGCAGCGGCGGCTCGACCACGTGCGCACCACCGCGCGCCGGGGTACGGCGCCGCTGCACGGGAGGCGGCGGCGCGAGAGCTTCCACTGCGAGGTCGACACCGAAGACCGGCCGGACACCGGCCCCGGCGCACGCCTGCGCGAACCGCACCGCCCCCGTGACCGTGTCCCGGTCGGTGAGCGCGAGCGACGTCATACCGCGCTCGGCCGCCCGCCGGACAAGGTGCTCGGGGTGGGCGGCGCCGTACCGGGCGGAGTATCCGGACGCGACGTGCAGATGGGCGTAGCCCGCCATGTCGCACCTCCGTCCTCCACCCCATTTCAGCCATACGCCCGATCTCTCCATCGTACGCCCGTTCGATTACCCTAACCCTCGCCGAACCTGGTCAGCGACTTAATTCGAACACTTGGCCGTATTTGAGACGCTCATAACGTGTGGCTGAAACTGTCGCCTCTCTGTGCGGCACGGCTCCGTCTGGGGCACGCCCCGCCCCCGGACCGGCTCTCCGTCAGCCATTCGGCCCAGCACTGCCTGCACGAACAGCCGACACCCCGGACCGTTGGGGCATGACTTTCGCTGACGAGGTGAAGAACGCCGTCACTCCACGAGCCGCGCTGCTTGTCATCGGCGTGCTCGGACTGCAGCTGCTGTTCATCACGTCCTACGTCGGGGCACTGCACAAGCCGAAGCCGACGGACGTACCCTTCGGGGTCGTCGCGCCCCGGCAGGTGTCCGCACAGCTCCTCACCGAGCTGAAGAATCTCCCGGGCGGGCCGCTGGACCCCCGCGCGGTCGCCGACGCGGCCACGGCCCGCGAGCAGATCCTGAACCGCGAGATCGACGGCGCCCTGATCGTCAGCCCCACCAGCACCACCGACACCGTCCTCGTCGCCTCCGGCGGGGGCACCTCCATGGCCGACACCCTGACGAAGATCATCACGAAGGTCGACCAGACCCAGCGGCGCACGGTGCGCTCCGTGGACCTGGCCCCCGCCTCCGACCAGGACTTCAACGGCATCTCGTCCTTCTACCTGGTCGTGGGCTGGTGCGTCGGCGGCTACCTCTGCGCCTCGATCCTGGCGATCAGCGCCGGCGCCAAGCCCGCCAACCGGCAGCGCGCGCTGATCCGGACCGGCGTCATGGCGCTCTACTCCGTCGTCGGCGGAATCGGCGGGGCGATCATCATCGGCCCGGTCCTCGGCGCCCTGCCCGGAAGCTTCTGGGGCCTGTCGGGGCTGGGCGCGCTGACCGTCTTCGCGGTCGGCATGCTCACCCTCGCCCTACAGGCCCTCACCGGCATCGTCGGCATCGGCCTGGCCGTCCTGATCGTGGTGATCGCGGGCAACCCGAGCGCCGGCGGCGCCTTTCCGCTGCCGATGCTCCCCGATTTCTGGCGGGCGATCGGCCCCGCGCTGCCGCCCGGGGCGGGCACCTGGGTGGCCCGCTCGATCGCGTACTTCAAGGGCAACGCGGTCACCGGACCGCTGCTGGTGCTGTCCGCGTGGGCGGTGGCGGGCACGCTCGTCACCCTCCTGGTGTCCCTGCGCAAGCCGGACGACACCACCGGCGCCCGGCCGCCGTTCGGCTCGACGGTCGACTGATCCCCGCTCCGTCACCGGCCAGGGACGGAAACGGCCGCCTCCGACGACAGCACCACCGCGGTTCCAAAATCGCCGCTCAGGCGGAGTGCGGCACCTCTGCCCAGACCGTTTTGGTGTACGCGTCGCGAACGGTGCAGCCCCACCGGTCCGCGTACGCCTCGACGAGCAGCAGGCCGCGGCCCGAGGTCACGTCGGCGGACGCGGGTCCCGCTGCCGGAACAGCCGGCAGGCGCTCCGGCCGGGTGTCCGTCACCTCGATGCGGACGACGCGGGGCAGGAGGAGCAGCGTCAACCTGAAGTCACGGCCGGGGAGGCGGCCGTGGGCGACAGCATTGGCGGACAGCTCGGCGGTGACGAGGGCCACGGTTCGAGCGGTCTCGGAGTCGTACGGGCTGCCGCACCACTCGGTGAGCTGCTGGACGGCAAGGACGCGGGCCAGCCGGGCGCCACGGGCGGTGCTGCTGAAACAAAGGCTGAACTCGGCGGTGGGGGCGGGTGCTTCAAGGGGGGTGCTCTCCTGTTGTGTCACGACGTCATCGTCGGACTCCGTCACCACCGCCGACCAGGTGCAATGACCGTACGGGACAGCGGCGGTACGAGCCGGGTGGAGAAGCACCGCCCTGAGTTGTACGGGTCTTGTACGGGTGCCGTACGGGGCCGGGGCCGTGTCCCCGGAAACGGCCCTTCCGTTGAACATGGCCCAGTCGTAGTGGAGTTGAGGAACGCTGCACGTGGCTGCGGACGGGCACGGACGGTGGCAGGGAAAGGGTGTGAGGGCCATGCGGGATACACGGAACAGCCGGGCGGCGAAGACGAAGGAGGACAGCGACCTGCCGGGAGTGTGGGTGGCGTACGGCAGGCTCCTCCAGCACCTGCGCAAGCGGGCCGCGCTGAACCAGCAGACACTCGGAGATGCCATCGGCTACTCCCTGGAACAGGTCGCCTCGGTCGAGCAGGGACGACGGCCCGCGAAGGAGGCGTTCACCGTCGCGGCGGACCGGGTGCTGGCTGCGGGCGGGTTGCTGGAAGTACTCCAGGCCGATGTGGACCGGGCGAAACTTCCGCAGTTCTTCCGCAACTTCGCCCTCATCGAGGCTGAGGTACTGAGCCGCTTCTCGTACGACCCGCTGCTGGTGCCGGGGCTCTTGCAGACGGAGGCATACGCACGGGCCGTGTTCGGCGGTCACTGCCCGCCGCTCAGCGAGGAGATCATCGACCAGCACACGGAAGCGCGGCTGAGCAGGCAGAAGCTGTTGACCCGCGATCCGATGGCGGAGCTTTCGTTCATCATCGGGGAGGAGGCGTTGCGTAACCCGGTGGGCGGCGCAGAGGTGATTCGTGGACAGTGGCAACGCCTTTTGGAAGTAGGCGCGTTGCGGACGGTGGCGATTCAGGTCATGCCCGCCGGGCTCGGGTTCCATTCGGGTCTGGACGGGCCGTTCGTACTGGTGGAGACGAAAGAACTCCGCCGCCTCGGGTACATCGAGTCCCAGCAGGTCGGTTGTGTCATCGGTGATCCGGCAGAGGTCAGCGCCTTCGGGTTGCGATATGGCAAGCTGCGATCGCAGGCCCTGAACGTCGAGGCGTCTGCGCGGCTCATCGAACGGCTGGCGGGAGAGACATGAGCGTGGAGCAGGTAACCGAGAGCGTTGACGAGCTGCGCTGGTCCAAGAGCAGCTACAGCGGATCGGGCGGTGGCGACTGCGTGGAGGTGGCCGCCGACCCCGGCGCGGTATACGTACGGGACTCGAAGGTGGCAGGCGGCGGACCGGTGCTGCGGGTCGGCCGGAGCGAATGGACGGCGTTCGTAACACTCGCGCGTGGGTAGTACCGACAGGTTTCGCTGAAGAGAACGACGGGCTCGGCCGCATCAGTATGAGGTGATGCGGCCGAGCCCGTCGCCCTGCGGACGGCCTGGAAATGGGCGGCCTCGGCCCCCTCACCGAAACCCGGGCCTCCTCGCACCCCCGACCGGAAGGCCGACCGCGCCCCGCCAAGACCTCCACCTTTACTCAACACGCCATCCCCGTACGGGCTCTGATGGTCCATCATCGAGTTTGGCGGGGAAAGCCGGGCACGCGGTGCCCGCACCATACGGAGGAGGCGCGGAGTGCGTAGTCGGATGCGCGCAACGGACGGTCGGCATCTGGTGGTCGAACGTCTGGGGGATCCCCGCGGCAGACCGGTGTTTCTGCTGCACGGAATGCCCGGCAGCAGGCTCGGTCCGGCTCCGCGCGGCATGGTGCTGTACCAGCGCAAGACCCAGCTGATCGCCTACGACCGGCCGGGATACGGCGAGTCCGACCGGCTGCCGGGCCGCTGTGTCGCCGATGCCGTCCAGGACGTACGGGCCATCGCGGACCACCTCGGGCTGGAGCGGTTCGCCGTGGTGGGCCGTTCCGGTGGCGCCCCGCATGCCCTGGCCTGTGCCGCGCTGATGCCCGAGCGGGTCACCCGTACCGCCGCACTGGTCGGGCTGGCCCCCTGGGGTGCCGACGGCCTCGACTGGTTCGACGGGATGGCCGCCTCGAATGTGCTGGCGTACTCCACCGCGGCGGCCGATCCGGACGGGCTCGCGGAGTCGTTCATCTCGCGGTCCGCGGTGATCAGAAAGAACCCGGTCCGGCTCATCGACGATCTGCGCCGCGAGCTGACCGACTCCGACCGGATGGTGGTCAACGATGCCGGGGTCCGCACCATGCTGCTGCGCAACTACCGTGAGGGGTTGCGCACTTCGGCGTGGGGGTGGATCGACGACGCGATCGCGTTCAGCTCTCCGTGGGGGTTCGACCCCGCGGACATCACCGGCCCGGTGATGCTGTGGCACGGCGAGAAGGACGTGTTCTCGCCGGTGGGCCACTCCCGCTGGCTGGCCGAGCGCATCCCGAACTCCACCGTGGTGGTGGAACCGGCGGCCGCGCATTTCGACGCGCTGCACGCCCTGCCCAGGGTCCTCAACTGGCTGCTGGAACCGGCTACTTGCTGAGGAACGGGCCCGGGAGACGGGGAGCGTCCGGTGACGGCCGGACGCTCCCTCGGCTCATACCGCCATCGGTTCGAGTTCGCGCTCGAACCGGCGCTCGTTCCGGGCGATCCGGGTCATCGGATGGTCGTCGCCCAGCTGCCGGGACAGCTCTTCGACCGTCTCCGCCCTCAGCCGCATCGCCTCGCCCTTGCGCCCCATCGCATCGAGCGTGACCGCCATGTTCGACATCATGGCCAGGGTCTCCGGGTGGTGCGCCCCGATGACCTGCCTGAGCTGACCGGCCACCTTCCGTTCGGTCTTCAGCACGATGTCGAGATCGCCCCGTTCGGCCGTCGCGTTGGCCAGGTTCATCACGCAGAACAGGGTGTTGGGGTGCTCCGGCCCGTACACCTCCCGCATCGACGCGACCACCCGGGTCAGCACCCGCTCCGACTCCTCCACCTCGCCGGCCCCCAGCTGGTAGACGCCGAGGTTGTTCAGGGCGGCCAGGGTGTACGGGTGTTTCTCCCCCGGCACCTTCATGTACTGGTCGACGACCTCCTGTGCGGTGTTCCTGGCCTCGGTCGCCTCGCCCGCCGCGTACAGGTCGGCCGCCAGATTGAGGTCACAGGCCAGCACCTCCGGGTTGATGACGGTGTACTTGGCCCGGTACCTGGCACGGGTGGCCACCGTGAGCCTGCGGGCGTCCTCCAGCCTGCCCGCCCGGCGCAGCGACACCGCCAGGCTCTTCGCCGCGCTCAGCGTGCCGGGGAAGGCCCGGCCGAGCGTGGCCTTGTAACTGTCGTACGTGCGGCCGAGAATGCCGACCGCGTCCTCGTACCGCCCGACGTCACGCAGGTCGCGGGCCAGGTTCATGGCCGAGGAGAGGGTGTACGGGTGCTCTGCGCCGAGCACCTCCAGGCGCCGGTCGTAGACGTCCTGGTCGATCTCCCTGGCCCTGGCGTACTGTCCGACGGACCGCAGGGTGAACGCCAGGTTGTTGGACGCCGCCAGGGTCCTCGGGTGCGAATCGTGGAAGATCTGGTTGAACCCCTCGGTCGCCTCCGTCGCCAGCTCGATCGCCCTGGTGTACTCGCCGAGCGTGCCGAGGTCGGTCGCCAGGCTGCTGGTGCTCATGTACGTGTGCGGGTGCTCCGGGCCCAGGACCTCCTGCTGCATCGCCAGGGTGATCTCGTCCAGATCCCGCGCCTCCACGTAACGGCCGCGCGAGCGATAGATGTTGGCCTGGTGGAAGCAGAGGTAGAGGTACTGGATGTCCCGCTCCCCCAGCGTCTCCTTCCAGATGGCGCGCAGCTCCTCGCAGAGCGCGGCAGCGGTCCTGAAGTCGCCTCGCTTCCAGAGATAGCGGACCCGGTCGATCAGCAGCCTGCGGGCCTCGGGCTCCTTGCAGTTGCGGGCGTCGGACGGGCCGAGGTGCGGCCAGATGGTGGCGAACTGCGGCCAGGTCGAGGGGTTGTCGATCGGCTCGTCCTCATCGGGCCGGGCGCCCGCCAGCACGCGGTGGACGACATGCCGGGCGTCCCGCTGCTCCTCCTCGCTGAGCTGCGCCCGGATGACGGCCTGGACGAGCCGGTGCACCTGGATGGAGTTGGAGATCTGGTCGACCTTGGCGAGGGCGAACCGGCCGATCTCCCGGATGACCCGGCCCAGCACCAGCTTCTCCTGGAGCGAGGCGTCGTACGGCTTCAATGCCTCGACCATCTCCTTGCTGTAGAGGAGATTCCCCGAGATCGGCTCGGGGGCGAAGAAGGCACAGAGCTGGAGCAGCCGCACCGCGGCGGGCGAGCGCTCCTTCAGCCGCTGGATGGAGATGTTCCAGGTCGCGGCGACCGGCTCGGGGTATCCGGCCGGCTGGTTGAGCGCCAGGACTTCCGGGGCCTGCTGCGCCAGCTGTTCCAGGTAAGTGTCGATCGGGGTGGCGGTCTCCGCGATCCAGGCCGCCGCCTGTTCGACGGCGAGCGGCAGGTCGCCGACCGCCGTGGCCACCTGTGCGGCGTCCTCCGCGCTCAGCCCCGGCGCCCGGCGCTGCAGGTGCTCGACGGACTCCTCGCGCAGGAAGACGTCGACGGGCAGCGCGTCACCGTGCTGGGACCAGGCCTGGTTCCGGGAGGTGACCAGGATGTGGCCGGAGCCGCCCTGCGGGAAGTAGCGCCTGAGCCGTTCGGGGTCGTCGGCGTTGTCGAAGACCAGCAGCCAGCGGTCCGAGGGCACACCGCGTCGCAGCAGGTCCACGGCCTCCTGGGAGGCGGCCGCCATGTCGTCGCCGCCCTGGGCGCCGAGCCGGACGGCGAGTTCGGCGAGCGAGGCCACCACGTCGTCGGTCTGCTCGGACGATATCCACCAGACCAGGTCGTAGTCCGCCATGAAGCGGTGCACGTACTCCAGGGCGACCTGGGTCTTGCCGACGCCGCCGAGTCCGTACAGGGTCTGCGGCTGCGGCAGCACGACGGCCATGCCGCCGCCGAGCTGGTCGCGCATCCGCTCCAGGACCATGGAACGGCCGGTGAAGCCGGGGTTGCGCGGCGGCGCGTTCCAGATCCTGGGGACGGTGCCGGGGAAGCGCGGTCCGGGCGACACCCCGTCGGTGAGCTGTACGGGCCGGTCCAGGGCGCGCAGCAGGGCGGCGGTGGCATGCACCTCGTCGAGCCGGAAGAGGTCGACGGGGTTGCGGTCGATGTAGGGCGCGGACAACCGGACGTCACCGACCCTGAGCGGCAGGAGATGGCGTCGGCCGCCGCCGGGGTCCTCCGCGACGGCCCGGTCCCAGATGTTCACCGCGCGCTGCGACTTGAGGTAGGCGCTGGACAGCAGCACCACGGTACGGGCCGCGTTCTCGGCGGCGAGGGCCGTCGGTTCCGGGGCCTCCCGCTCGGCGGACACGTCGCGCGGTACGACCCGGAACCCGGCCCGGGAGAGCACGGATTCGATCCAGTCGGCCCACATCCGGTTCTCCGCCACATAGCTGAGGAAGAGATCGGCGGGCAGCGCGGGCCTGCGCCGGGTGAACGCGTCCCGGATGCGCAGCCGTACCTCTTCACCGACCGGCGGCATCGAGGTGATCTGCTGGCCGGTGATGACGGAGGTCAGTCGTTCGAAGGCGGAGAGCAGCGAGTTGGTGAGGCCGGCCTCGTCGCCGAAGGTGGCGAGGGTCTCCTCGTACGCGTAGTAGGGACGGTACGGAATCTCCACCGCGCCCCAGTAGGCGGTGAGTTCGTCCCCGGACAGATCGCGCGGCAGCCGGTCGAACTTCAGCCGGGCCAGTGCCCGTCCGGCATCGGCCTTCTCCTTCTCGCCCTCGTCGATGCGCATCGGGACGGGGAAGATGGAGATGGGGCGGCCGGTGTAGCGCTCGGAGATCTGCCGGGCGACGGCGGCCGCGCCGTCGATGGACTGGTCGCTGAGGGTGAAGCAGTCGACGAGGACGTCGGGCAGGTGGACGGTGCAGATGTCGGCGATGTCGCTGAGACCGGTCCGGCTGTCGATCAGGACGTAGTCGTAATTGGCCTTCATGTCGTCGCGCAGGGCGTCGAAGAAGTGACCGCCGCCGAGCCGGTCGTAGAAATTGTCCCAGTCGAAGGTGGAGACCGTCGCGGAGTACTCGCGGTTCTGCCGGCCCGCGGAGACGAAGTCGAGGGTGCCGCCCTGCGGGAACTCCCAGCCGAGCGCCTCGGGCGTGAGGGACACGGCGTGCGGCTGGATGCGGGCGTAGTCGCGGTGCCAGTCGTCGGCGCGCTGGGCGGGGCTGGTCGCGGCCCAGGCGTAATCGGTGATCAGATCGATGACACCGGTGGTGGCACCGAGGGTCGAGGGGTCGAGGAACGGGTGGAAGAACCGGTGGAGTCCCGGTGCCTCCAGGTCCCAGTCGACGGCCAGGACCCGCTTTCCGTTGGCGGCGAGTATCCAGGCGGTGTTGGCCAGGGCCATGGTGCGCCCGGTGCCGCCCTTGTACGAGTAGAAGGTGACGATGCGCCCGTCACGACCGGCCGTCATCCGTGTCCTCCGCATCCGTCGCAGGGTCGTGTGTCTCGGGGATGTAGTTCGTCTGCGCCATCGGCCCCATCAACCGTGTCCGTTCGGTGTGTCCGCCGCCGGTGGCGGGCGGGTAGACCGCCGCGTGTCTCAGATACTGCTGCGCCGCCACTTCGACCACCTGCGGCAGGATCTGCCCGAAGGCCTCCATGCTGGGCACGCCCTTGGCGGCGCCCCGGCAGTAGGCCCGTCCCTGGCGCATCTTGGTCGGCATGGTCTCTTCGAGTTTCTCGGTCAACTCCGCCTCGGCCGCCCGGCTTTCGTGGTCCTCCCGGTTCCACGGCACGACCATCGTCACCCAGGGGCGGTTCTCGGCATCGAAGGCGGCGAGCCGGCGGCGCCGGTCCTCGTCCTGCAGGGCCCAGCGGTCGACGAGCAGGATCTCCGGCCTGTTGGGCGGCTGCTTGCCCTCCGGGTGCCCGGACTCCTCGTCGAAGGAGGAGACGGTGGCCTGGTAGTTGAGGGAGCGCACCAGGTCCTCGGCGACATAGGCCAGGGGACGGGCGGCGGCCGGGTGGTAGGGGTTCCAGTCCTGCGGGTTGTCGCCGTAGTACTCGGTGTTGCGCCCCTCGGGCAGGTCGTGCCGCGTGGGGGCGGCGATGGTCACCTGTATGGGGCGGGGGCCGCCGACTCCGCTGTTCGGCGGGCCGAAGGCGCTGGGGGCCAGCCGGTAGTCGACGGGGCGCCCGGTGCCGAGCCTGATGGTGTCGGCGACATTGACGATGCGCTTGGCGAGTTCGTACACCGCACGCTCGTATTCCTCGGCGAAGAGCCTGAGTTTGATCAGTCCGTAGAGCCCGTCACTGACGTAACGGTCCCCGAAATCACGGTGGTTGAACTGTAATCGCTCGGCCGGTCCCGGAAGCTGGCTCGGCGGTACGGGCACCCAGAGCGCGGGGACGATCGCCTCGGCGCGCTGATTGGAGCGGGCCCGGTGATGGATGGCGCGCTGGGCGAAGGCGTACCACTCCTTGCCGCACATCTCACTGGCGAAATAGCGCGGCGAGAACAGCGGGACGAACACCCGGCAGGTGGCGAGCACCTCACCGAGCCGTTCCGACCAGCCCTCGCCGGAGCGTATCTCGCGGTCCATGAAGCCCGCGGGCGCGCCTGCGGGCAGATCCGTCATGGCCATCACATGACCACAGAGATCCTGGAAGAGCCGCTCGACCCACATATCGGGGTCCGTTCCACCGCCGTACCCCGGTGTATGCGCATAACTCAAGAAGAAGTACGGCCGATGGTCCGCCGCTCGCTGCTGCGTTGTTGCGTGCACACGACCCCCGTCCTGTGTGAGCACCCGCACCCGAGGAGTGAAGTGAATGCGAGCGAATTCATCATTCCGGAGCGGACGTTGCTCCACCCCCATGACGTTCGGTCATTCAACGCCAGTTTTCAGTCATACGTTCCCGGATTCCGTCAATCATTCCTTGATCGAATTCGGTCTTCTCCCGTTCCTCCCAGTTGTCCTGTGCGTACGGACGGCCCCGGCTGAACCGGAATGTGAAGCTCAGATTTCTTTTCGCATCTGATCCAGCAGTTGTTTCCCACTGGTGGTCAGCTCGGCGGCGCCTTCCAGGGTGTCGAGCGCCTGCGGTACACCCTCCAGGAAGCGCGGGTCGAAAGCCCCCAACGCCATACGCTCATAGGTTTCGGCCAGCAGCCGGGAAAACGGAACTGATTCTTCCTGCCAGGGCATCCGATGCTCCCAGGAGCCGTCCGCCGCGTAAAGATCCGTGACATCCCGAAGCGCCCGCAGTTCGGCCCGCCGGAAGCCCCGCAGCAGCGCGAGAGCCAACTCCTCGGCGCTGCCGTCCGGGGAGATTCCCAGCGCGCCGTATCCGTGCTGTCCGACGGCGGGCTCCGCCGGGGCCAGGCCGGTCAGCGGCGTGAGGGTGGTGAGGCGGCCGGCCATCTCCCCGGTGCGTCCGGGCGCCTTCGTCCCGATCAGCGTCCAGGCCTCGCCGATCCTGGTCTCCAGGCCGGCGGCGGCCCGGTCGTCGAGGGCGTCCGTGGCGCGCACGGCGAAGCACTTGCGGAACGGGTCGAGGTCGTCGAGCACGAAGCCGGGCGTCGGACCGGCCGTCGCGAGGCGGCGCAACGGCCGCCAGCCGGGACCGGTCTCCTGCGGCCGCACGATCCGCCGCTCGGCCCCGTCGCCCCCTTCCCGCCGGACGAGGAAGCCGCCCCCGGTGGCCCGCACCAGCGCCGTGCCGTGCACCCCCGCGCCGGCGATCCGCAGCTCGCCGAGGCCGGGCAGGAAGATCCGGCCGCCCACGAAGGTCACCCGTACCGGCAGATCGAGGCCGGCCCGCACGACGGCGGACGCGAGGTACGCCGGCATCCGGCGCGCCACCTGCACGGCCCCGGGCCGGTCGTGGACCGACTCCATCGCGTCGAGCAGCCAGGTGCGGGTGTACGGGTGCGCCAGCACCTCGTCCAGACCGCGGGCCCCCTCCTCGGACGCCTCGATGGCGGTGGCCAGCTCCCAGGCGGCGGCCCACCGCTCGCCGCCGCGCCGGCCGATGTCGGCGTTCAGCCGGGCGAGCAGGGTGCGGGTGAGGTCCCGCTGGGCGGCGAGCAGTTCGTCGGGCTCGGCCACGGCGGGCGCGACGAGGGCCGCCGCCGTACGCGCCTCGATGCCGCGCACCAGGGCGGCCAGGTCGGCGCAGTACACGGACGGGTTGTCGAACGCGTCGGACGGCCCCGTGGAGCGGTACCGGTGGGTGTACAGGCCGCCTCCGCACGAGCGCACGACCGGGCACCGGCGGCAGGTCTCGCTGACGCCGGCCAGCCCCAGCTGACGGGCCCGCACGCCCGGGTGGGCGGCGACCTCGTCGAAGGCGTGGGTGAAGACATCGAATCCGGTGGCCGCCGCGCCTTCGTAGGCGCTCTTGAGCGAGTCGACCTGTTCCAGCTGGCCGTCGGTCTCGACGACGACGAGGTCGGTGGGGGCGAGCCCCAGGGATTCGGTGAGGCTGGGGCCGCCGCTCAGCGTGGACAGCACCGAGGAGAAGATCCTGACCGGCACCGGGCGCCCGCGCTCCTGCCAGTGGTCGAAGACCGTGAGCAGCCAGTCGGCGTAGGCGGTGGGTGATCCGTCCGGGCGGGGCGGCGGATCGTCCCAGGTGGCGTGCGGGAGCAGGAAGTCGACGAGCGGGGGGTCGAGCTCGGCGAGTGCGTCGAGGACCGCGCGCGGGTCGTTCTCGATGTCGACGGTGCACAGGAGCCCGAGGTACAGATGGCGGTAGCGCTCCTGCCGGAGCAGCTCGACGGCCTTGAGGACCAGGGGGTGGCTGCTGCGACCGTCGGCGTAGCGACGGTGCCGGTCGTTGGCGGCCCGGTCGCCGTCGAGGGAGATGCCGACCCTGACGCCGAATTCGTCGAAGAGGTCGAGGTAGCGCGGGCTGAGCTGGGTTCCGTTGGTGTGGATGCGGAGGTCGAGCTCCGCGATGCCGTCGAAGGCCGAGGTGAGCTCTTCGCAGACGCGCCGCAGCCGGGCGGGGCCTGCCAGCAGAGGCTCCCCTCCGTGCAGGATCACTGACACGGAGGGCAACGCATGCGTTCTGGCATGCTCGGCCAGGCGCTGAGCTGTCCGGAAGATGACGTCGTCAGAGATTGCCCTGGGGCGGGTACGCCAACTCTGATCTGCATGTTCGTAGACGTAGCAATGATCACAGGCGAGATCGCACCTGCTGTGCACTTTGAGCACAATTTCGCGGAATGGGACCAGGGGTCCTGTCATTCCCTCAGTCTAGCCAGCATGCAACGCGATTCAGAGCGCAGAAGAGAAGGTCGACGCCTGGGTGTGGCGATCGGTCGAGGCCGAAAACACCCGGCCAAGCTTCCTGGTGGCTTCTGCGGTGCGAGTGTCGATCTGGGAGAGCGGCACAGGGGCCTTCTTCGCAACAGCGAAGGCGCGAGGGGAATCAGAGATCTTCACGGCCGTCCTTGAGGGGAGTTTTCCGGTTCATGAGAAATGCAGCCAGTTTCTGTACGACCACAGTGCCCGGCGTCACGACTTTACTCCCCTGAACCGGCTTGGCAACTGCGGTGATCTACTCGTCACACGAGTGCCGCACAGAGCCGCCCCGCCCATTCGGACGGAAGGTTCGTCGCGCCCGCAGGCGCGGGAAAACACAGGTGGGGCAGGTGATCGCGGACGAGGCCGGCCCCGTCCGCGCCGCCCCGCACGGCCCGCGCCGCGGACGGCGTCATTCGGCCGGGGCGACCCGGTCGGTCCCCACACCCTTCATGCAGTCCATGGTCCGCTCATGGGTGTCACCGACGACATCCGTGACCCTGACCCGCACATGGAGCGACTGGACCTGTTGGACGAAGGACTCGGAGAACACGCCCAACAGCACCGTTTCGTGCCCGCCCACGGCTCCCGCCAGGGGGAATCCCGCGCCGAACTCGATGAGCCGGAAGTCCTCCCCGACGACGAATCCGGCCTCGGTCAGTTCGGCCACCGTGCCGGAAACGCTGCTCCACGGCGCGTCGGCGGCATCCTCCGCCCCCTTCATGACCACCCTGGTGTCCCACGACTCGATCACGGCCAGGTGCTGACCGCCGTTGAGTATCCCGACGCGCCACGCAGGCGCCTCCGCTGCCAGCAGTCCCGTCGTCCAGGCGGCCCGCCAGCCCAGGTACGGCCTGACCGTGCGGGCGTACTGCGCCCGGGCCAGTACGGCCCCCAGCGAGACCGCCAGCAGACTGCCCAGCACCTGCGCATCGATCAACTGCAGACGCCACGGCCACTCGGTCCGCGCCCCGGCCGTCGTGTTCACCCGGATCGCCTCCCAGACCAGGAGTGCGGTCAGCAGGCCGAGGAGCACGAGCGGCGTGGTGAACAGCAGAGGACTGCGACGGATCCGTCGCTGGGCACCGGACAGCGGATCCACGTCCTCACCGTATGCCTCGCTCATCCCCGTTCCCCCCGTCGGTCGGTCGCGAGAAGGTTACGAACAGCAACCAGCCCCGCAACGCGGTCAGTTGGGCCACACTGCCACAGTGTTCCGGATCGCACGAGGGGGTCTTCCCGGGGACCGAAAACCGCCGTTGGCACCCCGGGTCCATTGCCGTTCCCGACGGCACACCTCTACGCTCATGCACCCTTTCCACACACCGAACGAGCACGCCCACCACCGCAGACGGGGAGTGAACATGACGGCGATTCCCGGACCGCTCCAGAGCATGGTGTTCAGGAACGCCGATCTGCCGGAGCTCTTCCACCACACCGACACGATCGCCATCGCACGCCAGCGGGAGGCGGTGAACACCACCCGCGTCCAGCTGATCCTGCTGGTAGTGGGCACGGTTCCGGCCTCGGTGCCGTGGCACGTGGAGGTGGCCGGCTCGTTTCAACTGGCCGATGCCGTCGGCGTGCTGGCCTATACGGGCGTCCTGATCACGACGTATCTCACCGCCCGGCGCAAAGCAAAGTCGCAATGGCAACTCAACCGTTCCGCGGCGGAGTTCATCAAGTCGATGTGCTGGCGCTACTCGGTGCACGGCTCGCCCTTCGACACCAGCGCCCAGCACCCCGAGGCCCTGTTCGCGAACCGTCTCGAAGAGGGCCTTCAGGAGCTCCGGAAGGTGGGGTGGACCGACCCCCGCGATCAGGCGGCGGATTCGGGCGGGCTGATCACGGACTCCATGCGCGAGTTGCGGAACAAGGCGTTCACCGTGCGCAAGGAGACATATGTACGGGACCGGCTGATCGAGCAGCGCAGTTGGTACCGCAGGCGTCAGGAGGTGTCCCGGCGGGCCACCCTGGTCTGGTCGACCACCATTGCCGTACTCACGGCGCTGGCCCTGGTGTTCGCGCTGCTGAGGACGTTCTCCCTCACCCAGTCCTTTGCCCTGACGGGGGTGCTGTCGGCCGCCGCGGCGGCCTGTCTGGCATGGAGCGAGATGCGTCGCCACCATCCGCTGATCTCGGCCCACTCACTGGTGGAACAGGACCTGGAGTCGATGCAGGTGGCGATGGAGACCACACTGACGGAGCGTCAGTGGCCCCGGGCGGTTTTCGAGACCGAACGCATCGTCTCTCCTCAGCACACCGACTGGCTTGCCAGACACCAGATGTGACACTTCATCACCACCATGCCGCCGGTCCGTACGGCCGTATGCGAGGACGGCCGCGCGAACCGGTCAGCGTTGCACGCCCTCGCGCCAGATCACGGTGACCGGGCGGCCCAGGCTGCGGGCGTACGTCACGATGTCGCCCGTGCCGCCGAGGCCGCGGGCCGGCTGCCCGTCCCACACCGCGAGCAGCCGGTCGCAGTGGTCGGCGATGTACGTGCCCGCCGCGTAGTACGCCTCGTCGGTGGAGTGCGGGTAGCCCAGCCGGACCTCCCGGACCGCCCGGTCCTTGAGGGCCCGGTAGCGGGCGAGTTCGGCCGCGTCCGCGAAACATGATTCGTAGTCGCCGCTGGGGATGACCGCGGTCAGCTCCGCACCGCGGGCCAGGGCCAGGTCGGCAAAGAGCTGGTCCGCCCCCACGGCCAGGCTGGAGAGGGCCTCCAGGGAACCTTCGAGGCCGCAGAGCGCCGCCTGCAACCCGGCCAGCACATGGGCGTGGGCCTCCTGCGGAATGCTGCGATGGCCGGTCACTCCGATGCGTATCACGGACCTGGAACCCCCTGAGGTGTCTGCCGGGGGTCCCCGGAGGGCACCCTCCGGGAGGCACAGCATCCGCCCCCCGTTTGCTCCTGCATGACCGACCTGCCCCACATCCTCTCAAAAGTCGTGGGGTGAACGGGAGTCCCCCACCCGGGATTCGGACGCTGTCGGCGCATCCGGGGCCTGCCCGGTGGCGGCCCCGTGCGCCCCCGTCGCGGTTGTGCGGGCCGTCGTCGTGGACCGGCCCGCCTCTCGTCCTTCGCAGCACTCCGCCCCGCCGGATGGGACCGGCGGGGCGGATTCGCCCACGGCGTCCAGGATTCGGAGGGACTTTTGCAGCGGACGGCTGCCTGTTCGGCGGCCGGCCGGGGCCGGGGCGTCAGTAAACGCTGACCCCGTACGCGCTGAGCGCCTCGGTGACCGGCTGGAAGAACGTCGTACCGCCGGAGGAGCAGTTGCCGCTGCCGCCCGAGGTGAGACCGATCGCCTTGGAGCCGGAGTAGAGCGGACCGCCGGAGTCACCGGGCTCCGCGCATACGTTCGTTTTGATCATGCCGTAGACGATGTCTCCGCCGCCGTAGTTGACCGTCGCGTTGAGGGCGCTGACGGTTCCGCCGTGGGTGCCGGTGGTGGAACCGCGGCGGGTGACGGACATGCCGACCGTGGCATCGGCCGCGCCGGTGATGTCGACGCTGCCGACCGTGCCCTCGTGCGAGACCGCCGCGTTGTCGTACCGCACCAGGCCGTAGTCGTTGGTCGGGAAGCTGGAGCCAACCGTCGGGCCGATGCTGGTCGCGTTGGAGGAGTTGGTGTACCAGGGCGGGTTGCCCTCGGTGCAGTGACCGGCGGTCAGGAAGTAGTAGGTGCTGCCGCTGCGGACATTGAAGCCGAGGGAGCAGCGCCAGCCGGGGGCGTAGACCGCGTCGCCGCCGGAGAGCAGCTTGCTGAACTTGCCGGCGGTGCGCTCGATCCGCAGGGCGCCCGCGTTGGCTCCGGCGGCCTGCTTGATCCGCTTGATCTCGGCCTGCGAGACCGTGCTGTCGGCGGCGACCACGAGGGTGCCGGCCGCCGGGTCGATGTTCCAGGCGGTCCCCGCCACATCGGCGCCGAGCACGGCCTCGTTCGCGGCGGAGAGCTGCTTGGCGCTGAAGGTGGTGACGGTGTCGGCCTGGGCACTGGGGACGGCGAGTGCGGCGACGGCGACGAGGCCCGCTGCGATGGCGACGGCCCTGCTGCGTCTCGCGGTGCCGCTGAGGGGGGTGGTGCGCTTGATCCTCACTTTTCATTCCTCCCGAGGGGAAGTCGGGGGTCCGCCTGCGAGGTGGCCGACCCGTGAGGCGCAGTCGTTCGCACGGCGGCGTGCGCGTTGCGGAATGCCGTGTCCCTGACAAGCGCTGCTCGGGAGTATTCAAGGCGTCAACTTCTGGCGCAAGAGGGCCTTTTGGCCCGAACGCCTTGCGCCGCATGCAACGGCCCCGGCGGCACGTGGGCTGCCGGGGCTGTTGCCCCGAGGGGGATGTGATGGGGCGTCAGTCGTCGACGCGGTTCCGCTCCCCCGCCTCGACGGCGAGGGAGAGGGTGTTGCCGGGCGGCGGGAAGGGGCAGATGAAGTGGTCCGCGAAGGCGCAGGGCGGCAGCAGCGCACGATTGAGGTCGACCGTCACGCCGCCGTCCTCGGACGGGGCTGCGGGCCGCAGGAACCGGAAGCGGTAGCTACTGTTCCCACTGGTGGCATCTGCGAAGACCGCCCAGAGCGAGCCGTCGGGCTCGACCGCGACCTGCAGGGTGTGCTCCGCACCGTCGGCCTCGAACGCGATCTCACCGCCGAGTCCGAGGCCCCGCTCGACCCCGTCGGCGTTCTCGACCCGGACCGTACGGGCGGTGTCGTACGGGCGGAAGGTGCCCGGCAGCACCCAGCGGGCGTCGTACGGGGTGGCCTCGATGGCCCGGAAGGCGCGCCGCGCGGCGGAGCGCGGGTCGAAGTCCCGTACCGCCCAGAGCCCTTCGCGACTGAGCACGACCAGTCGCCGCTCGCCGTGCGCGACACGGGACCCGTCGATCGGGCCTCGGTCGGCGGTGAGACGGACCCGGCCGGCGAAGGGCTTGCCGTCGACGGTCAGGCCGTCGGCGGCGTCGGCGGCGAGTACCAGTTCCTCGCCGTCCTCCTGCCACCGCCCCGGCATCCCCGGGATGTGACCCTCCGGGTGGTCGGAGAGCCAGTGGGTGCCGGTGAGGGAGAGCGGTCCGTACGGTGCTGCGACCGTGGCGGTGCGCTCCTCGTGCCAGTGTTTCCAGTCCTGCGCCGCCTGCTCGGAACCGTGCGGCTGCTGTGCGTCCGTGCTCATGCGTTCAACCTTTCCATACCGGCTCGGCGAGCCCGAGATGGGACCGCAGCGTGGGACCGGTGAACTCGGAGCGGAACGCACCGCTCTCCTGGAGGAGCGGGACGACCCGGTCGACGAAGTCGTCCGGACCGCCGGGGGTGAAATGCGGTACGAGAACGAAGCCGTCGGCGGCGTCGGCGGCGACGAACTCGGTGAGCCGCGCCGCGACCGTCCGCGGGCTGCCGATGAAGGTCTGCCGCCCGGTCGTCTCGATGACGGTCTGCCGGATGGACAGCCCCTTCTCCTTCGACAGCGCCCACCACCGGGCCGCGGCAGCGCGGGGGTCGCCGTGCCTGACCCGGCCCCGGACCAGCGAGGACTCCGGGCCGGGGTCGATCCCGGGGAGCGGTCCGCCGGGGTCGTAGGAGGAGAGGTCACGGCCCCGGACCTGTTCCAGGGCCGGCAGCGCGTTCTGCGGGGAGAGACCTGCTGGAGACAGATCCCGGCCGCCCTCTCCTGGGCCTCGGCGCCGGTGTCGCCGAGCACGCGATCGAGACCTCGCAGATCTCGCCGCCCGAGATCGAGTGACCCGGTCCGGGCCGGGTCCGCGATGTCCCGCCCGGCCCGCGCCGCCGCGGGCCCGGCTCAGCAGTCGCACCCGCAGTCACAGCAGTCGCATGAACCGCAACAGCCGTCCCCGCAGTTGCTACAGCAGTCACAAGCGTCACAGCAGTCGCACCGTTGGCACAGTCCCTCGCGGCGCTGATGACTCCACGGATCGTTGAAGGTGCCGCAGCACATCTGACAGGTGCAGGCCAGCCCCGCCCACACCAGACAGCCCGCGATCAGCCCGCGCCGGTCGCGCGGCGGCTCGGGCGGGGGCTGCGGCGGGCCGGCCGGGCCGCCGGGGCTCGGTGCGTACGGATTGCCGGGCGCCGGTCCGAAGGACCCGGTCTGCCGCGTGCCTGACGGCAAAACAGTTCCGTCCAGGACCGGGCCGCCTGCCGGATGCGAGCACGCCGTGGTGCCGAACGCCCGGTCCACCGACTGCCGCAGTTCGTGCGCCAGCAGCACATGGGCCAGCTTGCCGTCGGTGAATTCCGCGTCGCGCAACGCCAGCCGCACGCCGCGCAGCGCGTCGTCGCACAGCCGCCGGGCCTCGGCCCGCGAGGTGCCGGTCGCGGTGAGCGGGTTCCAGGCACCCGACAGGGCGTCAGCTTCCTGGTCCTCCACGGCGTCCAGCAGATGTGCCAGCCGCCCGAAGAGCCGGCCCGCCTCGGCCAGCGGCTCCGCGTTCTGCGGCTTGCCCGCGAGTACCGCGGTGTGGGCGAAGGCGGCCGCGGTGGCGGTCTCGGTGGGCTCGGTGACCGTCAGCAGCGGGGTGCCGGGCCCGGCGAGCAGTTCGATGCCGGTCTGCCGGTCGACGGCGTCGACGAGCAGCGCCGTGTCGAAGCCGAGCTGTGCGCCGGTGCGCGCGCCCGCCCGGTCCCACCCCGCGGCGACCCGGCGCGCGGCGGCGGCGACCGGACGGCGCTTCAACAGGCCGTCCCCGTCGGCGACGTGGTCCCGCACCTTCGCCGATGCCAGCACCAGGGAGACGGCGGCGGCCAGCCTGGCGCCCTCGCCGCGGGCGACCGGCGCGGTCCGCATGGCGCGCAGCGGACAGGGCCCCGCGGTGCGCCGCCATCCGATGGTGCGCTCGGACTGAGCCTCCGTCAGGACCGAGACGATCAGGCCGTCATAGTTCGTGACAATCCGGGCGAACTGCCCATGGTCCGAGCGAAGTGCGAGGCAGAGCCCGCAGAGATGGGCCATCCACTCGGTTCTGAGCCCCTCGGACAACCGGTGCGTACAGGGCCTCACTATTCCGAACACGACGATCCCCCGAGAGTCCTTCACCTGCGCGCCGGGCTCGTGCCCGCGCACGACGTGCATCGTATCGAGCGCCCCGTTCACCCATACGTCCTCCGTGTCACCCGTACGGACGGTGAACCATATTTTCTTTCTTTCAGCCCGCTGATGCGGGAGGAACCTTGACGAACCGCCACATCTTCTGCACCAGTACCGTCACGAATCCCCTGCGCGCCGACTATCCACTTGGCGCACGATCCGCATCATGGACGACGATAGGGACACGAAAAAGATGCGGAACACCACGGAACCGCGGTGAGAGGAGGCGTCCATGGGATCGGTGCGCAAGGCGAGTGCCTGGCTGGGCCTCGTAGAGGACAACGACGAGCGGTACTACGACGATGACGAGTACGCCGGGGGCGCACAGACCGGGACCGGTCAGGCCTGGGTGACCGACCCCCGGGTGCAGGTGGCCTCGGAGACGGCCGAGGAAACGGGCCTCCGGATCGCCACCGTCACTCCGGACAGCTTCCGGGACGCGCGGGCCATCGGGGAGCTCTTCCGGGACGGCGTCCCGGTGATCGTCAACCTCACGACCATGGACCCCACCGACGCCAAGCGCGTCGTGGACTTCGCCGCGGGACTGACCTTCGGCCTGCGCGGCTCGATCGAGCGCGTGGCCACCCGGGTCTTCCTGCTGACCCCGGCCCACACCCAGGTGGTCAACGGCGAAGCCGCCGGCCGGCCGGCCGACGGCTTCTTCAACCAGAGCTGAGCAGGGCGCCCGCCGGACCGGTCTACCGGAACGCGTCGAGACCGGTGAGCGCCTTGCCCAGCACCAGCTGGTGCATCTCCACGGTCCCTTCGTAGGTGAGCACCGACTCCAGATTCGTCGCATGGCGCATCACCGGGTACTCCAGGGAGATCCCGTTGGCGCCGAGGATCGTGCGCGAGGTACGGCAGATGCCGATCGCCTCCCGCACATTGTTGAGCTTTCCGAAACTGACCTGCTCCGGGCGGAGCCTGCCCGCGTCCATCCGCCGGCCCAGATGGTGGGCGAGCAGGATGCCCTTGTGCAGTTCCACGGCCATGTCCGCGAGCTTGGCCTGGGTCAGCTGGAAGCCACCGATCGGCCTGCCGAACTGCTCCCGGGTCCGCGCGTAGTCGAGGGCCGCCTCGAAGCTGGCGCGTGCCGCACCCATGGCCCCCCAGACGATGCCGTAGCGGGCGTGGCCGAGACAGCTGAGCGGACCACGCAGCCCGGTGACCCCGGGGAGTACGGCATCGGCCGGCAGCCGCACCTCGTCGAGGACCAGCTCGCTGGTGACCGAGGCGCGCAGGGACCACTTGTGCTTGATCTCGGACGCCGAGAAGCCCGGGGAGTCGGTCGGCACGACGAAGCCGCGGATTCCGCCGCCCGTGCCGCCCTCGTCGGTCTGCGCCCAGACGACGGCGACCCCGGCGACCGAGCCGTTGGTGATCCACATCTTGCGGCCGGTGAGCACCCAGTCTCCCCCGTCGCGCTTGGCGTACGTCCGCATCCCGGCCGGGTCGGAGCCGTGGTCCGGCTCGGTGAGGCCGAAGCAGCCGATGATCTCGCCGGCCGCCATGCCCGGCAGCCACCGCTGCCGCTGTTCCTCGGATCCGAAGCGGTGGATGGCGTACATGGCGAGCGACCCCTGCACGGAGACCAGGGAGCGGATCCCCGAGTCCGCCGCTTCGAGTTCCAGGCAGGCCAGCCCGTACTGGACGGCGGTGGCGCCCGCGCAGCCGTATCCCTGGAGGGACATGCCGAGGGCACCGAGCGAACCGAGTTCGCGGGCCAGCTCGCGGATGCCGGGCAGCTCGCCGTTCTCGTACCACTCGGCGATGTCCGGCAGAACCCGGTCGGTGGCCCAGTCGCGGACGGTGTCGCGGATGGCGAGGTCCTCGGCGCTGAGCAGGTCGTCGATGCCGATCGGGTCGGCGGGGTCGAAGGACGGGAGCTTCGAGGACTCAGTGGTGGACATGAGGGGGCCTCCGGCGGCTCGCACGATGCTAAAACTAGCAGTGTTAGTTATGGCGTCGTCCCGACGTTACGGCTCAGCGCCCCGCCCGTCCAGAGCCGGTCGCCCCGGCGGGTCGCCGGCGCCGGGCGGGCATCGGCAGCGGCCGCTGCGCGCAGCCCTCGGCGGGCGCTCCGGACGGCCCCTGGAGCTCCGGCGCCTCGCCCGCCCCGCCCTCGCGGGATTCACCAGGAGCCGGCGACGGGCACTCCATCATCCGCGGCAGCCGCAGCGCGGCGAGCGCCCCGAGCAGCAGCAGGGCCGCGCTGACCAGCAGCGTGACATGCAGCCCGGTGATGAAGGAATGGCGTGCGGTGGAACGCAGCGCCTCGCCCAGCGGACCGCCCAGCCGGTCCGCCACCTGGTAGGCCTCCCCCAGCGAGTGGGCAGCGGCCGCACCGTCCCCGGCGGGGACGCCCTCTTCGGGAAGTTTCGCGAGTCCGGGGGTGTAGGCGGCGTTCATGACACTGCCGAGCAGTGCGATCCCCATGCCCGCGCCCAGCTGGTACGAGGTCTCGCCTATCGCCGCCGCACCGCCCGCCCGGTCGGCGGGGGCGTCGCTGAGCATGGATTCGTACGCCCCGAAGAGCGTGGTCTGGAGTCCGAAGCCGAGCGCGACGAAGGCCCCGGTCAGCAGTCCGGGCCGGTCGTGCAGCCCCATCGCGGTCAGGATCAGCACCGAGGCGGCCGTGAGCACGAAGCCCCAGCCGACCATCCGGCGCGGGCCGAGGCGGCGCAGTGTGTACGAGCCGGTGGCGCCTGCGGCCATGGCCGCGAAGGTGAGCGGCAGCAGTCGCAGTCCGGTCTCCAGCGGGCTCAGACCGAGGACGAGCTGGAGGTACTGCACAGCTATCAGTTCCAGCCCGACCAGGGCCAGCATCGCGAGGATGATGCAGCCCACCGCGGTGGAGAAAGCGGGTCTGGCGAACATCCCGATGTCGATCAGCGGATGCGTACGGCGCTTCTGACGGCGCACGAAGGCGATGAGCAGTACGGCGCCGATCAGCAGCGGGCCCAGCGTGGTCGTGCTCAGCAGCCCCTCACCGGTGCCCGCCCGCTTCACCCCGAGGACGACACCGAGCACTCCGGCCGCGGCCGTCAGCGCACCGAGCACGTCCCACGGACCGTCACCTCCGCCGCGCGACTCCGACAGCAGCAGGCGGCCGACCGGCAGGACCAGAGCCATCAGCGGGACGTTGATCAGAAAGACCGAGCCCCACCAGAAGTGCTCGACGAGGAAGCCGCCCACGACGGGGCCGGTGGCGGCGCCCACGGCGGCCACCGCACTCCACACACCGATCGCCACGGCCCGTTCGTGCCGGTCGGGGAAGACCTGGCGGAGGATCGACAGCGTCGCGGGCATGATCATCGCGCCGCCGACACCGAGCAGGGCGCGCGCCGCTATCAGCACGCCGGGGCTGTCGGCCGACGCGGCGATCGCGGAGGCGACGCCGAAGAGGGCATAGCCGAGCAGCAGGATGCGGCGCCGGCCGACCCGGTCGCCCAGCGTGCCGAAGAGGATCAGCAGCGAGGCGCAGACCAGCGGGTAGGCATCCACGATCCAGAGCAGACCGACGGCACTGGGCCGCAGATCCTCGGTGACGGCGGGGACGGCGACATGGAGCACGGTCGCATCGAGCGCGACGAGCAGCAGGCTGAGGCAGAGGACGACGAGGACGACCCATCGATTGGCACCGTCGGCGGCTGGGCGCAGCCGGAATCGGGCTGTGGTCGTCCCGGACATGCATGTACCTCCCAAAAGGTCCCTCGCGCTCGGCAGGCCAGCCGGGAAGACAGCGGTTCGTTGTCCCTCGGGGCCCGGCATCGACGGGCGAGTGATCCGTCAGCGTACGCGAGTTCGGAACACTCACACGTGGTCCACCTCATACCTCGACGACCCGTGGAGTGTGGCGTACGCCACGCCGGGCCGTCGCTCCAGGCCCCCTCGGACCTGCGCGGACGACCCCCGCACCCGGCACAGAAGGTACTCGGCGCCACTCCGCGCGCACGAGCCGGGCCCGCACGGAAAGCTCTCAGTGACCGGACGAATACTGTCCGTTTCCGCCGCCCGGGGGCGGCTCCATTCATACCGACACCTCCTGCGCTTTTCTACCCACCCCCAAACACCCTTCCGAAATGAGTGCGAAATAAATAACGCGAAGACTCACCGAAGCACTTCTTCGGGTCAGGAATTATGGGCCTACTGAGACATAGTCCACATCACATCGTCATCACGAAGGGACCGGATCGACCTGTTCGCGCACTAACTCGCTGTAACGTCGATTGGGTGCGTACCGACATCTTTGCCCGCCTGGACCGGGAGCCGGAGCCGCCGAAGATAGAGCCGCCGCGGATGAGCCGTCACCGCATCGCTCTCTTCTGCGGGACGTTGGCGTTCTATCTCGCCATCGTCGTCGCCGTGCTGACCTCTTCCTGGCTGGTGACCCTGGACTGGAAGGTCATGCTCTTCCGGCCCTATCAGCAGTGGCCGGAAATCCATGCCTTCCTCGACTACTACATCGTGCTCGGCCAGCGTGGCCCCACCGCCACCATGGTCGCCTGCTGGCTCGGCTGGCGCTCCTGGCGGCAGCACACGCTGCGGCCGCTGCTGACGCTCGGCGCCTCGCTGCTGCTGCTCAATGCGACGGTCGGCGCGGTCAAGATCGGCCTGGGGCGGCTCGGCCCGCACTACGCGACGCAGATCGGCTCGGCGGAGCTCTTCGCCGGCGGCGATATATTTCCCTCGGGCCACACCGCCAACGCGGTGGTGACCTGGGGAATCCTCGCCTATCTGGCGACCACCCCGAAAGCCAGGCGCTACTTGTCGGCCGCCTCGGCCATCGTCTCGCTCGGCGTCGGGCTCACCACCGTCTATCTCGGCACGCACTGGCTCAGCGATGTGCTGCTCGGCTGGGCCGCGGGACTGCTGATCCTGCTGGGTCTGCCCTGGGTCGAGCCGCTGATCACCCGGGCCGAGACCTGGATCTTCGCCCAGCGCGAGGCCCTGCGGGGACGCGGCCGTCCGGTTCCCTCGATGCCCGTCGCGGCCGGCGGCCCCCGGACCGTGGTGCTCCCGCAGCCGGCCGGCGGCGACACCGCGGTGGAGAGCCCGGCGCTGGAACCGGTCGCCGCCGGAGGACACACGGCGGCCACCACGGGCACGGTCGCCGGCGCCCGCTCGCGGGCGCACCCGCCCGCCCCCACGCATCTGGTGCGTTCGGAGCGGACCCCTGTCACGCCTGCCGGCAGCCGCCGCACACCGCACGGCGGCACGGCCCCGGCCCGCCCGATGTCCGGCGGCTGAACACACCGGAAGCCACGGGGCCGGTACGCACAGCCGCTGCCCCGGACACGAGTGAGGGCCCCGACTCCGGTCGGGGCCCTCACTCGTGTCCGGGGCTCAGCCCACCCAGCAGCGGGTGACGACGGCCTCGTCGACCTCGAAGTTGATCCGCCCGGCCCGGAACTCCATGGTGATGATCGCGCCGGGCGGCAGGGATCTGACCGTCGTCCAGCCATGCCTGCGGGCCCGCTCTCCGGCTGCGTCGACGGTGAGGCCGACATACGCACCGGGTGTGTCGTCGGGCTGGGCGGGAGGGCTCGGTAGAGGTGCCATACACCCCACCGTAGGCGGCCCCGGACCGCGGCGGAAGCCGGGTCACCGACCGTCGCGCGGCATCCCGGCATCCCCCGCCGGTCACGCTTGTGTCACAGGATCACGACACTCGTTCCGCGTGAATCACGCCACCCGGACTTGTGGTCCCGGACCCGACACACAGTAATCACACAGCCCCTGAAACGATCACGCGGAAGGCCTGAAAACAAAACAGAATACCCACGGCCGAGCCGATTAAATTTCCGCACCGAATAACTCGCGCAATTGGGTAAGCCACCGGGAATTCACGCTTCCTTATGGCACCCTTATCTTCTGGTCACAAAATCCGCATCACGGACCGGGGAGACCCCGCTCCCCCGCACAGTCGCCCGTATAACGGACAACCCGAGCCATCCGTGACGCGTCCGCGAACCGCCCCATCGGCCCCCGCATCGGAAGGACGGCGGTGGCGGCGCTCAGTCCAGGGCCCGGGACAGCCGGTTCCTGGCCGCCCTGATCGCGTCATTGAGCTCCGGCGGCTCGACGACCTCGAAGTCGATGCCCAGCATCATGACGTGGATGACCAGCACCTCGAGGCTCGGGGCCCCGGTGCGCATCAGACAGCTGTCGGCACCTTCCGCCTCCAGCACCCCGGAGGACGGCGAGATCCATTCGGCCGCGCGCTCGATCCCGGTCTTCAGCCGGATCACCGCACGGCTCGCGTACACGGTGGTGGAGATCCCCTTCGAGACATAGGCGGCCAGATCCTCGGCCGGTGCGTCGCGGGGGGTGAACCGGGGGCCGTGCGGCGGTGTGGGGGTGATCCGGTCCGCGCGGAACGTACGCCAGTCCGCCCGGTCCAGGTCCCAGGCGACGAGGTACCAGCGGCGCTCGGTGCACACCAGCCGATGCGGTTCGACGACCCGGCGCGATTCGGAGCCGGAGTGGTCCCGGTACGCGAAGCGCAGCCGTTCGCCGTCCCGGCAGGCTCCGGCCAGTTCGGTGAGGACTCCAGGATCGGCGGTGGACGCACCGGGTCCGCGGAGCAGCGGGACGGTGAAGGTGTTCAGCGCGCTCACCCGGCGCCGGAGCCGGTCCGGCAGCACCTGTTCGAGCTTGGCCAGAGCGCGTACGGATGCCTCACCGATGCCCTCGACGCCGTTTCCCGCCGCGGTGCGCAGCCCCACGGCGACGGCGACGGCCTCCTCGTCGTCGAGAAGCAGCGGCGGCAGCTGGGCGCCGGCGCCCAGCTGGTATCCGCCGCCGGTGCCGGGGCTGGCGTTGACCGGGTAGCCCAGTTCGCGCAGCTTGTCGACGTCACGCCGGACGGTCCGCGGGGTGACTCCGAGCCGGTCGGCGAGATCGGCGCCCGACCAGTCCCGGTGCGCCTGGAGCAGTGAGAGCAGGCGGAGCAGCCGTGCCGAGGTCTCCAACATGGGACGAGTCTGCCAGGAGTTACGGACAGCCTCTGTCCGCGATCGGCCTAGCCGGTCGGCGCCGGGGCCGGTTCGATCCGTACACAGAGGTCGTTGTCGCCCGAGTAGCAGGGGACGGCACGGGCACCCTCCCCGACGTCGCAGCCTGGGTAGACGAAGCTGTTCCTGCGGTCCCAGACGTCGTCCAGGATGCGGGAGATCCGGACGCCGTCCACGGGCTTCCCGCCCGTCCCCGCCCCGTCCGCCGTCCCGGGCACCAGCCAGAGCGTCCACAGCCGCCGCTCCGTGACCGGCCCGGTGACCAGCCGGTCCAGGGGCAGCGTGAAGGAGAACGCGCCCGCCTCCCCGGTGACCGGTACCCGGCACGTCCGGTCGGGGGCGCCGGCCCGCCGCGCCTCGACGCGGGCGCCGTCGCCCAGGAGGGTCCCGTACAGCGCGCCCTCCACGGTCATTCCGTCCCGGCCGAAGGTGACCGGCCCGGCCTCGGCGTGCGGCGCGCGGAGCCAGCAGCGAACGGCGAGCCGGCCGTCCGCGGTCGGGTACGGAATGCTGACCGCGATCCGCCCGGCGTCCGGTGTGCGGTCCATGAGCAGCCGCACATCCCTGATCCCGGGCTCGACGGCCACCGCTTCGCCGTCGTTCGTGCCCGGCTCACGCACATAAACGTCCCAGCGGCCCTCGGCGGGCTCTGCGGTGCCCGGCAGTACCGCTCGCAGCCGGCCGCCGAGCCGGCTCAGGGGCAGCCGGACGGTCGTGCCGTCACCGCCCTCGGCGCCGCGCCGCCGGAGCAGCAGCTCGGGCGCCTCCCCGTCCTGGTACCGGTCGGAGCCGAGGTCGAGGTCGAGGTCGAAGACGATCCTGCCGTCGGCACCCACCGTGCAGTCGGCCCGTGGCGTCGGTCGCTCCTTGGAGGCGGTCATGCGGGCTTCCCCTTACGGATGACGTCGGCGGTCTTGTAGCGCAGGGCGTACGCCCCGTCCAGCACCATGCCGCGGGTGCGGTGCAATGTGGTGCGCAGAGCGCCGTGCGCGCGGTCGCGCGGTGCCCGGGAGGCGAGTTCGGTGTAGAGCCGCTCGTGGCGTTCGGCGATCCGCGCCGGGTCGAACCGCTGCGCCGCGGCCAGTGCGGCGCGGCCCGCACGGTGCCGTGCCTCGTCGTTGTCGATCAGTCCGAGCAGGGCGCCCGTCACCGCCGCCGCGTCGCCCACCGGCACCAGGCGTCCGTCGGTGCCATCCTCGATGATCTCGCGGGGCCCGTGCGGGCAGTCGGTGGCGACGACCGGCAGTCCGCAGCGCATCGCCTCGACGATGGTCATGCCGAAGGACTCGCGGTCCGAGGTGACCGCGGCGATCGCCCCCTTGGGCCACTCGGCCTCCAGCGGGTTGACCGACCCCATCAGGAACACATGGTTGTGCAGGCCGAGTTCACCGATGAGCGCGAGCAGCGCCTGGCGCTCGTTCCCGGTCGCGTCGCCGCCGCCGTAGATGCGCAGCCGCCAGTCCGGACGGACGGCGACCACGTCGGCGAACGCCCGGACCAGGAGGTCGTACCGCTTTACCTTGTGCAGCCGGCCCGCGGCGATCACCCATTTGCTGGTGCCGTCGGCGGGTGCGATGCCCGGCGCGGGCACGCTGTTGGGAATGGACTCGATCCGCACGCCGGGCAGCTTGAACCCGCTCCGGTAGGCACGCGCGTCGGCCTCGGTGACGGTGGTGATCGCGTCGAGCAGGGCATAGCGGTGCCCGATCTCGCGGCGCAACCGGTAGCTGTGGCTGTCGAGGGTGAGGTGCTCCTGCCCGATCAGGACCGGACCGCGCCGGGTCTGCCTGCTGATCTGCACATTGAGTCCGGGCCGGGTTCCGACCACCACATCCGCGTCGAGGGAGCGCAGATGATCCGCCACCCGCGCGTCGGTCAGCCTGCTGTACTGCCGGTACCTGCTGTCACCACGCGGGAACACGGTTGCGGGGCGGGCGTATTCGGCGGCGTCGCCGTCGTACGTCGGGCTCTTCTTGCGCAGGTCGACGAGGTGCTTCAGGCGCACACCCGCGGGGGCACCGAGTGCGGGGACGTCCCGGTGCCGGAAGACCGACACGATCTCGATCTCATGGTGCTCGGCCAGCGTCGCGGCGAGATTGAACGTGGTACGGATCGTTCCCCCGACTCCGTAGGCGTTGTGGAGCAGGAAAGAAATGTGCATGAAACGCCATATCTCCTGGATCGGCTGGTCGGAGGCGGACACCACTTGCCATGACGGCAGAAACTGGCTCGCGGTTCACTCCGGAAACAAGTCAGTTTCAGCCACTCCTATGGTCACCCGATATCCTGATTTGTCTATGTATCGGTGAACCCGCCCACGGTCGAGTCGACCACACCGCTGCATGAACAACCGGGACGAATAGGCAAGAAATGACCTCTCGGATCCTTAGATTCACCCTCTGCGCCGGATGGTTCGATTACGTTCCCTTTCTCGCGTGACCCCGGCCACGGATCGTCCGTTGTCTTCTTCATGAGCCGGGAACCGCCCGGCGCACGCACCGAGTTCGAGGAGCCAACCGTGCCGCGCATGCTCGACGTCAGCGAGGACGTACGCGCCGAGATCGGCGATGCCGAAGCCGACCGGCTGCTCGTCGGCGACAACACCCCAGGCAGTTACGACTGCACCTCCTGCCGCACCCCCGGCGACTCCGAACAGGAACGCACCAGCACGGTGCTCTTCGTCGGCGACGAGACCGCCGTCCTCGCCTTCGCGCACGCGACCTGCATCCCCTCGCAGGTCGTCCAGGTCGCCGAGGACCAGTTGCAGGGCGCGGTACGCAGCATCACCGGCAGCGAGGCGGAGGGCCCCGGCGCCGAACAGGCCGTCCTCGGAGTCACCAGCGGCCTCGTCCTGATCGACGACGAGCTCCACCCGGCCCTCGTCGTCGAACCGACCGGCGCGATCGCCCGCCCCGGCACGGACGGCAGCCGGGGCGACGAATTCCTTCAGCTGCTGCTGGAGCAGGGCTTCCAGCCGGTCCACCGGATGGACCAGATGCCCGCGGTGCTGCACGGCTGGTCGATCCTGCTCGCCATGGGCCAGCTGCATGCCGTGCTCCAGCCGGGCACCGACGGCGGCGCCCCGGTCGCCTGGTGGCAGGCGCATGCTCCGCTCCAGGTCACCGAGGGCTGGCGGTCCGCCGCCAACAAGTCGCAGACGGTGCTCGTCTTCGCCGCCCCGGCAGGGGTGATCGGACAGCAGCCCCGCGAGGACCTGCTGCGCGACGCCCTGGACAGGGCCGCCGTCGGCGGGCTCCTGGTCGCCGCCGCGATGCCGCTGGCCGGGACCTGATCGTGGCCGTAGGCTCTTCGCACCCGCGGCGAACAGCTATTTCTCCGCCGGGCCCGCATCCGAGGGCCGGTGGGGTCGTTGGCACATACGTGCACTCATACGACTCCTCCCATCAGCGCCCGAGCCCGATCCCTGCCATGCGCCCCGCGCAGGACCCATCGGGCGGTCAGTCCCACACCCCGATCTACGACGCGCTGTACTCCGAGTACCGCCGGTCGTTCCGGGCGCTTCCGGGCGATCGCAGCGGCGAGGAGAATCTCGGCTTCGTGGCCTTCGGCAGTGGGTTCTTCGGCAGCCGCGTTCCCCTGAGCGGCCACTCCGGCCACTCCTCCGGCCACTCCTCCGCCCTCTCGGTCGGTCTCTCCGTCCACAGCGGGACCTCGGGGCACGGCGGCGGCCCGAGCACGCACACCAGCGGTCTCGGTTCCTGGCAGCGGGTGGGGCGGCACTCCGGGCGGTCCCAGCCCGCGGCTCTGCCTCCGGGATCGGGATCGTGAGGGGCCTGGCCTCATGACGGAGCCCCGGGCCGTTTCGGACCCGAAACGGCCCGGGGCTCCGTCATGAGGCCAGCGTGCTACTTGTTGCGACCGCGCTTCTCACGGACCCGCACCGAGATGTGGATCGGAGTGCCGTCGAAACCGAACTCCTCGCGCAGCCGGCGCTCGACGAAGCGTCGGTAGCCGTGCTCCAGGAAGCCCGAGGCGAACAGCACGAAGCGCGGCGGCTTGGTGCCCGCCTGGGTGCCGAAGAGGATCCGGGGCTGCTTGCCGCCGCGGACGGGGTGCGGGTGGGAGGCGACGATCTCGCCGAGGAAGGCGTTCAGCCGACCGGTGGGGACGCGGGACTCCCAGCCGGCGAGGGCGGTCTCGATCGCCGGGACCAGCTTCTCCATGTGACGGCCGGTGACCGCGGAGACGTTGACCCGCGGGGCCCACGCGACCTGCGCGAGCTCCGTCTCGATCTCGCGCTCCAGGTAGTAGCGGCGCTCCTCGTCGAGGGTGTCCCACTTGTTGTACGCGATCACCAGGGCACGCCCGGCCTCCACGGCCATGGTGATGATGCGCTGGTCCTGGACGCTGATGGACTCGGCGGCGTCGATCAGGACGACGGCGACCTCGGCCTTCTCCACGGCGGCGGCGGTACGCAGCGAGGCGTAGTAGTCCGCGCCCTCCTGGAGGTGGACGCGGCGGCGGATACCGGCCGTGTCGATGAACTTCCAGGTGATGCCGCCGAGCTCGATCAGCTCGTCGACCGGGTCACGGGTGGTGCCCGCGAGCTCGTTGACGACGACGCGGTCCTCGTTCGCCACCTTGTTCAGCAGCGAGGACTTGCCGACGTTCGGACGGCCGATGAGCGCGATCCGGCGCGGTCCGCCGATCACGGTGCCGAAGCGCTGCGCTGGGGCCTCCGGAAGCGCTTCGAGTACGGCGTCGAGCAGGTCACCGGTGCCGCGGCCGTGCAGCGAGGAGACCGGGTACGGCTCGCCGAGACCGAGCGACCAGAGCGCGGTGGCG
The DNA here is from genome assembly GCF_043080425.1 of Streptomyces sp. NPDC015032. NCBI lineage: Bacteria > Bacillati > Actinomycetota > Actinomycetes > Kitasatosporales > Streptomycetaceae > Streptomyces > Streptomyces sp. NPDC015032. The sequence goes on along the minus strand of NZ_JBIBVN010000008.1, from coordinate 19,109 downwards.
TCCGCCTCGCCGCTCTGTCCGTCGACCTTGTTGGCGCACAGCACGACGGGCTTGCCCGCCCGGCGCAGCAGCTTGACGACGGCCTCGTCGGTGTCGGTCGCGCCGACCGTCGAGTCGACCACGAAAACGACCGCGTCGGCGGCCTCGATCGCGTACTCGGCCTGGGCGGCGACCGAGGCGTCGATGCCCAGCACGTCCTGCTCCCAGCCGCCGGTGTCGACGACCTTGAAGCGGCGGCCCGCCCACTCGGCCTCGTAGGTGACGCGGTCGCGGGTGACGCCGGGCTTGTCCTCGACGACCGCCTCACGGCGGCCGATGATCCGGTTCACCAGTGTCGACTTGCCGACGTTGGGACGGCCGACGACGGCGAGCACCGGAAGGGGTCCGTGACCGGCCTCACCGATCGCGCCCTCGACCTCTTCGGCGTCGAAGCCCTCCTCCGCGGCGAGCTCCATGAACTCCGCGTACTCGGCGTCGCCAAGCGCTCCGTGCTCGTGGTCCGAGCCGTCGGAGTGAATCTGGTCGTTCATGAAGTCCGTTCCTCTTTGCATCATCATCGATGGGCCACGACCACGCGGCCCACTACTCAAGTCTTACCTACGCCCGGTGAAACGCCTGGCCTCGTCCAGATGGGCGGTCAGCCGCCCCTGGATCCGTACCGTCGCCTCGTCCAGCGCCTTCCGGGTCCGCCGGCCGCTTCCGCCCGCCCCTCGCCCGCCACCACCGTTGTCCGGGCTGCGCGCCCCCTCTTGCGCGTCGAAGGCTTCGCCGAACACGACATCGACCTGGCTGCGCAATGGCGGCAGTGCCGATATCAACCGTCCGCGGCGCTCGGTGCTTCCCAGTACGGCCACGGGCACGATCGGCGCCCCGCTGCGTACCGCGAAGTACGCGAGCCCGGCGCGCAGTGAGGCGAAGTCGCCCTCGCCCCTGGTGCCCTCGGGGAAGATGCCGAGCACCCCGCCGTTCTTCAGCACGCCGAGGGCGTGGGTGATGGCGGTGCGGTCGACGGTCGTACGGTCGACCTTCAGCTGCCCGATCCCGCGCAGGAACGGGTCGAGCGGGCCGATGAACGCCTCTTTCTTGATCAGGAAGTGGACGGGCCGGGGCGCGGTGCCCATCAGCATCGGGCCGTCGATGTTGTGTGAGTGGTTCACCGCGAGTATGACGGGTCCGGAGGCGGGAACCCGCCACGCGCCGAGAACGCGGGGCTTCCACAGCCCGTACATCAGCCCGATGCCGATCCCGCGCCCGACCGCCGCACCGCGCGGCGCGGGCGTGCCCGTGGGTCGGGTCACTTCGCGGCCCGCTTCTCCTCGACGAGGGTGACGACGCACTCGATGACCTGCTGGAGGGTCAGCTCGGTGGTGTCCACCTCGACGGCGTCGTCCGCCTTGGCCAGCGGGGAGGTCTTGCGGCCGGAGTCGGCCGCGTCCCGCTTGATCAGCGCCTTCTTCGTGGCGGAGAGGTCGGAGCCCTTGATCTCCCCGCTGCGGCGGGCGGCACGCGCCTCCGGCGATGCGGTGAGGAAGATCTTCAGGTCGGCGTCGGGCAGCACCGTGGTGCCGATGTCACGGCCCTCGACCACTATGCCCTGGTCGGCCGCGGCGGCGATGGTGCGCTGCAACTCGGTGATCCGGGTACGCACCTCGGGGACCGCGCTGACGGCACTGACCTTGGAGGTGACCTCCTGGGTGCGGATCGGGCCCGAGGCATCCTCGCCGTCGACGGTGATCGTCGGCGCGGCCGGGTCCGTGCCGGAGACGATCAACGGCTTGGCGGCGGCGGTCGCCACCTCCATCGTGTCCTGGACGTCGATGCCGTTGTTCAGCATCCACCAGGTGATCGCCCGGTACTGGGCGCCGGTGTCCAGGTAGCTCAGGCCGAGCTGAGCGGCGACGGCCTTGGACGTGCTCGACTTGCCGGTGCCGGAGGGGCCGTCGATGGCGACGATCACTGCGGCCGGGGCCGTCCGGGCGGCGGCGCTTGCGGTTTCCACGGTGGTGGACACCTTCCTGGTTCACGGGGCGGGCGGGACGGGGGCGCGCGAACCCGCCCCGCACAAGGTTACCGAGTGCCGGAGCGGTCCTCTGCACCCCTGTGGACAACCTCCTCCCGGGGCCGCCCCGGGCCTACTGGCGTATCGACCAGCCCCGCTCGCGCAGCGCCGCGCTCAGTTCGGCGGCCGCGCTCGGTTCGACCATCAGCTGGACCAGGCCCGCCTGCTGCCCGGTGGCGTGCTCGATACGGACGTCCTCGACGTTGACCCCGGCCTGGCCCACGTCGGCGAAGATCTCGGCCAGTTCGCCCGGCCGGTCGCTGATGAGCACGGACACGATCTCGTACGAGGCGGGGGCCGTCCCGTGCTTGCCGGGCACCCGGACACGGCCCGCGTTGCCGCGGCGCAGTACGTCCTCGATGCCCTCGGTGCCTTCGCGGCGCTTGTCGTCGTCACCGGACTGCAGACCGCGCAGCGCCCGTACCGTCTCGTCCAGATCGGCGGCGACCCCGGCCAGTACGTCGGCGACCGGGCCCGGGTTGGCGGAGAGGATCTCCACCCACATCCGGGGGTCGGAGGCGGCGATCCGGGTGACGTCCCTGATGCCCTGGCCGCAGAGGCGTACGGCGGTCTCGTCGGCCTCCTCCAGCCGGGCGGCGACCATCGACGAGATCAGCTGCGGGGTGTGGGAGACCAGGGCGACGGCCCGGTCGTGGGCGTCGGCGTCCATGACGACCGGGACGGCGCGGCAGAGCGCGACCAGCTCCAGGGCGAGGTTGAGGACCTCGGTGTCGGTGTCACGGGTCGGGGTGAGGACCCAGGGGCGGCCCTCGAAGAGGTCCGCGGTGGCGGCGAGGGGGCCGGATCGCTCCTTGCCGGCCATCGGGTGCGTACCGATGTACGGGGTGAGGTCGACGCCGCGGGCCTCCAGCTCGCGGCGCGGGCCGCCTTTGACGCTGGCGACGTCGAGGTAGCCGCGGGCGACGCCGTCCCGCATGGCGGTGGCCAGCACCGGGGCGACATGGGCGGGCGGCACGGCGATGATCGCCAGGTCGACGCGGCCCTCGGGCACCTCGTCCGTACCGGCGCCGAGCGCGGCGGCGGTGCGGGCCGATTCCGGATCGTGGTCGACGAGGTGTACATGGATGCCGCGCCCGGCCAGAGCGAGGGCTGCGGAGGTGCCGACGAGGCCCGTTCCGATGACGAGGGCGGTTCTCACTGGGCGATGTCCTTGCGGAGAGCGGCGGTGGCGCCGAGGTACACGTGCGCGATCTCGGACTTGGGGAGGTACGTCTCGACGTGCGCGAGAATCCGCACCACGCGGGGCATGGCGCCCACGATGTCCAGTTCCTGGGCGCAGATCAGCGGTACGTCGACGATACCGATCCCGCGCGCCGCGGCGGCCGGGAAGTCGCTGTGCAGATCGGGGGTGGCCGTGAACCAGATGCTGATCAGGTCGTCCGCGACGAGGCTGTTGCGCTCCAGGACGGCGGTGAGCAGGGTGCCGACCTGTTCGCCCATGTGTCCGGCCTCGTCCTGTTCCAGTTGGACGGCTCCACGGACCGCTCGTACCGCCACGTCGTGCTCCTCGCCTCTTCGTACATGTCGCGCCTGCTGTCCGGCTGCGTGATCTCCCTGCTTGATCAGCCTAGAGGGGCGGGGCCGCGGGCGGCCGGAGTGCTCTCCCAGTGAGACGGGGCAGTGACGCCCACTTCACGGAGCGCGTCGGCCGGTGGGTTCCGTCCGGTGGCGAAGGCCCCCGCCATGGTTCTGCCTTTCCGGAAGGAATGATTTATCGACAATGCCGATCAGAACCCGGGCTTCTGCCACGTGAGCCGGGCGCCTCACGGCCGGGGCCGCGGCGCATGGAATCCCCGGTGCAACCCGTTTTCGCTCCCGTACCCTCGCCGGCATGATCACTCCTGATCCCGGGGCTCTCGTACGCGACCATACGGTCTACTCCTGCGTGATGGGCTCACGCGCCTTCGGGCTCGCCACGGAGGGGAGCGACACCGACCGGCGCGGCGTGTTCCTCGCGCCGACCCCGCTGTTCTGGCGGTTCGAGAAGCCGCCGACGCATGTGGAGGGCCCGGCACAGGAGCAGTTCTCGTGGGAGCTGGAACGCTTCTGCGAGCTGGCGCTGCGCGCCAACCCCAATGTGCTGGAGTGCCTGCACTCACCGCTGGTGGAGCACGTCGACGCCGTGGGCCGTGAACTCCTCTCCCTGCGCGGCGCGTTCCTGTCCCGGCTGGCCCACCGGACGTTCGTCCGCTACGCGTCGGGCCAGCGCGGGAAGCTGGAGGCGGACGTACGGCAGTACGGTGCGCCGCGCTGGAAGCACGCCATGCACCTGCTGCGGCTCCTGAGCAGTGGCCGGGACCTGCTGCGCACCGGCGAGCTCACGATCGAGGTGGGCGCGGCCCGGGAGGAGCTGCTGGCGGTGAAACGGGGCGAGGTGCCGTGGGAGGTCGTCGAACGCCGCATGAACCGCCTCGTCGAGGAGAACGACGAGGCGTCGAAGAACTCCCCGCTCCCCCCTGAGCCGGACCGGGCCCGGGTGGAGGACTTCCTGATCCGTACCCGCCGGGCATCCGCGCTGAGCACCGACCACGGGTGAACGGAACGGAGGGTCAGGCCCGTCCGGCGCCCGAGGGCCGGGACGTCCACCCCGCCAACCGCGCACGCACCACGAGATCGTGCAGCCCCTCGAAGCCGCCGGCCATTGCAGGCAGCGCCGATTCCGCCTGGGCCTCGTCCAGCACCCCGTGCAGCGCCTCGACGTCCCGGGACACCACCGCACCGGCCACATCCCCCGCTCCCCCGTGCTCCGCCTCGGCCTTCGCGTCGATCAGTTCGGGCAGATACGCGGGCGCCACCACCTCCCCGAGAAGGCTCGGCAGATGCGCCCGCACCTCACCGCTGCGCATCAGGTGGATCCCGGTGAGCAGCGCCCGGAACGTGTACAGCAGCGGCTTCAGTTCACCGGTCTTCCCGAAGAGCCGCCACTGGGTGTGGGCGAACCCCCGGTAGTGGTGGGCGTGGTTACGGGTGACCACACCCGGCGCCAGGTCCACCAGTTCCGCGTGCGGCTCGCTCGTGTGCACGACCAGCGGCGAGAGCAGCTGTTCCAGCACGTAGCCGTTCGGCTTCAGCATCAGCCGGACGAACTTCCGCAGGTCGTGCGTGACGAGATCCATCTCGACCCCGTCCCGGTCCCCTATCCGCGAGCGCGTCTCCTCGGCCTCGCGCGGACCCACGAGGTCCTCCGCGGGCAGGAGATGGACCCCCCGGAGGTCCACGTCCGAGTCCTTGGAGGGGAACCCGTACAAATGCGCCCCGGAGACCGTGGCGAACAGCAGCGGATGGCGTTCTTCGGCGAGGACCGGGCCGAGGTCCATGACCGGCAGCCCGGCCGCGGCGAGGTGCTTGGTGTCCGTACGCATGGGTCAAGAATCCCAGAGCGCCCCCAACGCCAGCAGATCGCTCCGGTACTCGATCCGCTCCGACCACTCCTTGGGCCAGGCCGCCGCCCCCAGGTGTGCCCCGACGAGCGCACCGGTCAGGCAGCCGAGGGAGTCCGAGTCGCCCCGGGTGCAGGCGGCCCGGCGCAGCGCGGTGACGGGTTCCTCGGGGAAGAGCAGGAAGCAGTGGAGGGCCGTGGCCAGGGACTCCTCGGCGATCCAGCCGTCACCGGTCGCCTCGCAGGGGTCGGTCTCCGGGGACGGGTCGCGCAGTGCGTCCTGGACGCGGGCCAGGGCTGCGAGGCATTCGTCCCAGCCGCGCTGGATGTACTGCTCCGGCGAGGAATCGCCCGCGTACCGCCACAGGTCGCCGAGCCAGCGCGTGAGGTAGCGTCCGCTGTTCTCGTACGCGTAGCTGCGCAGCTGCCCGATCAGGCCCGTCGGCTCCGCGCCCTGCGCCAGCAGGTACACCGCGCGGGCCATCAGGTCGGACGCGGCGAGCGCGGTCGGGTGTCCGTGGGTGAGGGCGGCCTGCAACTGGGCGGAGCCGGAGCGCTGTTCCTCGCTCAGGCCCGGAACGAGCCCGACCGGCGCGACCCGCATGGTGGCGCCGCAGCCCTTCGAGCCGGTCTGGCCGGCCTCCTGCCAGAGCCGGTCGCTGTCGAGCAGGCGGCAGGCGGTCATGCAGGTGCGGCCGGGGGCGCGGTTGTTGTCGGGCGAGTGGTACCAGTCGACGAACTCCTCGCGCACCGGGCGGACCAGCCGCAGCGGGGTGAGCAGCCCGCGGTCCATGGCGGTGCGGATGCCCCGCCCCAGGGCCAGCGTCATCTGGGTGTCGTCGCTGACGATCGCCGGCTTCGGCAGCCGCATCTGCCGCCACGGCCCGCACTTGGCGAGGATCGACGGAACGTTGTTGAACTCGGTCGGGAAGCCCAGTGCGTCGCCGAGCGCGAGCCCGGTCAGTGCGCCGGTGGCGGCCTGTTTGGTGATGGTCCTGGTCACGATCACGTGGTTCTTCCTTCCGGTCTCAGGAGTGGAGGGTGCAGGGCGGTAGCGGCACCCGCCCGGTAGAGAGCGGCCGGCTTTCCCCGTCCGCCGGTGCGGCGCGGTGGTCCCTCCACGGCCTGGACGAAGCCGGGTGTGGTGAGGACCTTGCGCCGGAAGTTGGGCCGGTCCAGCTCGACGCCCCAGACCGTCTCGTACACCTGCTGGAGTTCCCCCAGGGTGAATTCGGGCGGGCAGAAGGCGGTGGCCAGGCAGCTGTATTCGAGTTTGGCCCCGACACGGTCGTGGGCGTCGGCGAGGATGCGGTCGTGGTCGAAGGCGAGCGGGCCGAGGGCTTCGGCGTCCCACCACCGGGCGTTGGCGGCATCACCGCCGCCGCGGGGTTCGGGAAGGTCGGGGACGAGTGCGGCGTAGGCGACGGAGACGACCCGCATCCTCGGGTCGCGGTCCGGTTCGCTGTAGGTGCGCAGCTGTTCCAGGTGGAAGGCGGAAACGGTGCCCTCGGTCAGGCCGGTCTCCTCGGCGAGCTCCCGGCGGGCGGCGGACTCGGCGGACTCGCGGGGCCGGACGAAGCCGCCGGGCAGGGCCCAGTGGCCCTTGTAGGGGTCCTCGCCCCGTTCGACGAGCAGGACGTTCAGCCGGGTGTCGCGGACCGTGAAGACGGCGAGGTCGACGGTGACCGCGAAGGGTTCGAAGGCGTACGGGTCGTAGCCCGCGGGGGCACCGGTGCTCATCGGTGCCCCGGCAGAGGCGCGGCGAAGTTCCAGCCGGCGGCGAGCAGGGTTTCGACGGCGGCGACCGCGGTGTCCAGGCGTTCTTGGTGGGTTCCGGTGAGTTCGATGAACCTCCTTCCGGTACGGGTGAGTTCGGCCCGGAATCGGTCGGTCATCCAGGGCCGCAGCTCCTCGCCGTCGCGCAGCCCGTCGTCCTCGAAGGCGACGCCCTCGTGGTCGGTGACCGGGGTGTCGAGGATCGTCACCAGGGGTTGCTGCAGGGGATCGAGGACATCCGCGAGACTCACTCCCGCCTCCTTAATAGTCATTCTGACTATAAAGGAGGAGCCGTGACAGCAAAAGGCCCGCGGCCGACTCCTGTTCGAAAATCGAAAGCAGGAATCGGCCGCGGGCCGTGGAGCGGACGTTCTTACAGACCGACCTCGCGCATCAGCATGCCGACCTCGGTGTTGGTGAGGCGGCGCAGCCAGCCGGACTTCTGGTCGCCCAGCGGAATCGGCCCGAAGGACGTCCGTACCAGCCGCTCGACCGGGAAGCCGGCCTCGGCCAGCATCCGGCGGACGATGTGCTTGCGGCCCTCGTGGAGGGTCACCTCGACCAGGTAGTTCTTGCCGGTGTTCTCGACGACCCGGAAGTGGTCGGCGCGGGCGTAGCCGTCCTCCAGCTGGATGCCGTCCTTGAGCCGCTTGCCCAGATCACGCGGGAGCGGTCCCTGGATGGCAGCGAGGTAGGTCTTCTTCACCCCGTACTTGGGGTGGGTCAGACGGTGGGCCAGCTCACCGTGGTTGGTGAGCATGATGATGCCCTCGGTCTCGGTGTCCAGCCGGCCGACGTGGAAGAGCCGCGTCTCACGGTTGGTGACGTAGTCGCCGAGGCACTGGCGGCCGTCCGGGTCCTCCATGGAGGAGACGACACCGGCGGGCTTGTTCAGCGCGAAGAAGAGGTACGACTGGGCGGCCACGGTCAGACCGTCGACCTTGATCTCGTCCTTGTGCACATCGACGCGCATGCCCTGCTCGACGACGATCTTGCCGTTGACCTCGACGCGGGCCTGCTCGATCAGTTCCTCGCACGCGCGGCGCGATCCCATGCCGGCCCGGGCGAGGACCTTCTGCAGCCGCTCGCCCTCCTGCTCGGCGCCCGGGAAGGTCTTGGGCGTCCTGATGTCGGGCTTGCCCGCGTACCTGTCCCGGTTGCGCTGCTCGATCTTGGCGTCGAGCTCGCGCGGACGGGACGGGGCGCCCTGGCGACGCGGGCCACCGCTCCGGCCACCGGACTGCGCGGGCTTCGGGCCGCCCTTGGCGCCGCCGCGGGCCGCCGCGCCGCGCCCCTTGCGGGGTCCTTCGCCGCTCTTCTCTCCGGTGGAGCCCACGTCGTAGCGGCGCTCCTCGGGCCGGGGCCGACCGGGCCGCTGCTCCTGCTTGCCGCCGCGTCCGGCGCCGGCACCCCGGGGATTCCGGTTGCCGCCGCTCCTGTCGCTGCCGCTTCCGCTGTTCCTGCCACTGCTTCGCATCAAAATTCCGTCTTGTCGTCTGCGTGAGTATCCGGGGTGTCCGGTGCGTCCGGATCGAACGACGGCACACCCTCTGGCGTCTCAGCCTCGATCGCGTCCGCCTCGGGGAGGAAGGGCGCGAGCTCCGGGAGCTCATCCAGGCCACGCAGGCCCATCCGCTCCAGAAAGTAATTCGTCGTCCTGTACAGGATCGCACCTGTTTCGGGTTCCGCGCCCGCTTCCTCGACGAGGCCCCGCTGGAGCAGGGTCCGCATGACCCCGTCACAGTTCACTCCGCGGACCGCGGAGACCCGGGACCGGCTGACCGGCTGGCGGTACGCGACCACGGCGAGGGTCTCCAGGGCCGCCTGTGTGAGACGGGCCTGCTGGCCGTCCAGGACGAAGCCCTCGACGGCCGCCGCGTACTCGGGGCGGGTGTAGAAGCGCCAGCCGCCCGCGACCAGCCGCAGATCGAAGCCCCTGCGTTGCACGGTGTACTCATCGGCGAGTTCGCGCAACGCATCCGCGACGGCTCTGCGGGGCCGCTCCAGCACCTTGGCGAGGTGCTCCTCGGTGGCGGGTTCGTCGACAACCATGAGGACGGCCTCCAGAGCGGGCTTGAGATCAAGGTCCGCGACGGTGGAGCCGGTGGTGTCCTGCTGACTCATGCCTTCACATCCTCCTGGACGTCCCGCGCCCCGGTCACCTCGGAGTCGAACTCGTCCGTCACGACGGGCTCGGCCCCCTCTGCCCCGGCCCAGCGCACCAGAAGCTCCCCGAGGGCCTCGTCCTGATCGAGCGCGACGGCCTTCTCACGGTAGAGCTCCAGCAGCGCGAGGAACCTGGCGACGACGGTGAGGGTGTCCCGGGCGTCCTCGGTGAGCACCCGGAAGTTCGTCTCCCCCGCCTCCCGCAGTCGCGCCACCACGATCCCGGCCTGTTCCCGCACACTGACCAGCGGTGCGTGGATGTGGTCGACGTACAACTGCGGCTCGGGCTTCGGCTGCATCGCCTTCGCGGCCAGCCCGGCGAACCGCGCGGCCCCGATGCGGATGACGACCTCGGGCAGCAGCTCGGCGTGGTGCGGCTCCAGCCCCACGGTCCGCGGGAAGCGCCGCCCCTCCGACTCCAGCCGGTCGCTGAAGATCTCGGCGATGCGCTTGTACGCGCGGTACTGGAGCAGCCGGGCGAAGAGCAGGTCCCGGGCTTCGAGCAGCGCCAGGTCCGCCTCGTCCTCCACCTCGGCGGCGGGCAGCAGCCGGGCGGCCTTCAGATCGAGCAGGGTCGCGGCGACGACGAGGAACTCGGTGGCCTGGTCCAGGTCCCAGTCCGGCCCCATCGCGCGGATGTGCGCCATGAATTCGTCGGTGACCTTGGACAGTGCGACTTCGGTCACATCCAGCTTGTGCCGGGAGATGAGCTGCAGGAGCAGATCGAAGGGCCCCTCGAAGTTCGCCAGCCGTACGGTGAACCGCCCGTCGTCGGCCGGCTCGGGAGGCGGTACGGGGGAAACCGGCACGGCAGGCGCATCGGCCGCCGCATCGGCCACCGCCGGGGCCGGGGGCGCCTCCCCGGTTCCGGGGAGCGGCGGGGCGGCGGCTGCACCGCCCCCGACGCCCGACGGCACGGCCCGGCCGCCCGGGCCGCGGCCCAAAGGGCGTCGAGGGGTACGAGCGGGCTCGTCGGTCGTCGGCATGAGGGTCCAGGGGCAGCGGGATACGGGCAACGGCCGGGTGGCCCGTACGGAGGGGCCGGACCGCCGGGCCGGCGGCGGCGCTCCGGGCAGGTTAGGGCCTGTCCGGTCAGCGACCGCGCAGCCGCCGCACGAGAATGCTCGCGTCGCCCCTCGACTCCAGGTCCGCGAGAACCACCGCCACCGCCTCGCGGACGATCCGCCCGCGGTCGACCGCGAGCCCGTGCTCTCCGCGCAGCACCAGCCGGGCGTGTTCGAGGTCCATCAGTTCCTCGGCCGAGACATAGACGGTGATCTTCTCGTCGTGCCGCTCCCGGCCGCTGGGCCGCCGGTTCGCCCCGCGCCCGCTTCCGCGCCTGCGCTGCTGCTGAACGGCGGCGGCGGGAGCCGCATCCTGAGCGGGCGACTGAGCGGGCGCCTGCGTGGACGGCTGTGCAGAGGGCTGTGCGGGCGGCACGGACTGCTGGGGCCTGCGCCCCGGCTGCCCCGCCACCGCGCCCCGGCCGCCGTCACCGCCGCGGCTGCGCGACTCCCCCGCGTCGGTGTCCGCCGCGGAGTGCTCCTCCCGCGTGGCGGTCTCCGCCGCGCCCGCCGCGGCCCCATCGGTCCCGGCATCGCTCTCGCCGGCCGGTCCGGGCACCCGGGCCTCGCCGTTCGCCTTGCGCCGCCGGTCGCCGGGGGACGATGCCTGCAGCCCCATCCCCCCGGTGGTACGGAACAGTTCGTCGGCCCCGGGCAGACTCACTCGGCGTGACACCGGGCGAGCACCTCCCTGGCGAGCTGGCGATAGGCGGCGGCACCGACCGAGTTGGAGGCGTACGTGGTGATGGGTTCACCGGCGACCGTGGTCTCCGGGAAGCGCACGGTGCGCCCGATGACCGTGTGGTAGACGTGATCGTCGAATGCCTCGACGACGCGCGCGAGGACCTCGCGACTGTGCACCGTACGGGAGTCGTACATGGTGGCGAGGATGCCGTCGAGCTCCAGATCCGGGTTGAGCCGCTCCTGGACCTTCTCGATGGTCTCGGTGAGCAGCGCCACACCTCGCAGCGCGAAGAACTCGCACTCGAGCGGCACTATGACCTTGTGGGCCGCCGTCAGGGCGTTCACGGTGAGCAGACCCAGCGAGGGCTGGCAGTCGATCACGATGTAGTCGTAGTCGGCCAGCAGCGGCTTCAGGGCGCGCTGCAGCGTGGACTCCCGGGCCACCTCACTCACCAGCTGCACCTCGGCAGCCGACAGGTCGATGTTGCTGGGCAGCAGGTCCATGTTCGGGACCGCGGTCTTCAGCAGGACCTCGTCGGCCGACATGCCCCGCTCCATGAGCAGGTTGTAGACCGTGAGGTCGAGCTCCATCGGGTTGACGCCGAGTCCGACCGACAGTGCTCCCTGCGGGTCGAAGTCGACGAGCAGGACGCGGCGCCCGTACTCCGCGAGCGCGGCACCCAGGTTGATGGTCGACGTGGTCTTGCCCACGCCGCCCTTCTGGTTGCACATCGCGATGATCTTCGCGGGGCCGTGATCGGTCAGCGGGCCCGGGATCGGGAAGTAGGGCAGGGGCCGACCGGTCGGGCCGACCCGCTCGCGGCGCTGGCGGGCAGCGTCGGGCGCGAGGGTGGCCGCGTACTCCGGGTCGGGCTCGTACTCGGCGTCGGGGTCGTAGAAGTGCCCCTGGGGCACCTCGTCGAAGTCGGCGAAGTGGGCGGAATCTCGGCCACTCTCGTTGCCGGCCATGGCGTTCACGTGTAGGCCGTCCATCATCTGGGGGGCTGTCGTCATGTGCTGGTTGGTGGCGAAGGTGCGGACAGCGACGGAGCCGACAGCCTCCAGCTCGTTCGGGCTCTGGCCCCGTGCAGGCATCCCTGGTTGAACACCCCTGGGAGTAATTGTCGACTCATTCACAAGTCGTCTTACCTCCTTGGACGTGACCAGGAAACTTTATCGATAGGTCAGCGTGGCACCATGCCGACGATTGGCGACTCTATGGCGTGTCACCGGTCCGCAGCAACACAATCCGCCGGACCCGGCCCGATGTGTCGGCAATCGAACACCTCCCTGTCAAGGGCACGCAGCCACCTGGGCACACTTTTAACGGGTGCACGAATCGGCTGAAGAGTTACGTTCAAGACGAGTTGAACGAAGATCCGGCGGGGGCCCGACACGAGTCCGGCCGGACCTTGCTCGGCAAGGTCCGGCCGGACTCGTCAGGTTGACGGGAAGTGTTGACCCGTCAGCCGAGGAGCGAGCTGAGCTCGACGTGCTCCAGACCGTGCGACTCGGCCACCTGACGGTAAACGACCTGCCCGTCATGGGTGTTGAGACCCTTGGCGAGTGCCGCGTCACGACGCAGAGCCTCGACCCAGCCGCGGTTGGCGAGCTCCAGGATGTACGGCAGCGTGGCGTTGGTGAGGGCGTACGTGGAGGTGTTCGGCACCGCGCCCGGCATGTTCGCGACACAGTAGAAGACCGAGTTGTGGACCTTGAAGGTCGGCTCGGCGTGCGTCGTCGGGTGCGAGTCCTCGAAGCAACCGCCCTGGTCGATTGCAATGTCGACAAGTATACTTCCGGGCTTCATCTTGGCGACGAGCTCATTGGTGACCAGCTTCGGGGCCTTCGCACCGGGGATGAGCACGGCACCGACGACGAGGTCGGCCTCGATGACGGCCTTCTCCAGCTCGAAGGCGTTGGAGACGACCGTCTTCACCTTGGTGCCGAAGACCTTGTCGGCCTCGCGCAGCTTGTTGATGTCCTTGTCGAGCAGCGTGACATGGAAGCCCAGACCGACGGCGATCTGCGTGGCGTTCCAGCCGGAGACGCCGCCACCGATGACGACGGCCTCGGCGGGCGCGGTGCCCGGGACGCCGCCCGGCAGCACGCCGCGACCGCCGACCGAGCGCATCAGGTGGTAGGCGCCGACCTGCGGGGCCAGCCGGCCCGCGACCTCGGACATCGGGGCGAGCAGCGGCAGCGCGCGGTTCGCGGTCTCGACCGTCTCGTACGCGATGGCCGTGGTGCCCGACTCCAGCAGCGCGTCCGTGCACTCACGGGAGGCGGCGAGGTGCAGATAGGTGAAGAGCGTCTGGTCCTTGCGCAGACGGTGGTACTCCTCGGCGACCGGTTCCTTGACCTTGAGCAGCAGGTCGGCGGTGGCCCAGACCTCGTCGGCGGTGGGGAGGATCTGCGCCCCGGCGGCGACGTACTCCTCGTCCGTGATGGAGGAGCCGGCTCCGGCGTTCTCCTCGACGACGACCTGGTGGCCGTGGCGTACGAGCTCGTTCACACCGGCGGGCGTGATCGCCACGCGGAACTCGTTGTTCTTGACTTCGCGGGGGATGCCGACCTTCACGTCGATCACGGTCCTTGACTCAGAGGGTTACCCGGACATAGCTACACATACCCGGATAGACACTGCGTAAATGGAGACACCGCGAACTGACGCGGTAGAGCCATTCTAATGAAGGGCTTCGCGCTGTCTAGCCTTACAAAGCATTAATTTTCTGTCACCGCACTACGGATTTCGCAGGCCGGACTCTCCTCGCCCAGCAATCTGTCGGCCAGACCCCGGTGCAGCCGGGCCGCAGCCGGGTCGCCGAGCCGGTCGAGCGTGTCGGCCAGCCGCAGCTCCAGCGCCGCCTGCAGCCGTACGTCCCGGGCCCTCCTGGCCCACTCGACGGCCTGCTGGCAGGTGTGCAGCGACTCGCGCGGCCGCCCCGCGTACTCCTGCACCCGCGCCGCCTCGCTCAGCGCCCGCGCCTGCGCCGGTACGTCGCCGAGCCTGCGGTACCCGGCTGCGGCGGCCCGCCAGTTCCGCAGCGCCTCGCCGTACCGCCCCGCATAGGTATGGACGGCGCCGAGCCGCCCGTACAGCCGCGCCTCGTCGGCCCGCTCGCCCTGGGTGAGCCGCTGCGCCAGCGCCCGGCCGTACCAGTCGGAGGCCCGCTGGAAGTCCCCCAGCTCGGCATATGCGCCGCCTACGGATTCCATCGCGCGGCCGATGGCGTACGGGTCCTTCGCCGCCCGCCCGGCGTCCAGCGCGGACCGGTAGCGGATCAGCGCCTCCCGCGTGCGGCCGGTCCTCGCGTCGAGGTCGGCGAGGTTGAGCAGCGCGGCGGCCCGCTCGCGCGGCAGGTCGCGCCGCTCCGCGACGGCCAGGACCAGACCGTGCAGTCCGTACAGCTCGGGCGCGGCGGCCTCGGTGCCCTGATGTACGGCCAGCGCCCGCACCAACGCGGCCACCAACCGCCTTGCCAGCGTGTCCAGTTCACCGTCCTCGACGGCGACCTGGGCCGACGCCAGCAGGGCGGGCCGGTGGGTCCGCAGCCATGCGGCGGCCGCGTCGGGGCCGGGGAAACGCAGCGAGCGCGGCAGCCCGGCGAGCTTGCGGCGGGCCGCGGAACCCTCGGGGTCGGTGACCGCCCGGCAGGAGTGCAGCAGCCGTACGGTCCGCTCCAGCATCCGGGCCCTGGCGAGCTGGATCTCCGCCGGCCGGTCCGTGGCCTCCAGAAGCGCCCGCAGCAGCGGGGCGAGGCAGCCGGGCACCTCGTACTGCGGCTCATCCGCCCCATTGCTGCGCAGCAGCCCCAGGGCCACGAAGTCGTCGAGGGTCGTCCGGGCTGCCGAGACGGAGCAGCCGGCCAGCGCGGAGGCGGTGTGGGCGTCGGCGAGTCCGGCGGGAGCCAGGGCGAGCAGGCGCAGTATCCGGGCGGCGGTCGCCGGCAGGGAGTCGTGGACCAGCCGGAAGGCGCGGGCCAGCGGGCGGACACCGTCGGACTGTTCCGTTTCCTCCGGCAGCCCGCGCAGCTGCTTGGTGACATCGGCGACCGAGGCCATGGGCCGGGCGGCGAGCCAGCCGCCGACCATCACCAGCGCGGCCGGCAGCCCGCCGCACTCCTCGGCGAGGGTCTCCGCGGTCCGCGGGTCGACGGTGATCCTGACCTGGCCGATGATGCGGGCGAGCAGCCGGACGGCGGAGCCCGCGTCCAGGCCGCCGAGGGTGCAGGGGCGCACGTCCGGGATCCCGGTCAGCGGGCCCCCGGAGGTGGCGACGACCAGGCAGTCAGGATTGTCCGGCAGCAGCGGGTCGACCTGTTCCGCGTCCACGGCGTCGTCGAGGAGCAGCAGGACGCGGCGCCCGGCGAGCGCCTCACGGACCAGCTCGGAGAGTTCGTCCCCGTCCGCGCCGGGCGGCCCCGTCACGCCCAGCTGGTCGAGCAGCTCCCGGGCGGTGCGTTCGGTGGGGACCGGCGCGCCGCCGGGGTCGGTGAGCCGGGCCCTCAGCAGTCCGTCCGCGTAGTCGTCGGTGGAGAGCAGCCGGCGGGTGAGTTCGCCGGCGAGCGCGGTGCGTCCGGAGCCGGGGCGTCCGGCGATCAGCAGGACCCGGGCGCGGGCCGCCTTGCGGCCGGCCATGGTGTCCAGTCCGGCGCGCTCGATGTCGGCTCGCAGCGCTTTCAACTCACGTTCGCGGCCGAAGAATTGGGGTGGTGCGGCGCCGGAGGGCTCCTCGGTTCCCGCCGCCTTGGCCGGGCCGCTGGTGTCCACCGCCTGATCCGTCACGGGCCACGCTCCACTTCGCTGCACGCGTTGCCCGCCGGGACTCCGGTCAGGGCATTCCGAGCGTAGTTCAGGCGTGTGGGCGAATTCCGTGGAGCGGGGCGCAGAGGTCCCCCGATCGGATGAGCATCTTTTCTGATCGGAGGGCGTCAGTGAACCGTTCGGCGGCCTCCGTTCGGCGGCCTCCGTGGGCCGCCGAACGGCGGACGGCCCTCACGAACCGTCGGGCCGTGACAGGAATGGTCAGGCATCGAACGGGCGGGCCGGCCACGGCGCCTCGGCCGGCCGCAGCGAGTCGATTCCGTCACCGGCGAGCACCGCCGCGAGCGAGAGAACACCCACCACAAGGCAGTTGTTGTGCAGATCCCCGGCCAGCACGCCCCGCACCAGCTCCTGGAGCGGCACCCGGGCCAGCTCCATGTCGGCCTCCTCCTCAAAGACCTCGAAGCGCTCCCCGTCAGCCTCGGAGAGATGCCTGGCCAGGAAGATCCGTACGGCCTCGTCGCAGCCGCCCGGTGTGGTGTAGACGTCGGTGAGCACCCGCCAGTCCTCGGCCTTGGCGTACGCCTCCTCGTAGAGCTCGCGCTGGGCGGCGCGCAGCGGGTTCTCACCGGGGACGTCGAGCAGTCCGGCAGGGATCTCCCAGAGCTTGTGGCGCACCGGGTGGCGGTACTGCCGCAGCACGAGGACCCGGTTCTCCTCGTCGAGCGCGAGCACGGCGACCGAGCCCGGGTGGACCTGGTAGTCGCGGCGTACGACCGTGCCGTCGGGCATCACCACTTCATCGGTGCGGACGCTGGTCTTGTTGCCGGTGAAGGGCGTCTCGGTCGCGGTGACCTGCCACTCCTCGGGCGTGTCCTGGAAACCCATCTACGTCCTCCCACATGAAACAGAAACCGGGGCACACATCCTCGGCGGATCCGTACCCCGGTCAACGTTAATGCCTGTGCACCGCCGGACTACTTGCCCGGCGCGGCGCCCTGCCCGGCACCGGCGCCGACGCCCGTCTTGCGCGCGACGGCCGCCTTCACGAGGCCCGCGAAGAGCGGGTGCGGGCGGGTCGGGCGGGAGCGGAGCTCCGGGTGCGCCTGGGTGGCGACCAGGTAGGGGTGGATCTCGCGCGGGTACTCGACGTACTCGACGAGCTTGTTGTCCGGGGAGGTGCCGGAGAAGACCAGACCGGCCTTCTTCTCCAGCTCGGCGCGGTAGGCGTTGTTGACCTCGTAGCGGTGGCGGTGGCGCTCCTCCACGTACGGCTGGTCCTCGTACGCCTCACGGACCAGCGAGCCCTCGGCGAGCTTCGCCGGGTACAGGCCGAGCCGCATGGTGCCGCCCAGGTCGCCCGCGCCCTCGACGTACGCGAGCTGCTCCTCCATCGTCGAGATGACGGGGTGCGCGGTGGCGGCGTCGAACTCGGTGGAGTTGGCGTCGGGGATCTCGGCCAGGTTGCGCGCGGCCTCGATCACGATGCACTGGAGACCGAGGCAGAGGCCGAGCAGCGGCACCTTGTTCTCACGGGCGTACTGGATGGCGCCGATCTTGCCGTTGACACCGCGGTCGCCGAAGCCGCCGGGGACGCAGATCGCGTCGACGTCGGAGAGCTGCCTGGCGGCACCGGCCGGGGTCTTGCAGTCGTCGGACGCGACCCACTTGACCTTGACCCTGGCCTTGTTGGCGAAGCCGCCGGCCCGGATGGCCTCGGTGACCGAGAGGTAGGCGTCGGGCAGGTCGATGTACTTGCCGACGAGCGCGACGACGACCTCGTGGTCGGGATTGTGGACGCGGTCCAGCAGGTCGTCCCAGGTGGTCCAGTCGACATCGCGGAACGGCAGGTCGAGCTTGCGCACGACGTAGGCGTCCAGGCCCTCGGTGTGCAGCACCTTGGGGATGTCGTAGATCGACTTGGCGTCCACGCAGGCCACCACGGCGGCCTCGTCGACGTCGCACATCAGCGAGATCTTGCGCTTGATGGCGGTCGGTACGTCACGGTCGGCGCGCAGCACGATGGCGTCCGGCTGGATACCGATATTGCGCAGCGCGGCGACCGAGTGCTGGGTCGGCTTGGTCTTGAGCTCGCCGGACGGGCCGATGTAGGGCAGCAGCGAGATGTGCACGACGAAGACGTTGTCCCGGCCGACCTCGTGGCGGACCTGGCGGACGGTCTCCAGGAACGGCAGCGACTCGATGTCGCCGACCGTGCCGCCGACCTCGGTGATGACGACGTCGACGTCGTCGGTGGCCATGCGGCGGATGCGGTGCTTGATCTCGTTGGTGATGTGCGGGATGACCTGCACGGTGTCACCGAGGTACTCGCCGCGCCGCTCCTTGGCGATCACCTGCGAGTAGACCTGGCCGGTGGTGACGTTGGCGGAACCGTCGAGGTCGACGTCGAGGAAGCGCTCGTAGTGGCCGATGTCCAGGTCGGTCTCGGCGCCGTCGTTGGTGACGAACACCTCACCGTGCTGGAAGGGGTTCATCGTGCCCGGGTCGACGTTCAGGTACGGGTCGAGCTTCTGCATCGTGACCCGAAGGCCGCGCGCCTTGAGCAGGGCACCGAGGCTGGAGGCAGTCAGACCCTTGCCGAGCGATGAGGCGACACCCCCGGTGACGAAGATGTGCTTGGTCGTCGTGGATGTGGGCTGCATAGCCAAAGGGGGCTCCCGTGGTCGCGATCGTGAGGTGCGTGCCGGCGCTGCCGTCCGGAGACTCCGGAGACGCCGTCACTGCGGTTCGGGGGCCTCGTCTGCTGTTGCGGACGACCACCGGTCCACGGGCTACCAGGGTATCAGCGACAAAGGGGGCCTGCTTCCGGCCACACACTGCACAGACTTTCGGCCACATGCTGCACATTCACGACACACGATCGCCGCAGGCCCCTCACACCGCACCCGTTCGGCTCCGGCGCGGTGATGAGCGTTGATGAGACCGTCGCGCAGATCATTCCGGTGCGTCGTATCCTGCACGGACACTCGCTCCGGGCGAGGTACCGAGTTCGCGGGTTCCCCCACAACAACACCTCGCGACCCCCTCTTGACCAGCAGTAATGCCCTATGGGGCGACATGGCCGTTCGACTGGAGATGCACGTGGCCGGGCGCATCGAGGATTACGCACTCATCGGAGACATGCAGACCGCCGCCCTGGTCTGCCGGGACGGCACAGTGGACTGGCTGTGCC
>NZ_JBIBVN010000007.1:7741-255899 GCF_043080425.1 Streptomyces sp. NPDC015032 | reverse complement strand
ACATCGAAGTGGCAGACCGAGACTGTCTACGCCGTCACCGATCTCGCGGCCCACCAGGCATCTCCAGCTGAGATCGCTGCCTGGGTACGCGGGCACTGGATCACCGAGAACACCGTCCACTGGACGAAAGACGTGACCTTCGCCGAAGATGCCAGTCAGATCCGCCGACACCGCGCCCCGCCGTCATGAGCGCCCTGCGCGACCTCGCCCGCGCCACCCTCCACCGCTCCGGATAGGCCAACATCGCCAGCGGCCGACGAGCCCACACCCACCCCTCAGCCACCCTCGCCCTCCACGGGATTCCATGATCAAACCGGGCGAACGCGACTCTCCCCGGGGCCCTGCCGATATCTCAGCTGCACGATCCGAATGGTGTTGGCGCGGGGGGTGTGCGGGGCGACGCACATCCAGTCAGCGGGAGTTGCCCATGGGTAGACGCCGGATGTCGGGAGTCTCTCCACCGGCGTACCCATGGCGGTGGAGGTCCGACGCGCCCCCTCGTGGGGCGTTCCGGGCTCCGCCGCGCGGCTCCCCTCTTTGTCACGATCCGGTCTCGGGTATCCGGGAGAGTCTTGTTTTCGGCCGTGGAATCGATTCCAATCTTCCGTGTAATCGATTCCACGGCGGTGAGCCGCTGGTTTCGAGGCCACGAGGCCACGGGAACCGCAAGGAGGTGGTCCGGAAGATGGCGAGCATCAAGGATGTAGCGGCCGAGGCGAGAGTGTCCGTCGCCACGGTCTCCCGCGTTCTCAACTGCCATCCCTCCGTCAGCCCCGACGCGCGCACACGCGTCCTCGCCGCCGTAGAGGCCCTCGGCTACCGGCCCAACGCCGTCGCCCGTTCGCTGCGCACCGATCGGACACGCACCCTCGGCCTGGTCATCAGTGACGTACTCAACCCGTACTTCACCGAACTGGCGCGCTTCGTCGAGGAGGAGGCCCGCGCGCTCGGCTACAGCGTCATCATCGGAAACGCCGACGAACGCCCCGACCTGCAGGAACATCACATCCGTACGCTCCTCGACCGTCGCATCGACGGGCTCCTCGTCTCCCCGGCCAACGGCAGTTCGCCGTTCCTGCCCGGTGCGGCGGCGGGCGGCACGCCGATGGTGTTCGTCGACCGCTGGATCCAGGGCGTGGACGTGCCCGTGGTGCGTGCCGACGGCCGCGCCGCCGTCCGGGACCTCGTCGCCCACCTGCACCGCCTCGGCCATTGCAGGCTGGCAATCATCGCGGGCCCGGCCGCCACCACCACGGGCGACGAACGAGTCGAAGCCTTCCGTGAGGCGATGCGCGAGCACGGACTCGCGCTGCCCGACAGCTATATCGGCCAGGGCGATTTCCGGGCGGACAGCGGACGCCGCGTCACCGAGCGCTTCCTGACGCTTCCCGAACCGCCCGAGGTCGTGTTCGCCACCGACAACCTGATGGCACTCGGCGCGCTGGACGCGATCCGGGCGCGCGGGCTGCGCGTCCCGCAGGACATCGGGCTGGCGGCCTTCGACGACATCCCGTGGTTCCTGCACACCGATCCGCCGATCACGGCGATCGCCCAGCCGGCCGGCGAACTCGGCCGCGCTGCCGTGCACGCCCTGGTCGACATCATCGAGGGGCGCTCCCCGCAGTCCGTCACCCTTCCCGCCCGCCTTGTCGTACGCAGTTCGTGCGGCGAACCCGCGTCGAACCGGAGGAGCAACCTGTGAGCCCCCAGGACGAGTTGCTGTGCATCGAAGGCGTACACAAGGCCAAGGTGCGCGAACTGGGCGTCGCCCGGCGGGAGATGGTGGGGTTCGCCGTTCGACGACCCCTTCTTCGTGCAGGCGGAGGCGTGTGCCCGGGCGGAGGCGGAGGCGGCCGGAGTCGCGGCCGAAGGAACTGGGCGAACGCCGTGCAGAACGCGGTGCGAGCCGCTGAGAGAAAGAAGGTCGATAGCATGCTGAAGGTGCGAGTTCAAGGTAGGAACCGAGAAGAATGTTGCCGACTTCTCCCGAACAGCGCCTGAGCAGCGTCCGACCTCGGAAAGCAGGAACAATGCACGTCAACGACCACCACCAGTACGACCTGCTGGTTGTGGGCTCGGCCAACGCCGACCTGGTCATCGGTGTCGAACGCCGGCCAGCACCCGGTGAGACCGTGCTCGGTTCCGATCTTGTTGTCCACCCGGGCGGCAAGGGAGGGAACCAGGCGGTGGCCGCCGCCCGCCTCGGGGCCGTCACTGCGCTGCTGGCACGGGTCGGCGACGACGCCCATGGCCGCCTGCTGCTCGAATCGCAGCGTGCCGCCGGAGTGGACACCGAAGGCGTCCTCGTGGGCGGGGCGCCGACCGGAGTCGCGCTGATCACCGTGGACCCCTCCGGCGACAACAGCATCGTGGTGTCGCCGGGCGCCAATGCCCGGCTGACCCCGGAGGACATCCGGGCGGCCGGACCCCTCTTCGAGGCGGCGCGGGTCGTCTCCGTCCAGCTGGAGATTCCGCTGGAGACGGTTGCCGAGGTGGCCGGTGCCATGTCCCCCGATACCCGGCTGGTTCTGAACCCGTCCCCGCCCGCACCCCTGCCCGATCACGTGCTGGCCGCCTGCGACCCCTTGGTCGTCAACGAGCACGAGGCGCGCTACATGCTGGGGGAAGCCGCCGGTGCCACGCCTCAGGAGTGGGCGCGAGCACTGCTGAAGCTCGGCCCGCGGTCGGTCGTGATCACGCTGGGTGCGGCGGGCGCGCTCGTCGCCGACGGCCGCACGGGTGACGTCGTACCCGTACCGAGCCCCAAGGTCGAGGCTGTGGACACGACGGGGGCGGGCGATGCATTCACCGCCGCCCTGGCCTGGCGGCTCGGCCTGGGAGAGCAACTGGCCGAGGCCGCCGCGTTCGCCGTCAGGGTCGGTGCGGTGGCCGTCACCCGGCAGGGCGCGCAGGAGTCCTTCCCGAGCGCGGAGGAAGTCTCCGTGCTGTGAAGGGGGCGGGAATGCTCAGCTGTCATCCCGCCGGGGCGCCGACGGGATGACACACGCTGCGGCGTGCCGGGTGCGTGGAGGCGGGGACCGGGGCGCCCGGCCGGCAATCGGTCAGCCCCGGACGCCGACCACGGTCATGACGCGGGGTTTCCGGCAGGTTCCCGGGCCCACGCCGTGTCGGCGCCGGGCGCGGCGCCGGCCGGACCGCTGCAGTCCGTCGTGCTGGAGCCGCGGACGAGGAGTTCCGGACCGAGTCGCACCGTGCGGCTCGGGCCTGCCTTCTCTCCGGCCAGCCGCCGGTCCAGCAACCGGGCGGCCTCCGCGGCCAGTTCGGCAACGGGTTGGCGGACGGTGGTCACGCCAGGGTCGGTGAGGCTCGCCATGGGGATGTCGTCGAAGCCGGTGACGGCGATCTCGCCCGGGACGTCCACTCCCAGCTGCCGCAGTCGTTGCAGTGCACCGATGGCGATGAGGTCGTTGGCGCAGACGATGGCGTCCGGGCGGTGTGCGCGCACCCGGTCCACCGCGGCCCGCCCCCACTCGACGGAGAATTCACCGAGTTCGACACGTCCGGGAGCCTGCGGGTCCAGTGCGCCGGCGCCGGACTCGTACGCGGCGCGGCGTTCGACCGCCGCCGAGGCGGTGCCCGCAGCACCGATGAAGCACGGACGGCGACGCCCCGCGGCCGCGAGGTGGTCCAGCACGAGCTGTATGCCGGCGGCGTTGTCGACGACCACGGAGTCGGCGACGCCGGGGCCGCAGCCCCGGTCCAGCAGTACCAGCGGCACCCGGGCCGCTGCGGCGGTCACCGCGGCCACGCTGCGTTTCTCGTCGACCGGGACGACCAGCAGGGCGTCGACCTGCCGGGCCAGCAGGGCGTCGATCCGGGCCGCTTCGGTCATCGGGTCGTCGTCGCAGTCGGCGAGGATCACGGCACGGTCGTGGGTGTGCAGTGCGCG
The DNA here is from genome assembly GCF_043080425.1 of Streptomyces sp. NPDC015032. Lineage (NCBI taxonomy): Bacteria > Bacillati > Actinomycetota > Actinomycetes > Kitasatosporales > Streptomycetaceae > Streptomyces > Streptomyces sp. NPDC015032. The sequence goes on along the minus strand of NZ_JBIBVN010000007.1, from coordinate 251,989 downwards.
CGTCAGCTCCCGTACCAGAGTGGGGTAGAACGGGTTGGTGATCTGCGGCAGGACGAGGCCGATGGTGCCTGTCGAGCGGCTGCGCAACGCGCGGGCCACGTGGTTGGGCCGGTAGCCGAGACTGTCGACGGCCGCACGTACCCGCCGGGCGGTTTCCGCGCCGACCGGGCGGCTGCCGGCGAGCACCCGGGACACCGTGGCGACGGAACAGCCCGAACGTTGAGCCACGTCTCGCAGTGTTACTTCCGCCACTTCGGATCGCCTGCCCTGTTCTTCTGGTCCGGCCGCGTGAAGCGGGCGGATGCCGGTGGGGAGTTGGCAAACGTTATCACCGGCCTTTCCCCGTGCCTAGACGGCGATCTGCTGTCCCAAACGGGTCACAACGTGAGATATGACTTCACCCATTGACATCGTGGGCGTCGGTGCGCAAAGTTCTCGGAGAACGATTTCCCAGATCGTTTTCCCAACGTTTTCCCACCGCGTGATCAAGGAAGAGTGCGCGGTACGTGTCTGTTCCGCTGCCCGCCCATGGGTTGGCGCCGCATGCCGGCGTGGACCGCGACGGCGGTCGGGGGACCGTACCGGCGCACTCTGTGCAGCAGCCCTGTTGCGGCGCTGGCCGAGATCCATCGCAAACTGTTCAACTGAGCGAAGGGGCTCTTTTGATGGCCAGAAAGATCATCCTGGACTGCGATCCCGGGCACGATGACGCGATTGCCATGCTCCTCGCGTACGGGAACCCGGACGTGGATCTGGTCGCCGTGACCACCGTGGTCGGCAACCAGACGCTGGAGAAGGTGACGCGCAACGCGTTGTCCGTGGCGCGTATCGCCGGTATCACCGGGATTCCCTTCGCCGCAGGAAGTCCGCGGCCGCTGGTGCGGACCATCGAGACAGCGCCGGACATCCACGGCGAGTCGGGACTCGACGGCCCGGTGCTGCCCGAACCGACCCTGGAGCTGGACCGCCGCCACGCCGTGGACCTCATCATCGACACGGTGATGTCCCATGAGCCGGGCGAGATCACCATCGTCCCCACGGCCGGCCTGACCAACATCGCGCTCGCCGTCCGCAAGGAGCCGCGCATCGCCTCCCGCGTCCGCGAGGTCGTGCTGATGGGCGGCGGATACCACGAGGGCAACTGGAGCGCGGTCGCCGAGTTCAACATCATCATCGACCCGGAGGCCGCGCACATCGTCTTCAACGAGAGCTGGCCGGTCACCATGGTGGGTCTCGACCTGACCCACCAGGCGCTCGCGACCCCGCAGGTGCGGAAGAAGATCGCCGCGGTCGGCACCAAGCCGGCCGCGTTCGTGGGCGAGCTGCTCGACTTCTTCGGCGCCACCTACCTCGAGGCGCAGGGCTTCGAGCACCCTCCGGTGCACGACCCGTGCGCCGTCGCCTACGTCATCGACCCGACCGTCATGACGGTGCGCAAGGCCCCGGTGGACATCGAGCTCACCGGCGGGCTGACCCTCGGCATGACCGTGACCGACTTCCGGGCGCCCGCCCCGCCCGACTGCCACACCCAGGTCGCCGTCAAGCTCGACCACGAGCGCTTCTGGGACCTCGTCGTGGACGCCCTGACGCGGATCGGTGACGGCGCCGAATGAACGTCTCCACCAGTACCAAAGCCGTCCCGGACGGGCCGACGCCGGTCACCGACCGGCGTCCGGTCCGGGTGGGCGTGCTGCTCGCCGCCCTTCTCATGGCGTGCTTCGCCTTCCAGCTGAACGCCAGCATGCTCAGCCCGGCCCTGAAGAGTATCGAGGACAGCCTCGGCGCTACTTCGGCCGAGATCGGGCTCACCCAGACAGCGTTCTTCACCTCCGCGGCCCTGTTCTCGCTGTTCCTGCCGAGGCTGGGCGACATCATCGGCCGCCGCCGGGTGCTGGTCGCGATGATGGTGCTCATGGCGGTCGGCTGCGTGGTCTCCGCGCTGGCACAGAACGTGCCGATGCTGTTCGTCGGCCGCATCATCCAGGGCGCCTCCGGGCCTACGGTGCCGCTGTGCCTGATCATGCTGCGGGTCGAGGTCAGCGAGCCGAAGAAGTACGGCACCCTGCTGGGCGTGATCACCGCTGTCAACGGTGGTATTGCCGGGGTCGACTCCCTCGCCGGCGGGTTCCTCGCCGACAAGCACGGCTTCGCCTCGGTGTTCTGGGTGATGGCCGTGGTGGCGGCGATCGCCGCGGTCCTGGTCGCCACCGTGACGCCGGAGTCCAAGGCGGACACCGCGTCCCGGATGGACTGGCCCGGCGTCACACTGCTGGTCGTCTCCGTCGGAGCACTGCTGATCGCGCTGAACGAGGCCGGAAAGCTCGGCGCTGCGAACTGGCCGCTCGTCGCCGCCCTTGTCGTCGTGGCCGCGATCGCCTTCGCCCTGTTCTGGCGGACCGAGGGCAGGAGCGGGCACCCGCTGGTCGCCACCCGGCACCTGCGACAGCGCGCGACCTGGGCGACACTGCTGACCACCGTGCTCACCATGACCGGCGTGTTCGCCGTCATGAACGGGCTGATCCCGGCGTTCGCCCAGGACGCACACGCCGGGCTCGGCATGTCCGCCGAACAGTCCGCATGGTGGACGCTCACGCCGTACGCGTTGGCCGGGCTTGCCATGGGCCCCATCGCCGGCCGGCTCGCCGCCGGCTTCGGTTACCGCCGTATCCTGCGTCTGGGCCTGATCGGCGCTGCCGCCTCCGTCGTCCTGATGATCCTCACCCTGGGCGACCAGTCGCGTGCCCTGCTGCTCGTGGCCTCGCTACTGGTCGGCATCACCTACGCGGGCGTGGGCAACATCGTGCTCAACGGCCTCGGCATCGTGTTGTCCCCGCGCGAGAACCCCGGGTTCCTGCCCGGGCTGAACGCCGGTGCGTTCAACCTCGGGGCCGGGCTCAGTTTCGCGGCGCTCTACGCGGTCCAGACGGCCTTCCAGCCCGCCGACCCGGCATCAACCGGCGGCTATGTCGCCGGCATGATCGCCGGCGTGGTCCTGCTGGGCCTCGCCACCGTGGCGTCCTTCCTGATCCCCAAGCCGGCGGCGGCGGAAGACGGAGCCTGACGGCTGCGGCTGCCCCGGCATGACACTGCCGACGCCGGGGTAGCGGGACCAGCTCGGCCGGTGGACCGGTGGACCGGTGAAGTTCCCGGGGCTGTTCACAGCACCCTGAGCGGCGGCGGATCTTCCCGCTCAGGCCGCAAGGCAGGAATCCTCGATCGTCGTTGCGCATCGCGGACGACGGGTCTGCGCGGTGGTCTGCGCGGTCTTCTGCGCGATCACCGCGCAGACCGCACGGCTGATGGGCCGCATCCCCCTTCGGGAGCGGTCCATCAGCCGTGATATGCGCTGATGCAGACGGTGTGGATCCCGGCGAACCGCCGACAGTGCCGACGGACCCCTCGCCCAACCCATCCCCCTGGTGCCCCGGGCGCGCCCGCGGGCCCGTGCGCACCACGATGTCGGCCCCTCAGGACAGATCCGTCCGCTTCCACCGCCCGCCGCAACCTCGCCGCCTACCGGCAGCTGCGCACGGCGGTACAGGCAGCCGACTGCCGGCGGGCCGAGCGAGGTCAGGGATCCTGGCGCTCCCGCGCAAGATCGTTCACCCGTCCACGGACCACGAACCAGCCACCCACCAGCGCCGCCGCGATCAGCGGCAGGCACAGCACGGTCGTACGGCCCACTCCACCGCCCCACCACATCAGGAACACGACACTGGCGAGGAACGCCAGCGTGACGATCTGTGTGTACGGGGCCCAGGGCAGCCGGTACGAGGGGCGGGCGACCCTGCCGTCCTGCGAGCGGCGCCAGAACAGCAGCGAGCAGAGCATGATCATGCCCCAGGTGCCGAGGATGCCGATCGACGCGAAGTTGAGGACGATCTCGAACGCCTGGCCCGGCATGACGTAATTGAGTACGACGCCGAGTACACCGAAACCTGCGGTCAGCAGGATGCCGCCGTAGGGCACCTGGCCCTTGTTCATTCGGCCGGTGAACCTGGGCGCGGAGCCCGCCAGCGCCATGGAGCGCAGGATGCGCCCGGTGGAGTACAGACCGGAGTTCAGGCTGGAGAGCGCGGCGGTCAGCACGACCAGGTTCATCACACCGGCCGCGCCCGGAACACCGAGCTTGTCCATGACAGTGACGAAGGGGCTCTGGTCCGCCGAGTACGAGGTGTACGGCAGCAGGAGGGCCAGCAGCACCACCGAGCCGACGTAGAAGAGGCCGACGCGCCACATGATCGAGTTGATCGCCCTGGGCATGATCTTCTCGGGGTTCTCCGTCTCGCCCGCGGCGACGCCGCACAGCTCGACGGAGGCGTACGCGAACACGACGCCCTGGATCATCATCAGCATCGGGAGCATGCCGGTGGGGAAGATGCCGCCGTTGTCGGTGATGGTGGAGATGCCCGGGGTGTGGCCGTCCACCGGGTGCTGGGTGACCACCAGGAAGATGCCGATGAGCATGAAGGCCACCAGGGCGGAGACCTTGATGATCGCGAACCAGAACTCCATCTCACCGAAGTACTTCACAGAGATGAGGTTGGCGGTGAGGACGACGGCGAGGGCGATCAGCGCGAGGATCCACTGAGGGATGTCGCTGAACATCGCCCAGAAATGGGCGTAGGTGGCGGCCGCGGTGATGTCGGCGACGGCGGTGGTCGACCAGTTCAGGAAGTACAGCCAGCCCGCCGCGAAGGCGCCCTTCTCGCCCATGAACTCGCGGGCGTACGAGACGAAGGCGCCGGAGGACGGCCGGTACAGGACCAGCTCGCCGAGCGCGCGGACCACGAAGAAGGCGAAGACACCGCAGACCGCGTAGGCAACGGCGAGCGAGGGACCCGCACCGGCCAGTCGCCCGCCCGCGCCCAGGAACAGGCCGGTGCCGATGGCGCCGCCGATGGCGATCATGTTGATGTGACGGGACTTGAGGTCCTTGCTGTAACCGGCATCGCCGGCGTCCCGGTGGGGGGAGCCCGTCGCCGGTGGGGCGGCGGCGAGCGTATCGGCCGCAGTGGTGCGGTCACTCATGGAGGAGGTTCGCCTTTGTGAGGGGAAGGGGGCGGTCCCGGCCGTGACCGGCCATGGAGTCGTCACCGTGGCACGGCTCAAGTGCACATCATCCGGGAATTTTTTCATTCTGGCAGTGCCCCACATCACTCAGGAACACATCTGAGGTACACCAGAGGTTACGGGTCGGTAGGCAAAGGAGGCTTCCCGATGCAAAGGTGCAGCGGAGACACCGGCGGCTACGGAGCCGGCGCGCGCGTCCTGCCAGGTGGCCGACGGCCGGGCCGCCCGGCTCCGGCATGTGCATATCGCGGCGCACCACGATCACCAGCGCGCTGACGCACGCGTCCGTGCCGTAGTGCTTCAGGGCACGTACGTACCGGCGAAGGCGGGCGGGCCGGCGAAGCGCGGGCGTCGGGCCGGCGCGGTGATCACCGCGGCCTCCGGCGCGACGACCACGGGGCAGCCGATGGGCCGCATCCCCTCCGGGCCGCCCCTCATGTGTATGCGCCGGCGCACGCCGCGAGGATCCCAGTGAACCGTCGACAGTACTCCCGTACTCGGTGACCCGATGGCGGACCCGGCCGGTGCAGGGCCATCCCCTCCCCGGTTGCGCCCGACGGAGACCTGTTTGCATGAGAGAACGCATCATCACTAACTTCCGACCGGCGTTGCTTTGGGGCGAGCATGACGTAACGTTGCGCTTTTGGCGGTGTTCGGAAGAGCACTGCAAGGGATCGTTGTGCCCGCATCAACCATGGGGGCACCGAGGGGTATTGGGATGAAGCTCTGCTTCCTCGTCGAAGAGCTGTACCGGCATGACGGCATGCCGCTTGACGTGGCCCGACGACTGTCGTCGTGGGGACACCAGGTGGACGTGGTGCGCCCCGGCGGCTCGCTGCTGCGGATTTCGGAAGAGGTACGGGCGGGGACCCATGACGCCTGGGTGCTCAAGACCGTGTCCGGCGGCCCCGGGCTCACCCTTCTGGAGGCCGCGGCGGCCGTGGGTCTGACCACGGTGAACGATGCGCGGTCGATCCGCGCGGTGCGGGACAAGGTCCTCACATCGGTCATCGCGCGGCAGCACGGGCTACCGGTTCCGGTGACCTATTCGGCACCCAGGGCCACGCTGTTCGCAGATGTTCCCGACGAGCTCTTCCCCTTGGTGGTCAAACCCGCCGACGGCAGCTCGGGGCGCGGGGTGCGGCTCGTGCCGGACCCCGGGCGGCTGGCGGAGGCGGAGCAGGCGGGGGAGGGCCAACTCATCGCACAGCCCTACGTGGCCAACTCGGGTTCCGACCTGAAGGTCTACTGTCTCGCGGGCGAGTTCCACGCGACCTTGCGCCGCTCCCCGCTCCACCCGGACGGGCCGGTCGACGAGGGAGCCGTCCCCCTGCCCGCCGAGGTGGCCGCAGCGGCGGCGAAGGTGGGAGCGGTCTTCGGCCTCGATCTGTACGGCATCGACGTGGTGCTCGGCCCGGACGGCCCCGTGATCGTCGACATCAATGATTTCCCGAGCTTCCGTCAAGTACCCGATGCCGTGTCCCGGTTGGCCGGAGCCGTCCTCGACCTGGCCAGGGAGGGCGGCGCTGCCAGGACGGGCATGCTCGCCCCTGCTCCGCGCATTCCTGCGCAGCCGCAAATCCCCCACGGACTGCCTCATCCGCACCCCGTCCCCGGCTCCGAAGCGGACATGCTGGCAGCCGTGCCGGGAGCCGCGCAGATATGAGGGTGTGTCTGCTGACCGACAAGCAGGACCATCCGCTGCTCGCCGCGGTCTCTTCCGCGCTGATCGCGGCGGAGCACTGCGTGACGTTCCTGAACCCGGACACCGGAACCGGATCCCCCTCGGAACTGGTGACCCCGGACGATCTCGCCGATGTCTACCTCCTCAAGGCCCATACCCCCCGGGCACTGGCGCTGGCACGCTTCCTCGAAGCACACGGCGCCCGGGTGGTGAACTCCGCCGCCGCGACGGAGCTGTGCCAGGACAGGAGCCGGATCGCCGCCGTGGCGGAAGGCGCCGACCTGCCGATGCCCCGGACACGGACCCTGGACGCGCTGTCCGAAGCCCTCCACGGAGCGGAACAGCCGGAGAGCGGCTATCCGCTCATGGTCAAGAGCCGCCACAGCCGGCGCCAGGACCTGGTGGCCCGTGTGGACGGTCCGGCCGAGCTCCGGGACCTTGCCGCCACGTGGTCCGACGAGCCCGTCGTCCTACAGGAGTTCGTCGCGAACAGCGGCTGGGACCACAAGCTGTGGGTGATCGCGGGGGAGGTGTTCACGGGGGTGCGCCCCGCACCCGTGGGGGCCCCGCCGGGCGGTGCCCAGTCCGCGCCACTGGTCCGTGACCTGCCGCGGGCCTGGACCCGACTCGCCCTCCACACGGGAGAGGTCTTCGGCCTGGATGTCTACGGTGTCGACCTGCTGGACCGAGAGGGGGCGCCCGTCGTCGTCGACATCAACGCCTTCCCGGGCATCCGCGGCCCGAAGGGCGCCCCTGCGGCGCTGGCGGCCCTGGCACTGCGACGCCCCCGGCCCGGCCCTCTCGCAGCATGCCGCGCACCTGCTCGGGTGCCATGTACTGGATAGTGCCGATGGGGGTGCCGGTCGCGGTCGGCTTGGTGACATCGGTTCGCAGGATCGCCGCGATCCCGAAGTCGAGGACCTTCACCGTTCCGTCGCGGGCGACCAGGATCCAGCCGCGGCAGGAAAGGCCACTCGGTTCCGGCCTCGATGCGCCGCAGATCCAGAGGTGGCGCCCTGCCGGCCCGGAGGGTCTGCCCGCAGTGGTCGGTGCCGTGGCTCGCTCTCGGTGCTGAGCGGCTTGGTGGGGACGGGCGCGAAAACATGAGGAGTCGGGACCGGGACAGCCCTTAGCTGTGCCATCTCATGACATTGGTTCCTCGCTGTCAGGCTTGGCGGGCGTAGGACGCGAGGCGATCGGCGTGCGCGATAACGAGATCGCGTAGTTCATCGGGGCGCTCGATGACGAACGGCCGGTCGAGTGAGGCGAGTACCGGAGGCAACCAGTCGAGCCGCTCCGCCCGCAGCTCGATGTGCAGCCAGCGCTCGGTTGCCCGGTCCTCGCCTGCCGCAGGCTCGTGCTCCTCCAGGCTCGCGACGCTGGCGGGAAGGTGGGCGCGGATCTGTTCAACTGTCCCGTGGATCCGCAAGGTCACCTCATGCCGGTACTCGGCCGTGGCGAACCCTGACAACACGCGCTGTGCCGGACCGGGACCCGCCGGCGCTTCGAATGAGCCGGGCAGGGTCCTCGTGTGTGCGATGCGATCGAGCCGGAAGGTTCGGTCCTCGCCGATCTGGTCGTCCTTGCCCGTGACGTACCACCGGCCCGAATGGGCGACGATCCCGTACGCGTGCAGTGTGCGTTCGCTGCGCCGTCCGTCGCGGTCGGTGTAGCGGATCGAGACCGGTCGACGGTGACGTACCGCATCGGCGATGGTGAGCAGGACCTCGGCGTCCGGGGTGTCGAACTCGCCGCGCTGATCCGTGAAGGCCAGGGATTCCAGGAGTGTGTCGAGCCGGCAGGCGATGTGCTTGGGCAGCACCCGCCGGATCTTGGCCGATGCCGTCTCGCTTGCCGTGTGCTGCGTCGACGTCAGCCCTGCTCGGCGGCCGGCGACCAGGCCGAGCAGCACGGCCAGCGCCTCGTCGTCGCTGAGCATGAGCGGAGGCAAGCGGTACCCGGGGGCGAGCCGGTACCCGCCGTAGCGGCCGCGCACCGATTCCACGGGCACGTCCAGGTCGATCAGCTGGTCCACATAGCGCCGCACGGTACGCCCTTCGACGCCGAGCCGGCCGGCGAGTTCGGCCACTGTCCGGGTGCCGCCCGACTGCAGCAGCTCCAGGAGTGTCAGCACGCGGCCAGTGGGTCGGGACATGTTCACAGCTTACGTGAATACAGGACCGATTCTGTCCACTATTTCTCCTAGTCTGCGAAATGCACGACTCCAGCACAGCCAAGGAGATCACCATGGACTTCGTCTCGATCCGTATCATCACCAGCGACGTTGCGCGCCTCGTCGAGTTCTACGAGCGAGCCACAGGGATGCGGGCGATATGGGCCACCGAGGACTTCGCCGAACTCAAGACCCCCAGCGCCACCCTCGCGATCGCCGGCACCCGGACCGTCCCGCTGTTCGCCCCGGGCTCTGCCCGCCCGGCGGACAACCACAGCGTGATCACCGAGTTCCTCGTCGACGACGTGGACCGCGTTCACCAGAACCTGACCGGCTTCGTGACCGACTTCGTCAGCGAGCCCACCACCATGCCCTGGGGCAATCGGTCACTGCTGTTCCGCGACCCCGACGGCAACCTCGTCAACTTCTTCACCCCCGTCACCCCGGCGGCCATCGAGAAGTTCGCGCGCTGACGCAACGCACAGCCGCTCACGCGGGAGCCCTGAGATCCCGGGGCTCCCGGTGAACGCGGCCGCCAAGTCCAGGACGTCCTTGCCTGTCAGATCACCACCCCGACACCCTCTTTACCCGCAAGAGCTATGTCACGAGCACCTTTGCCAACGAGACGCGATGCAGGCAATTGGGCACGGCAGTCCTCAAGGCGCTGGATTCGGGCACTGATCCCCGGACGCTCACCGAGCTGACGGCGTACGCGGCAGGAGGCGTCCGTAAGCGGCAGAGGCGGCCGCAAACTGTCCGGCTCCTCGTGGACAACGAGGCCATTCCGGAGGCACCCCCGAGCCGGTGGTGCGGCGGGCAGAGGCGAGCTCAATCGCGGATGCGACGGTCCGTCTACGGCAATGTCACCTCCATCACGGCCCACACCGTCTTGCCCGGCCCGTCCGCGTCGTCGCCTCCTCCAAGTACCTGTGGAACGCGCCCTGTATGTCCTGGGCGTCGTTGGCGAAGCCCAGGACCCGCGAAGTCGGCCTGGGACTTGCGATCCGCGGTGCGGTTGAGACGGGAGAGTGTCTGCACGGCGGACTGCCGCGAGGCCGTCACCACCATGGACTTGGCTCGGCCTCAGGGCCGGCCGTGGGAGTGCGTGAGAAAGGGCTGGGCGATCACCGTGGCCAGCTGCGAAACGGTGTTCCTCGACGCCGTCGTCAGCTCCGGTTCGCGTACACGATGAGGTTGTCCACCGGGTGTCCCTGTGCGTCGAAGGCGCCGTCGCAGGTGATGAGGCGCAGGGCGCGTTGGTCGGTGGAGCCGTAGACCTTCTTGGTCGGGAAGGCCTTCTTGCTGACGGTCTCGGTGCCGGTGACCCTGAAGTGCATCTCCGCTCCACGGTCGTTGCGGATCGCGATGTCCGCGCCCTTGTCGATCTTCTTCAGATCGTGGAAGACGGCCTTCCCGAAGCGGGTGTCGTTGTGTCCGATGAGGACCGCGGCGCCACGCTCACCGGGGGTGGCACTGCCGGTGTACCAGCCGACCGTCATGCCTTTCTCGGCGGGCGGGACCTCGACCGTGCCGTCCTTGTTCAGCCCGAGCCGCATCAGTGAACTGTTCACCCCGATCGACGGGATGCTCACATGGGTGGGACTCGCGGCGGACTCCGGGGAGCCGGGCTCGTTCGCCGCCCTGGAACCCTTTTCCTTCGGGGAGTTGAGAGCGTCCGGGGCGCCGGACGGCGCGTCCACGGCACCGGAGGAGGAGGGGGAGGAGGAGCAGCCTGCGAGGGCGAGGCAGGCGAGTGCAGGGAGGACGGCGCGCCAGAGCGGTGGAGGTTTGCGGGACATGGTGGGGCTCCAGGAAGAGGCGGAGACGGGGAGTGGCGCCGCCCGGGAGGGGCGGCGCCACGCGGCAGACCGACTGCTGTGCGCCGTCGGCTGCCGTGCTCGGTCACGTGCCGAGTGATGTCACATGTCGTGCGATGTCACATGGTGTGACGCGATGTGACATGTCGTCGGCTCAGCGGCCCTGCTGTGCGGCGGAGCGGCGGCGCAGGACGACCGTCCCCGCGCCCGCAACCAGCAGGGCGGCCGCGGCCGACCCGGCGAGGGCGGTGGTGTGGTCGCCCGAGGTACCGGCCGGCCGCTCGCCCGCGGCGACGCCGCCACGCGGAGCGGGGGCGGCCGAACGCTCGGTGCCGGCCTCCCGCACGGCCGGTGCCGGAGCCGGCTTGTCGCCCGCGGCGACGCCGCCGCGGGGCGCCACCGACGGCTGGGCCGCCCGCTTGGCCGCGTCCGCCCGCTCGGCCGCGGCGGACCGCTCGGCGGACGGCGTCGAGGCCACAGGCTTGGGCGCGCTGTCGGCGAAGGCCGCGGTGGACGGGACGAGTACCGCACCGGCCGCGACGGCGGCAAGGACGGCGGTACGGAAGGACAGACGATGGGGCATGGGCATGGCTCCATTCCTGGTCGGCCTCGGTGGTGCCCGGATGCCGGTTCGCACCGGGCGCGAGGCATGCCGACAGGCTGGCGCGAAGTTATGAAGAAGCTGTCAGAGCGCTGTGGTCATCGCATCAGATCCGGTCCGCACCGTGCCCGCCGCCGTCCCTGCCGCTCCCGCGGTCACCGGTACCGCTCCCCGGCACGCCCGCCGATACCCCTCCCGGCTCACCCGGGCCATTCGTCCCACCCGGCTGCGGTTCCGTTCCCGTCCCCGCCGCCTCCACCGGCAGGCGGACCGTGAACACCGAGCCACGCCCCTCGACGCTCACCGCACTCACCGAGCCGCCATGCGCCTCGACGAGTTTCCGTACGATCGCCAGTCCCAGCCCGCTGCCGCCGGTGCGGCGACTGCGGGACTTCTCGGCGCGCCAGAAGCGGTCGAAGACATGCGGCAGATCAACGGCGGAGATCCCGCTGCCGGTATCGGTGACGTCCACCACCACCTCGTCCACCGTTGCCTGTGCTCCCACCGCCGTCTGCGCACCCGCCGTCGCCTTGTCCGTCGCGGACTCGGAGCCGTACGCGTACAAGGTGACATTTCCGCCCGCCGGAGTGTGGCGCACCGCGTTGGACACCAGGTTGCCGATGACCTGACGCAGCCGGACCGGGTCGGCCGTCAGACCGGGAAGGGGATCCCCGGCCGGGGACGTGCGGACCGTCAGTGCGACTCCCGCCGTCTCGGCCCGCCCCTGGTGGGCCGCGGCCACCTGGCCCAGCACGTCCTCGATGCGTACCGGCTCGGGGTGCAGCCGCAACGCACCCGCGTCGGCCGCGGCCAGATCCTGGAGGTCGTCGATGATGTGCTGCAACTGCACGGCCTCCGTGTGCAGCGAGGAGATGAACGCCGGATCGGGTTCCGCCAGACCGTCCTGCGCCGCCTCCAGCCAGCCGCGGATATTGCTCAGTGGGGTGCGCAGTTCATGGGCGACGTCGCTGACCATGTCCTTGCGCTGCCCTTCCAGGCGGGCGCGGTGGGCGGCCATGTCGTTGAAGGCCGCGGCGAGCCGCCCGATCTCGTTGTCGTCGGTGACCAGCACGGGCGCGGAGTCCTCCCCGTCCCGCATGCGCTGTGCCGCACCGGTGAGGGCCCGCAACGGCCGTACGAGCCGGGCCCCGGCCAGCACCGTGGCCCCGACGGTGAGCGCCAGGACAAGCGCCGCGGCGCCCGCGATCTTCGCCGTGTTCGCCGGGGAGAGGTCGAAGCCGGGCACGGTCGTGTTGCCCTCGTCGCCGATGAACAGCAGCGCGGGTGAGGCGACATAGGAACTGAGCTGTTCGCGCCGGGCCGTGCCCACGCAGGAGGCGGTGGCCCGGTCGTCGTCGCCGGTCCGGACGCTCGGTGCGCGGGTGACCCCCGTGGGGGCCGCACGCGGGGTCGGCACCGGTTCGGGGCGCTCGCCCCAGGACAGGTCCGGATTGAGCCGCACGCCGCCGCGGCCCTGACGCTTCAGGCAGGCGTTGGCCAACTGGTTGAGTTCTCCCAGCGCCTTGCGCTCGGTCGCCGTCGGAAGGTCCAGGTCGTCGGAGGCGCACCGGGTGTTGTCCAGCCGGTCGGGATCATTGCCGACGAGCTCGATGCGTGGGCGACCGCTCGGTCCCTGGACCACGTCCGCCGCCACCCCGGACTGGCTCAGGCACGCCACACTCCGTTCGGCGGCGCGCTGCAACGCCGCACGTTCGGCCCGGGGGAGCCGGAACGGACCGACCGCGCGCGGGTCGACACGGTCGGCCGCGCCATTCGCCGCCCGGCCCACCGTCTGGGACAGGGCCGTGTCCACGGACAGCGGATCGACGATCGCCGACGCCTGGGGCGGCAGTGCGGGCGGGGACGGCAGGGTGGCGGAATCGGTGATCGGCCGGCGCTGCTCGGTGGTGAGCGCGATCCGCCGGCCGGACTGCCGCGCCAGGTCGCGTACGGTGCCGCCGACACCGTCCCAGGTGGGGTGGGTCGCCGCATATCCGAGCAGGGTGTTGTAGATCCGGGCGTCCGCGGTGAGATTCTGCCCCTGCTCCTGCTTGATGGCTCCGGACGTGGTCTGTACGGCGATCCAGGCGGTGGCGGCCACCGAGCACGCCGCCACCAGTGCCGACACCGCGAGCAGCCGGCCGAACAGACTCTTGCGCAACGGCAGCCGCGCCCGCTCCGCACGACGTATTCGTCGCTCACGACGGCGCCGCGCCCGCTGTTCACGCCACGTCCGGGCCCGCTGGTCACTACGGACGGGCACGTTGCCCACCCGGCTACGACGACGCACGGGAGGCCTTCCTGGCCGGATCCGTCAGTTTGTACCCCACACCGAAGACGGTGAGCAGCCGGGCCGGCCGACGCGGCGCGGGCTCGATCTTCTTCCGCAGGTTCATGATGTGCACGTCGACGGTGCGGAGGCTGATGTACCGGTCGAAGCCGTGCAGCTCCTCCAGGAGCCGCTGCCGGCTGAAGACCCGCTCGGGCTCCGCCGCCATCGCGGCGAGAATCCGGAACTCACCGGGCGTGCACTCCACGGACCGGCCCTCGACCGACACCTCGTGCCGGACCGGGTCGACCCTCAGCGCACCCACCGTCAGTGCCTGGTCCGCGGCGGGACCGGCATCCGCCGAGACCCGCCGGGCGCGGCGCAGCAACGTCCGCACGCGCGCCATCAACTCGCGCGGGCTGTACGGCTTCGTCATGTAGTCGTCCGCGCCGAGATCCAGGCCCAGCAGCAGATCGTCCTCGGTGCTGCGGGCCGTCAGCATCAGCACCGGTACCTCCCGGTGCTCGGCGCGCAGCACGCGCACCACGTCCAGACCATCCGCCCGGGGCATCATCACGTCGAGCACCAGCAGATCGGGCTCCCGGTGCCGGACCTCGGCGAGGGCCGCGAGGCCGTCCCCGACGACTCTGACCGCGTGCCCCTCGTGTTCGAGGTATCGGCGTACGAGTTCGGCCTGCTTCTCGTCGTCTTCGGCGACTATGACGTTTGCGCACACGCGGACGATCGTAGACGAGCTCGCACAGGTCCCTCGTCGCGTCGGAACTCCGCGTTCGGACGTGGAGCGGATCACCGGACCATAGTCTGGACCCGCAGACACGGGCCGGCCGGGAAGGGAGTACGGGTGAGCAGTCACGGTACGGAGGACGAGGGCGCCGTGCACAACACCCTCTCCGGGGACGCGGTGGTGGCCGGCCCGCTGGTCATGGCCAGGAACGTCGGACAGATCGTCCTGCCGCCCGCGGCGCCGGGCGTGCCACCGAGCCAGGTGCCGCCGCCCAGCCGATGCTTCGTCAACCGCACCGCGGAGTTCGCCGCCCTCCGCGCGGTCGCGGCCTCGTATTCCATGGAGCGGTCGCCCGGCATGGTCGTGGTGACCGGACTGGGCGGCGTGGGCAAGACACAGCTGGTGGCGAACTGGGTCGACGAGGACGTGAAGGAGCACTGCCCGGACGGCCAGTTGTACGTCGACCTCGACGACTACCGCCGGGACGGCGCCGTCGACACAGCCGGGGTACTGGCCGGATTTCTGCGGGCCCTGGGGGTGCACAACCAGTACGTGCCTCCCGGGTCCGCGGAGCGGACCGGATTGTTCCGGAGTATCACGGCCGGTCGCGCCGTGCTGGTCGTCGTGGACAACGCGCACCATGCCCCGGAGGTGCGGCCGCTGATGCCGCCCAGCGGTCTGCTGGTCGTCACCAGCCGCAGGCGCCTGCCCTCGCTGGAGATGGACGGAGCGGTGTCGATCGTCGTGGATCCGCTCGACGTGGGCGCGGGCGTGCAATTGGTACGGCGGTGGCACGTCACCGCGGCCGAGGACGCCGCCGCCGAACTGGTCCGGCTGTGCGGCGGGCTGCCGCTCGCCCTGCGCGCCGTGGGGGAGTGGCTCGCCGGACGCCCCCAGCTGCGGCTCGATGACGTGGTGCGCGATCTCGCCGCCCAGCACGGACACGGCGCGGGCGAGGAGCCGCGGGAGACCGACGGAACGAGGACGCGAAGGGGCGGAGCGATGGTGGGCGACACGGGTACGGGAAGCGTCGGGGCCGCACTCGACACCGTGGTCGACGGATTCGACGACCCTACGCGGCAGCTCTACCGCCTGCTCGGGCTCCTCCCGATGAAGACCGTGACCGGTGCCGCCCTCCGGGCCGCCGGTGCGGTACAGGTCGACGACGCCCTCGGGGACCTGCTCATGGCGCACCTGGCCGTGGTCGTGGAGGGGCCGGACAACGGCCCCCGCTACCGGCTGCACGACATCGTCCGGACCCACGCGCGTCTCCGGGCGGCGGACGCCCCCGGGGAGGAGCGCCGGGCCGTACTGGAGGCGGTCGTCGGCTTCTACACCGAAGCGGCAGCACACGCGGACGCGCTGATTCTCGGCAACCGTTTTCGGCTGCAGGCGCCTCCGGCGCGCTCGCCGGCCGAACTCGGCCCCGGTGCGCCGCTCTTCACCGACCGGGCCAGTGCCCTGGACTGGCTGGACGCGGAGCGCGCCAACCTCATCGCCGTGCTGCGCGCCGCCGACGGAGAACGGTGGTACGACGCCGTGTGGCGGCTCTGCGAATCGCTGTGGGCCTTCTACCACAGCCGCAAGGACTACGCCGACTGGATCGACGCGCACCGCCTCGGGACCGAGGCCGCCCAGCGGGAAGGCCGGCCGGACGTCGAGGTCCGCATGCGCAACCAGCTGGCCCGTGCCGAGTACGAACTGGGTGAGTTCGAACGGGCCGAACGCGAGCTGGCGGCCGCCACCGGCCTGCTCGATCTCGTCGACGACGCCCGGCTGAGCGGTGTGGTGTGGGAGACCCAGGGCCTGATCGCGCTGTCCCTCGGGCGTCCCGACGACGCCCGCCACCTCTTCGAGCGTGCGCTGCGGGCCAACACCGCCTGCCAGGACGAGCACGGCATCGTGGTGCAGAGTTACAACATCGGGCAGGCGCTGGTCGCGGGAGGCCGCTGGCAGGAGGCGCTCGACGTGCTGGACGGCGCGGCGGCGACCGCCCGCGACAGTGGCGACGACGCCATGCTGCCGCGTATCGGCCTGGTCGCCGCCCGGGCCCTGATCGGCCTGGAGAGCTGGGAACGAGCCGTCGAGACCGTTCTCGTGGCGGCGGACCGGGCCGCGCGGTCCAAGCTGTACGCCAAGCTCGACCAGGCGCTCTCCCTTCTCGCGGAGCTGGCGGAGCGGACGGACGACATGCCGCTGCGGGAAGCCTGCGACAACCATCTGCGCGAACTGCGCCGACGGCTGGGCATGGCGCCACCGGCCGGATGACCCGCACCGACGACCGTCACCGCCGAACTCCTTCACCTTCACTGTTCCGGAGCCACTGTTGACCTTGGTGCCGTCGAAGCTGCGCCGCCGGGCCGCCGCCCGGTCCGGCCGGTCCCGCTGGAACACCTGGGAGCCGTCGAAGGCTGCTGTCCTGGGTGTGGCACGTACCCTCACCTCCGCGACGCGGGTGCTCGACGTCATGCGCCTGCTGCGCGCCGAGGACGGCATCGAGAAGTACTACACCGTCAATCCGGGCTCGGTCTTCGGCGACGGGCTCGGGGAGTACCTCTCCGCCCTGGGCGTACGGGTGCTCACCTGGGAGGAGGCGACCCGGCGTTCGTTCGACCTCGCCGTCTCGTGCTCGGTGCACCCGACGATGAGACGGCTGGACGCCCCGCTGATGGTCCTGCCGCACGGCGCCGGTTACAACCGTCTGGTGACGGAGTCCACCGGGGACTCCCGGTCGCCCGCCGGGCTGTCCCGCCGCGAACTCATGTGGCGCGGCAAGGTGGTTCCGGCGGCCATCGGTGTCTCGCACCCGGAACAGATCGACCGGCTCGCCGAGACCTGCCCGGAAGCAGTTCCGTACGCCGTGACCGTGGGCGACTGGTGCTTCCAGCGGATCCGGGCCAGCATGTCCCGCCGCGACCACTACCGGGCGCGGCTCGGTGCCGTCAACGGACGCCGGCTGGTGGTCGTCCACTCGACCTGGAGCAGCCATTCGCTGCTCGGCCGCCACCCCGGCCTGCCCCTGCGCCTCGTCACCTCGCTGCCCGTCGACGAGTTCGCGGTCGCGGCCGTCTTCCACCCCAATGTCTGGGCGCGCCACACCCCTGACGGCGTGTTCGACCGGCTGGCCGAGGCGATGGACGCCGGACTCATGATCATCCCGCCGCAGGAGGGCTGGCGAGCGGCGGTGGTGGCCAGTGACTGGGTGGTGGGCGACCACGGCTCCACATCCTTCTACTCGGCCGCCGCCGACCGGGTCACCCTGCTGGCCGCGACCGGGCTCGACGAACTGGATCCCGCGTCCCCCGCCGCCGCGTTCGCCCACCGGGCTCCCCGGCTCGCCCCCGACAGGGACGTGTACGCCCAGCTCATGGATGCGGCACGCCGCTACGACCCCGAAGACCTGAGACCGGTCGTCGACCGGCAACTGGCCTCCGTCGATACTTCGGGCGCGAGGACACAGGAACGGATGTACGCGTTCCTGGCGCAGCGCGGTGTACGTCCGCCGCGGTACGCGCCGCACCCCTCTCCCGTCCCGGCGCCCGAACCGGCACACCGCCCCGCGCCCACGGCCTACGACGTCACCGGCGCCCACGACGGGACGGGAACCGTCGACGTCCGGCGCCGGCCGATGATCGCCGGGCACCACACCGAGGCCAGAGGGTTCTACGCCGTCACGGGTGAGGAGAACCACCTGTTGTGGAGACAGGCCGCAGAGGTCGTCGCCCGGACCGAGATCGAGGCCGAGCTCCCGGCCACGGAGTGGGCCGACCGCGAAAGCCGGCGATCCGAGCATGCGAACGTCCTGGTCGCGGCGGTCGACACGACCCGCTGCCTGGTCCGCCTGCGCGGCGGCCGCGAGCTGGAGGCGCGCACCGAGCGGACATGGGGGACACGACGGCCCCCGCTCGACGCCGTGGTTCTGGGCGCGGCCGTCAACCTCTGGCTCACCGATACGGCACGGGACACCGGCCAGGACCTGACGGACGGCCTGTCGGTACGGACCGGGGACTGGCAGATCCATGTGACGTTCTCGCCCCGTGGAACCAGTGACCCGCTGCCGACCGGGGACGGCCCGGAGCACGGGTAGCCCGGGGCGGGGCAGACCGGCCATCATCGCCGTGTCCAGGGGATGTTGCCCGCTCTGCCGCTAACGTAGATCCGCATGGTGACAGCGGCGGTGCCGGGGAGGGCGCACCGCGCGGAACACCGGGAACGAGGAGTGCGCGACATGCTGGATCCCACCTCGGTGGCGGCAATTTCGGCGGTACTCGGCGCAGTTGGTTCGGGAATGGCCAACGAGGCCGGCAAATGGGCCTGGGAGTCGACCGGCGGCCTCGTGCGGAGAATCGTCGGGCGGGAGGTCCCCGCGCCCGCGGCGCCGGGTGAACGGGACGAGGTGGCCCGCATGGTCCACGAGCAGATCCGTGTGAACCCGCAACTCGCCGCCGCCTGGAACGCGTTCGCGTCCAGAGTGCACGGCGGACCGCATCCCGGGCGGGCCTCGCAGTCGCACCTCCCCGCCTCCATAAGGTTCTTCACGGACCGCAAGGAGGCGATGAGGCGACTCCAGCGCGAGGCATCCCGGCGCGCCGACGGAAGGCCCCGCCTCGCCCTGGTGTACGGTCCGGACGGCATGGGGTCCAGCGCGCTCGCCGTGCACTACGGTTCCCGGCCGAACCGTCTCTTCCCGGACGGACAGATCTACGCGGACCTCGGCGGCGGGGGCGCCACGAGCGCGCGCGACGTCGGCACCGTCCTGCGCGTGCTGCTCCGTCAACTGGGCGTGCGGGACGAGGAGATGCCCACCGCGACCGACCGACTCGGTGAGTTCTTCCGACACTGCGTGTCGGACCGCAGACTTCTGGTCGTGCTCGATCACGCGCACTCGGCGGCCCAGGTCAGGCCCTTCCTCACGTCGGCACCCGGGGTCTTCACGATCGTGGTCGCCCGGACCCCGTTCCCCGGTCTCGACGCCGTACGGGTCCCCGTCGGTCCGCTCACCGACCGGGACGCCGTACGGCTGCTCACCGATATCACCGACAAGTCCACCGTCGCCGCGGCCCGCGCCACGCTGCCGTCGCTGCTCGCGCGCTGCGGCGGATCTCCGTACGCGCTCCGGGCAGCGGCGGACCGGCTCCTGGCCCCCACGCTTTTGCCGCACCGGACCGTGGCCGACGCCGATCCGGTCCAGGGAGCGGCAGAGGACAACTACCAGTTCCTCACCCCGGAAGCCGCCCGGATGTACCGGCTGATGGCGTTGCGCGGCTGGCCCGCCTTCGATGCCACGGCGGCCGGGCGGACCACCGGTCAGGACCCCGCTGCCGCAGCCGAACTCCTGGCGGACCTCGCCGACCGGATGCTCCTGGAACACAGCCGGGCCGGCGACGGGCGCTACCGCTACCGCCCCGGAGTCCGGGCACACGCCGAAGCGACAGCGATCCGCGAGGACGGCATCGCTGCCTGCTCCGCCGCTCTCGCCCGCACGCTTCTCGCCTATGCGGACCTGGCGGCAACGGCGGCCCACCAGGCACTCCCGGAGAGCTGGCGCGTCCCGCAGCCCACCGGCGACCGGAACGGGCAGAGATACGAGGACCGGGGTACCGCCCTGGACGCGCTGCTCGCGGAGTCGGGCAATCTGGTCGAGGCCGTTCGCTGCGCCGAGGAGTCCGGCGACCCGGACACCGCCGTGCGCCTGTGCCGTTCCCTGTGGCCGCTACAGCTCAAAGCGGGGCACCACGAGATGCTGCTGCCGGCGCTGCGCATCGGAGCACGTCTCGTCGACGGCCATCGTCCGGGAAGCCTCGACGCCGGAGCGCTCCATGCGCAACTTGCCCACACCTTCACCGAGTTGGGACGTTGGGAGGAAGCGGAGGCCGAGACGCTGGCAGCGGCGCGGGCCGAGCAGTCGGCCGGCCACAAGCGAGGCCACGCCTCGGCCGTGGAGTTCCTGGGCCTGCTGAGGCTGCGCCAGTGGCGGTACCAGGAGGCGTACGAGTGTTTCGAGGAAGCGGGTGACATCCTGGGCTCGCTGGGTGGACGCGATGAAGGAGTCGCTGACCTGCCGCGCGCCCAGGCCCTGTTGGAGCGCCACCGCGGACGGGCCCTGCGCGGGCTCGGGCGGAGCGAAGAGGCCCGGGACAGGCTGGGCACCGCACTGCGTCGCTTCCGGGCGAGCGGTGATACGTACAACACGGCCCGGACGCTCACCGATCTGGCCGAGACCTGGCTGGACGGAGGGGACACCGAAGCGGCCCTGCCCCTGATCGACGAGGCGATCACCACGCTCGACGGCCAGCGTGCGGAGTATCACCTCTCGCATCTGCGACGCCTGCGCGAACGCTGCGTCACCCCGTAAGGGCTGTCCCGCTTCTGGCGCCTCCCCTCATCCGGGAGGTGCCAGAGGCTCGACCCGCACACGGTGCAGCCGGGCACCGGTCCGCACCCAGAGCCCTTCCGCCACCACCTGTGCGAGCCGCCCGTCGACGGCGGCCGCGTCCTGGCTGCCCGTGGCCAGCCAGGCGTACAGGGCGGAGGCATACGTCGCGGGGTCCGCACCGGAGGCGTCTCCCGCATCGGCGGCGGGCGTCGCCACCACCCGCAGCGGCTCCTTGCCGCGGACCCGGACCACACACATGGACGAACCCGTCACATAGGCCGCGAGCGAGCAGCCTCGATGGCGGCGGAGTACCTCGGCCGTCCAGACCGACGGGGACCCGAACCGCGGATCATCGGGCGCCCCGTCCCGGAAGATGACATCGGCGAGATCCAGCTGGTCCACGTCACGGGTGTCCTCGTGCACGGCGACATGTGCTTCTGCGCCGTCATCCGGGGCCGCCCGCTGCGGCGTCCCGGCCCAGCGACCGACCGTGATCCTTCCCGGCCCGATCACCTGTGACACCACGAGCAGGGGGACGGTGACCGTTCCGGGCTCGAAATCGGGCAGCGCGAGCGGCTTCAGGGAGGCCGGCCGGCCGGGCTCCGGCGCACCCATCATCGAGTAGAAGAGTCTCCGCAACCGGACCGCGGATTCACCCGGGACGGAGGTGGTGAACTCGGCAGGTCCGGGCAACGGCCGGTGACAGCCGATGAGTTGCTCGATCTGCTCCGCCAGTGACGCTCCGGGATCGAGCCGCGGCGCCTCCCGCATGAACGCGGAGATCGGCGCGTCGGGATCGAGGGCGTCGAGCGGTGCGGCTCCCAGGAGCACGGGAGTGCCGAGGGCGGCGGCGTAGTAGGTGACGGAACCGTGGTCCCCGATCACGGCATCGGCGGCCAGCAGAGCCTGCCGCCAGCCCTTCAGCGGATCGATGAGTGCCAGTCCGGCGCGCCGCGCGCGATCGAGCCAGGCGCGAATCTGGCCGGGCCCGTGGCCGTGCCAGACGTTGGGGTGCAGTACGGCCGCGAACCGGTACTCGTCCACGGGAAACTCCGCGGCGACCCGATCCAGCAGCGCGGCGACGACATCACCCCCGTCCCGCCCCGCTTCGCCGTCACCGACGAGGGAGTTGGAGTTCCAGGTCGAGTTGAGCAGAACGAGCCGCTGCCCCGGCCGTACGTTCAACGCGCGGCGGAAGCGATCGCGACGGGGCCGGGCGGCGAGCATCCGGTCGAAGCAGGGATCCCCGGCGAGGACAGCGGTGGGCGCCGCTTCGGGGCAGGCGATGCGCAGCCGTTCGTACTGCTCGGGATGGGAGAGGACGAGTGCGTCCGCGAGGGGTGCGCCCCGTGACAGCAGCCACTCCGGCGCAAGCCCGAAAACGGGTGCGGGTGCCATCGCCGCCCCGCCCCCGCCCTGGTGTCCGGTGTCCGGTGTCCGGTGTCCGGTGTCCGGTGTCCGGTGTAGCCAGCCTCTTAGTGTATCCAACGCCATGTGAGAGGACGGCCAACTTCCCGGAAAAAGAGTCCAGTTGGCCACCGAAACTGGCGGAGATGGCCAGATCCACCTTTGTCTCGATCGCTTGCTCCCATGGCACGACCGGAACCCCGGTATCGGCAAGCAACTCCGCCGTACCGGCCGCGAACGCCGAGGAGCCCGTACAGGTCACCAGCAGCTGGACGCGCCAGTCGTCGTCGAACAGGGGCAGCACATCGAGCAGACGGGTCGCGGCGGTCACGTTGTGTACGACGACGAGGACGCGCAGGCACCTGCCCCGGGTCGCCCACCGCGCCGCATCGTCCCCCACCGGTACCCGGACCCACTCGGCCCGCCCATACGCCATCCGCACGCCCCTTCATCCGGTCCGGTCCGGCCACGATAGTCAACGGGCACGACCCGCGGCGACGACGGGGCGGGTCAGGGCGCCCCTCGGAGCCGGACAGCGGGGCGGCAAGGGCGGCGCCCGCAGCGGGCGCCCGCAGTGACCGCCGCGGGCCCCGGCCCGCCTCCTCCTGTTCGGCGGATCGCCACCCTGTCCACACCGCATGGCCCTTCCGCGGCCCGGTGAACTCTGGAACACTCCAGTCGCTTTCGCCCCGTGTCTCCTCACCCCACAGAGGTCCTCACCATGGCTGATATCGACCGACGCCGCTTCATGCAACTCGCCGGAGGCGCAGCCGCGTTCTCCATGCTGTCGAACAGCATTGCCCGCGCTGCCTCCCTCCCGGCCAAGGGCGCCACCGGCACCATCAAGGATGTCGAGCACATCGTCGTGCTGATGCAGGAGAACCGCTCGTTCGACCACTACTTCGGCACGCTCAAGGGCGTACGTGGCTTCGGCGACCCGCGACCGGTGACGCTGCCCAGCGGCAAACCGGTGTGGCACCAGTCGTCCGGCATCAAGGAAGTGCTGCCGTTCCGGCCCACGGCCGACAACCTCGGGCTCCAGTTCATGCAGGGCCTCAACCACGACTGGGCGGGCGGACACCGGGCGTTCAACAAGGGCGCGTACGACCAGTGGGTGCCCGCCAAGTCGGCGACGACGATGGCCTACCTCACCCGCGAGGACATACCGTTCCACTACGCCCTCGCCGACGCCTTCACCGTCTGCGACGCGTACCACTGCTCCTTCATCGGGTCCACGGACCCGAACCGCTACTACATGTGGACGGGATACACCGGGAACGACGGCGTCGGTGGCGGCCCCGTGCTCGGGAACGACGAGGCGGGGTACGGGTGGACCACGTACCCCGAACGCCTGGAGAAGGCCGGGGTGTCCTGGAAGATCTACCAGGACATCGGCGACGGGCTGGACGCCTCCGGGTCCTGGGGATGGATCAGCGACGCGTACCGGGGGAACTACGGTGACAACTCGCTGCTGTACTTCAACAACTACCGCAACGCCAAGCCCGGAGACCCGCTCTACGACAAGGCACGCACCGGCACTGACGCCAAGAACGGCGACGGGCTCTTCGACAGGCTCAGGGCCGACGTGAAGGCCAAAAAACTCCCGAAGATTTCCTGGATAGCCGCCCCGGAAGCCTTCAGCGAACATCCCAACTGGCCCGTGAACTACGGTGCCTGGTACATCTCGCAGGTGCTGGACGCGCTGACGTCCGACCCGGAGGTATGGGGACGGACCGCCCTGTTCGTCACGTACGACGAGAACGACGGCTTCTTCGACCACGTCGTGCCGCCGTACCCGCCGTCCGGTGCGGCCCAGGGGCTCTCCACCGTGGCGACCTCGGCCGACTACTTCGCGGGCAACCTGCTTTACGCCGCGGGCCCGTACGGTCTGGGGCAGCGTGTGCCGATGCTGGTCGTCTCGCCGTGGAGCACCGGAGGGTTCTCCTGTTCCGAGGTCTTCGACCACACCTCGATCATCCGGTTCATGGAGCGCCGCTTCGGCGTGCAGGAACCCAACATCTCGCCCTGGCGGCGTGCCGTCTGCGGTGACCTCACCTCGGCGTTCGACTTCCGCCGTGCGGACACCGCGCCCGTCGCGCTGCCTTCGACGGCCGGATACCTGCCGCCGGACCGCAACCGGCATCCCGACTACGTGCCCGTTCCGCCCGCCGTCGGCAGTGTGCCGAAGCAGGAACGGGGCTCCCGTCCCACCCGGCCGCTGCCGTACGCGCCGTTCGTCGACGGCGCCGCGAACCCGGCCACGGGCAAGTACAGCCTCACGTTCAGCGGCGGCGATGCGGCCGGGGCGCAGTTCCTGGTCACGTCCGCGAACCGCACCGACGGCCCCTGGACCTACACCGCCGAGGCCGGCAAGTCGCTCTCCGACACCTGGAACACGGCCTACTCGAGCGGTCTGACCAACCTCAGCGTGTACGGTCCCAATGGCTTCCTGCGCACGTTCAAGGGGGCCGGCAAAACGGCAGGGCCCGAGGTGACCGCCCGCCACAACGCGACCGACGGACGTCTCGATCTGACGATGACCCACGCCGGTTCCGGTGATGCCCATATGACGGTGAGCGAAGCGTACGGGGAATCCGTCCGGACATTCACGGTGCGCGCGGGTGCGACCGTGACCCACTCGGTGGACCTGCGGGGGAGCGGTCGCTGGTACGACATCTCCGTGGTCTGCGACACGGACACCACGTTCCTGCGGCGATTCGCCGGACACGTCGAGACGGGCGAGGCGGGGACGAGCGACCCGGCCCTGATCACCGGCTGAACCGCGGGCCGGGCGGCGGGCGGCGGGCAGGGTAACAGCGGTCCGGGCGGGACGGCGCCGCGCTTCGGGTCACGGCCGGGGCAGGACCGCCCGTACCGTGCGGCCCGTTCCGCCCTCAGCCCAGCGCGTCCGACAGGGCCCGGTCGGCCGCCGCGCGCGACTCCTGCCACAGGGTGGTGACCGGCACCCACACATGGATCCCCGCGGGCATGCCCACGGTGGCTGCCCGGAAGGTGACGCCCAGGTGGGAGGGGTCGGCCGCCACCGACAGACTGCCGACGACATGTCCTTCGGCGGTGGCCGGGTCCGCCGTGCGCAGGGCGGCGTACGCTCGCTCGCCGGGCGCGAGGACGTAGGGCCCGCTCCCGGTGGGCGGCACGGCCTCCGCGGAACCGTCCAGGCCCCGGAAAGTGACCGTCGGGATCCGGTCCACGGCACAGGCCGCGCCGCCCTGGTTGCTGATGCTGATACGGACGGCGTTCCGCTGCCCGCCGGGCGCTGCCCGCACATCGAGGGCCTTCTCCGGACAGACGCCGGGGCGGGGCACCACACGGGCGGCGGCCGTGCCGGTGGTGGCCGAGACAGCGGTGCCGGTCAGCGCCAGGGCGACGACGGAGAGGGCGGAGGGAACGGCGGAACGGAGACGCATGGTGTTTCTCCCGTCGGATCGACAGCCTTGCGGGTACGGCCGGAAGGCCCGGCGGCCGGGGAGGCCGGCACAGCCAGTGTGACCGGTGCGGTGTGATCTCCGCGACAGATTGGACCTATCGGTTCGGTGTATCCGGGTGCCGGCGCCGTGTCGCCCCGACGACCATGCGGCGAGGTGCAGTGCCGGACCCCGCGAGCCCGGCGTGATCCGAACGAGAGGCCCTACGCCCCTTGGCGCGCCCGGACGGTCGCCATCACCTCGCGGTCCGGTTGCAGCGTCAGCGCGGGTACGGGGCTGACGGTGCCCGGGTCCACGTCCAGGTCGAATCGGCGTGCCAGCACCGCCAGGATCAGCACCGCCTCGACCATCGCGAACCGGGTGCCCAGACAGACCCGGGGGCCGCCGCCGAACGGGAACCAGGCGTACTCCTCGATGGCGTCGCCCCGCTCCGGATCCCAGCGATCGGGGCGGAACTCCTCGGGCTCGGGGAACCACCGCTCGTCACGGTGCGTCGCCCACTGGCTGGTCCACACCCTGGTGCCCACCGGTATCGGGACTCCGCCGATCCGCGCCCCCTCCTTGGCGACGCCGGTGACCAGCCAGATCGTCGGGTAGAGACGCAGGGTCTCCTTGACCACCGACTGGGCGTACGTCAGCCGGGCGTAGTCCTCGAACTCCGGATCCCGGTCACCGAGTACCCGGTCCAGCTCCTCGGTCAGCGCGGCGCGTGCCCGCGGATTGCGGGACAGCAGGTACCAGGCCCACACCAGAGTGGAACTGGTCGTCTCGTGTCCGCCGATGTAGAGCGTGACCGTCTCGTCGCGTATCTCCTGGTCCGTGAGGTGCGCACCGGTCTCGTCGACCGCGGTCAGCAGGCGGCTCAGCAGGTCGGGGCGATCGTCCCCGCCGTCGCGGTGGCGGGCGACGACCCGGCTCACCTCGGCGTCGATGACCGCGGCGGCCTTCCTGATCCTGGCCCGGCCCGGTGTCGGGACCCGGTCCGGCAGCAGCGCGCCGATCCCGGCGAACTCCTTGCCGATCTCCAGGAGCGCCACATCCATCGCCCGGCCCATCGCATCGGCGTCGGCGGGGGTGTCGACGCCGAAGATCGTGCGCACCGCGATCTTCTGCGTCAGCCACGCCATCTCCCGCTTGATGTCGATGCGTTCGCCGTCGGACCAGGTGTCCGCCAGCTCCACCGCGGTGCCCGCCATGGTCGCCGCGTACGACCGCACCTGCTTGGGGCGTACGGAAGGCTGCACCAGCGACCGCTTCCGGCGCCAGTCCGCGCCCCGGGCGACCACCACGCCATTGCCCATCACCGTGCGGAACGCGATGCCGAGGGCCGGCTGGTCGAAGGTGCGTTCCGTCTCGGTGAGCAGTTCGCCTATGCACTTCGGATCGGACACGTACACGCACGAGTTGGGGCCGAATCGCCAGCCGACCATGTCCCCGTGTCCGCGCAGTCGCTCGAAGAAGGCGAGGGGGTTCTTGGCGAACTGTGGCAGATTCCCGAGGAACGGCAGTCCCTTCGGGCCGGGCACGATGGTGTGGCCTCGCGGCTCGGCATCGACGGCCCGGCCGGTCTCCGTGGACATGAAAGTCTCCGCTCCCTTGTGGTCCCTTGACTGCCGCACGGCGCGGAAGGCGTCATCTGCCGTGCGTGGTACGTGAGTTGTCGAGGGTAGCCCGGCCGGAGGCCGCGAGGGTGTGCGGGCGGCCGGGCGGTCGCGAAGGGGCGTCCGCCACCGCCGGGCGGGCTCGGTCGCCGAGCCCGCCCGGCGGTGCGGTCCGGTGATGCATTCCCGGACGTTTTCCGGCCCTGCGGTGCGGCAGCTCCCGGCCGGAGCCCGCCGCACCGCGGGTGGGCTCCGGCCCGGAGCCCGTTCCATGACGTACGGGTCAGACGCCCGGCGGGACCCGTGACGGGCGGCCCGTGCCACGGGTGAGGGAGTAACCGAACACGGCCGCGAGCGCACCGAGTACGCCGCCGCCGATCGTCCACAGCCAGCGGTCGGTCCACCAGCCGGAGGCCCAGTCGTCCTCGGGCTCACTGCCGAGCGAGGCCTTGGCCGACGTGTCCGAGGTCTTCGCCACGGAGGACACACCGGGGACCAGCGGCTCGGCGAGCGTGCCGTCCACATCGGCGGCACCGCCCTTGTCGACCGATGTGACCTCGACCTCGGTCTGTACCGGAAGACCCAGGTCCGCCGAGGGCAGGTCGACGACGGTGAGGCGCACGTAGTAACTGCCCGGCAGCGGGTCGTTGGCCCACGGTTCGGACCAGGCACGGACGGTCCGCAGCACACAGGTCAGCTCGACCGCCGACGCGTCGGCGGCCGCCTTCCCGGTCTGGCGGCCGTACATGCAGGCCTGCCGGCGCCGCAGTCCGTCGTACACATCGACCTGCCAGGTCGACGCGCCGTGCCGGGCGGCGCTCTCCGGCAGGGTGATCTTCGCCTTGACCGTGGCCCGTTGGCCCGCGTCGGCGGGGAACACCCAGTACAGGTAGTCGCCCGTGGACGCACCGGCGGTGGCCCGCTGGTTCTGCTGGATCGCCGTCGCCGTACGGAAGGCGGTGCCGGCCTCGGTGGGGCCGGACGCGCCGTCGGAGGCGCTCGGGCTCGGGCTCTCCGACGGGCCGTCGGCCGAGGCGGCGCCCGCCGAGGTCAGCAGGGCGAGGCCGGTCAGCAGCGCACCCGCGAGTACACGTCTCGTACGCTTCATCAGTTGGTCCTCCAGACGGCGACGCGCCAGCGCGAGATCCAGCCGGTCAGCAGACCCGCGACCAGTCCGGTGAGAACCAGCACGCCCAGCAGCCACCAGCCGTGGCCGAGGCCGAACGCGGCGACATCGGCCGCGTCGTCGGGGGCGTCCACCAGGTCCACGGTCAGCTCGACGGGCATGCCCGGCGCGGTCTTCACCGAGGCGGGGGCCGAGAAGGAGTTGCTGACCTGGAGGCACACGGTCTCGGCGGGGGGCTTCTCGCCGTCGTCCGTGTCGTCCTGCTCGGGCTTCGGGTAGCGCAGGCCGGAGGAGATCGCGTCGGTGCGGCCGGTGCCCGATTCCGAACCCCGGACGATTTCCCGGCCGTGCACGGTCACCGCCCGCAGCAGCACACCGTAGTCGTTGTTCACCGCCCGGTCCGCGGAGACACTGACCGAGGCGCGCAGCTCCTGGCCGGGCGGCACGTCCACCCGGTACCAGCGGTGCTCGCCGAACTTCTCGCGGTCGGTGTACAGGCCCGGCTTGAGCTGGGGGGCAGTGGAGCAGCGGTCCGCGCCCTCGGTCGCCACCGGCGTGACGACGGGCTCGGCGGCCCGGTCCACCAACTGCTTTACCCGGCCCGAGAGTTGATCGGTGTGCTGGACGGCGGTGTAGGTGCCGCCGGTGGCTTCGGCGATGCAGGTCAGCTGCTCGCGGATCTTCGCGTTCGGCACCAGGCCCAGTGTGTCGATGACGAGGTGGATACCGCGGGCCGCGATGTCACGTGCCACCTCGCACGGGTCGAGCGGCCCGCAGGTGTCCTCGCCGTCGCTGATCAGCACGATCCGGCGGGTGGAGTCGCCGCCCTTGAGGTCGTCGGCGGCGCCCAGCAGGGCCGGGCCGATCGGGGTCCAGCCGGTGGGGGCCAGCGTGGCGACCGCGGTCTTCGCCTCGGTGCGGTCCAGGGGACCGACCGGGTAGAGCTGCTTGGTGTCCTTGCAGCCGACCTTGCGGTCATTGCCCGGGTAGTCGGCGCCGAGCGTCCGGATGCCGAGCTCCACCTCCTCGGGCACCGAGTCCAGGACCTCGTTGAACGCCTGCTTCGCCGCGGTCATCCGGGACTGGCCGTCGATGTCGCGGGTCCGCATGGAACCACTGACGTCGAGCACCAGCTCGACCTTGGGGGAGGCTACGGCGGGGGGTTCACCGGCCGCGGCGGGGAGCGCGGAACCGAGCCCGGCGGTCAGGGTGGCGAGCAGGATGCCCACCCCGACCGTCAGCCTTCTTCTTATGATCATCGCCGGATACTATTGAAGATCGGTTCGCTTCCCCAAACCGGTGCGGGGGCGGCCGAGGACGGTTCGGCGCCGTCGCCCGGTACGCGGCCAAGGGGAAGTGACGGCCAGTCAGCGACCCTTGCCGGGCGTGGAGGTGTACGGGCGTCAGGCACCGCCCAGCAAGGGGGCCGCGGCCCCCTCCAGTACCGATCCGACCCGCTCCCAGGTGGCCGCGTCCCGTTCGACGGCCGGAAGCCGGACGTCCTCGCCGGTGCTCCAGGCGGCGGCGATCGCGACCGGGTCGCCGCCGGTCGCCGCGGCGGCGGCCAGCGCGGCCGCCCCCAGGGCGACCGGTTCCTCGCTGCCGGGCACGATCACCGGCCGGCCGGAGAGCCGTCGTACCGTCTCCACCCAGGTGCGCCCCCGGGCACCGCCGCCGACCAGGCGCAGCGGCCGGGCGGCCACCTCGGGGTCTGCCGGGTCGAGGCCGCAGGCCGACAGGAGCCCGTCGAGGGCGCGCAGCACGGTGACGACCGCCCCCTCGTAGGCGGCGCCGAGGAGTTGCCGCGGGGTGGTGTCGTGCCGGAGCCCGGTGAGCAGACCGGAGGCGCGGGGCAGGTCCGGGGTGCGTTCGCCGTCCAGGTAGGGCAGGAGTACCGCCTCGCCGCCGGGGTCCGCGGCGTCGCGGTCCAGGCCGAGCAGTGCGGCGACCTTGTCCACGGCGAGTGTGCAGTTGAGGGTGCAGGCCAGCGGGAGGTACGTGCCGTCCGCCGCGGCGAATCCGGAGAGCGCCGCCGATGCGGGCCGGGTCAGGGACGCGGCGAAGACCGTTCCCGAGGTGCCGAGGCTGAGGACGGGGTGGTCCAGCAGCCCGGCGCGGCCCAGTCCGAGGCCGACGGCTGCGCTCATGTTGTCCCCGGTGCCCGCGGCCACGGCGATTGTGGCGGGCAGTCCGAGGGCGTCGGCCGCTTCGTCGGTGAGCGAGCCGACGCGGGTCGCCCCGGTCTCGGCCACCTCGGGCAGCAACGCGGCGTCCAGGCAAAGGAGTTCGAGCAGTTCGGGGGCGTACGCACCGGTCGCCGTGGAGTACCAGCCGGTGCCCGAGGCGTCACCGGGGTCGGTGACGGCGGCCCCCGCGAGGCGTTCGGTCAGGAAGTCGTGGGGGAGCCGGACGGCC
Organism: Streptomyces sp. NPDC015032; assembly: GCF_043080425.1. Lineage (NCBI taxonomy): Bacteria > Bacillati > Actinomycetota > Actinomycetes > Kitasatosporales > Streptomycetaceae > Streptomyces > Streptomyces sp. NPDC015032. The sequence continues at coordinate 221,256 of NZ_JBIBVN010000007.1, read as the reverse complement.
GCGGCCGCCGCGGCGATCTCCGGTTCGTTCTCCCGCAGCCACTGCCACTTCGACGCGGTGATGGAGGCCACCGGCGCCGATCCGGTCCGCGCGGTCCAGGGTTCGGCCCCGCCCAGTGCCGCGGTGAGGGCGGCGGCCTGCGGCGCCGAGCGGGTGTCGTTCCACAGCATCGCCGGGCGCAGCGGACGTCCGGCCCGGTCGAGGACGACCAGCCCGTGCTGCTGCCCGGCGACCGCGATGCCGGTCACGGCGGAAGCGGCGACGCCGCACTCCTTCAGCCCGGCACCGACGGCGTCGCACAGCGCCCGCCACCACATCTCCGGGTCGCTCTCGCGGGCGCCCGCCTCGCCGGTGACGCTGTGCGGTGCGCGGCCGACGGCGAGCAGCCGGCCGGTCCCGGCGTCCACGAAGGCGGCTGTGGCGGACTGGGTGGAGCTGTCCACTCCGATGACGACGTTGCGCGGCGGCATGGGTGACCTCATTCCTGTGCTGCGGGGCGACGGGCGCGGGGAGATGATCGAGGGACCGGCCGCGGAGCGTACGCCCCATCAGGTGCGGCTCCCGGGACGGGGCACGGATACATCGATTTGATCGTACGGTAAACAAATTACGCGACCGTACCCGTCGGGAACAGTGATTGCTCCCGAATTCCGCTACGGAAGGGTGTCCCTCCCCGCGGTGCTCCGTGCATGATTAGTCATGACAGTAAACAAATCGAGTTCGGGTACTCGACCGGTCATGGAACCCGACAGCACCGAAGGCGGCCAGACGATGACGGAACGCTTCACACCCACCCCCGGGGACAGGTTCACCTTCGGACTGTGGACGGTGGGCTGGCAGGGGCGCGACCCCTTCGGCGATGCGACCCGCACCGCGATCGACCCGGTCGACTCCGTTCGGCGGCTCGCGGAGCTCGGCGCGTACGGTGTGACATTCCATGACGACGACCTGATCCCGTTCGGCTCGACGGACGCGGAGCGCGAGGGAATCGTGAAGCGGTTCCGGCAGGCGCTGGACGCGGCCGGACTCGTGGTCCCCATGGCGACGACGAACCTCTTCACCCATCCGGTGTTCAAGGACGGCGCGTTCACCGCCAATGACCGGGACGTACGCCGCTACGCCCTGCGCAAGACCCTGCGCAACATCGACCTCGCCGTCGAGCTCGGTGCCACCACCTATGTGGCCTGGGGCGGCCGCGAGGGCTCCGAGTCCGGCGCCGCCAAGGACATCCGGGTCGCCCTCGACCGTATGAAGGAAGCCTTCGACCTGCTCGGCGACTACGTCACCGAGCAGGGGTACGACCTGAGGTTCGCCATCGAGCCCAAGCCGAACGAGCCGCGCGGCGACATCCTGCTGCCGACCATCGGTCACGCCCTCGCCTTCATCGAGCGCCTCGATCGCCCGGAGCTGGTCGGCGTCAACCCGGAGACCGGGCACGAGCAGATGGCCGGGCTCAACTTCCCGCACGGCATCGCGCAGGCGCTCTGGGCGGGCAAGCTCTTCCATATCGACCTGAACGGCCAGTCCGGCATCAAATACGACCAGGATCTGCGCTTCGGCGCGGGTGACCTGCGCCAGGCGTTCTGGCTCGTCGATCTGCTGGAGACGGCCGGTTACGCGGGTCCGCGGCACTTCGACTTCAAGCCGCCGCGGACCGAGGACTACGACGGTGTCTGGGCCTCGGCCGCGGGCTGCATGCGCAACTACCTGATCCTCAAGGAGCGCGCCGCCGCCTTCCGCGCCGACCCCGCCGTACGGGAGGCACTGCGCGCGTCCCGGCTCGACGAACTGGCCCGCCCGACCGCCGAGGACGGCGTGGCCGGGCTGCTGGCCGACCGGTCGGCGTTCGAGGAGTTCGACGTGCAGGCGGCGGCGGAACGAGGGATGGCGTTCGAGACCCTGGACCAGCTGGCGATGGATCACCTGCTCGGGGTCCGTTGACCTCGGGCCGCGGTGACGCGGTGACGCGGGGGCGGGGCGGTGGCGACGTGAGGACGTGGGGGTGTGGGCCGGACGCCCGACCGGACCGATGTCCGGCCCACGCCCGTCGTGTGGATCAGCCGGTGGCCCGGTCCTGCGCGTACGCAACCGGGTCGGCCAGCACCGCCGTCATCACCAGCGCCGCGGCGCCCCGTGCCGCGTCACCCGCGACGGACGACGCGCGCAGTCGGCTGCTCCCCGGGGACCAGAGCCCCGACACCACCCGGCCGATCAGCTCCTCGTCGACGGGCGGTGACAGCCACGGCATCAGGTTCCGGTAGATCCCGCCGAGCACCACCGCGTCCGGGTCGAGCAGATTCACCGTCCCGGACAGCACCCGTCCGAGCATCCGGCCGGCCTCCGCGACGGCGGCCAGCGCCCGCTCGTCCCCCGCGCCGGCGCGCCGTTCCAGCTCGGTCACCCCGGCACCGCTGCCGGTCTCCTCGATCCCGGCGGCCCGCAGGAGCGCCGCCTGTCCCGCGTACTGCTCCAGGCAGCCGCGCGAGCCGCACCGGCACGCCGGACCTTCCGCGTCCACCACCACGTGCCCGATCTCCCCGGCGAACCCATGGGCTCCACGCAGGAGTTCACCGTCGACGACCAGGGCGCCGCCGACGCCGATCTCGCCCGTCAGATAGAGGAAACTGCGGACCGCGCCGAGCCCGCCGAACCAGAGCTCGGCCAGTGCCGCCAGATTGGCCTCGTTCTCCGAACTCACCGGCAGCGCCTCGCGGCCGGGACGCGAGGCAGCGAGCGAAGCGGCGAAGAGATCCTCGGCCGGAACCTGGTTCCAGCCCAGGTTGGGCGCCTGGCGCACCAAGCCGCCGGAGACCAGACCGGGAAGCGCGAGCGCCACCCCGACCGGGAACAGCTCCTGTTCGCGCGCCGACTCCAGGGTGCGCGCCGCGATCCCGGCCGCGCGCGCCAGCACCTCCGCGGGCGGTGCGCCGCGGTTGTCCAGGTGTTCGGTGAGCCGTACCCGGCCGGTGCCCGCCAGATCGACGACGCACACCGACACATAGTCGATGTTGATCTCCACGCCGATCCCGGCGGGCCCCGTGCGTGCCACCTTGAGCGTGGTCCCGGGGCGGCCCGCCTGCCCGCTGAACGTCTTGCCCGACTCGGTGAGGAGCCCGCTGTCCAGGAGCTGCTCGACGAGCGAGGACACCGCGGCCCGGGTCAGTCCCACCCGCGCGGCAACCCCGGCCCTGGTCGCTTCGCCCTCGTCACGGACGGCCCGCAGCACCAGACTGAGGTTGCTCCGACGCACGGTGTCCTTGTCGGCCTTGGGCCCCAGCGGTGTGAGGTTGCTCTTCATATCGGTTCCGAGCCTATGCGATCCCCTGCGCGACCGGTCCGGCGAGCGAGTGGGCCCGTTCACGGGGAAGGAATCCGCCGTGAACGGGCCGTCGGCGAGGGACAGTCCGTGCACGCGCCTGTCCCGGCCGTCGGAGCGGCCGGTGCTCAGGCCGTGGAGCCGCGCTCCTCGAGCATGTCCGCCATCAGCGCGATCTCCGACTGCTGGCCCCGGACCATGCCCGCCGCCAGGTTCCTGATCTCCTCGGTACCGGCCGTGTCCGCCGCCGCCTGCGCCATCTCCGCACCGGCGCGGTGGTGCGTCGTCATCAGCTTCAGGTACCTCACCTCGGCGTCCTTGCCCTTCGCCGAACGCAGTGCGTCCAGCTCACTGTCGGTCGCCATGCCGGGCATCAGCGAACCGTCGCCCCGGGGCGTGACGGTGTGCCCCATCCACGCCATGGGCGGTGCGCCGGACGACTTCGGCCGGCCCCACATCTCCAGCCAGCCCAGCATCATGCCGCGCTGATTGGCCTGGGTGTTGATGATGTCGTACGCGAGCCGGCGGACCGCCACGTCGGACGTACGGTCCCGCACGATGAGCGACATCTCGACCGCCTGCTGGTGGTGGACCGACATGTCGCGGGCGAACCCGGCGTCGACGGAGGTGTCCGAGGGCGCGGCCGCCGAAGCGGCGGAGCCCGTCGAGCCGGCCGAGGAGGACGGCCGTACGGCCATCAGCACGACCAGGCCCAGCGCCAGCAGCAGCACCGCACCGCCCGCCACCACCATCGGGCGGGAGGAACGGACCGCCGACGTCACTGGGCGATCCCGCCGGTGCAGGCGGCGCCCGGTTCCGGCGTCTGCGGCCCCTGCACGTACTTGGTGAAGAACTGCGCCACGCGCGCGTCGGCGGCGCTCGTCACCGTCACCTGCTTGCCCCACGCGCTGAGCATGAGCGGGGCGGCCTGGTCCTCCACCGGGCTCATCAGCGAGTACGGCGTTGCCCTGACCCGCTCGCCGAGCTTCTCGATATCGGCCGGCTTCGCCTTGCCGGTGTACGTGACCCAGACCGCGCCGTGCTCAAGGGAGTGGACCGCGTTCTCCTTCGGTATCGCCTTCGTGTAGACATCGGCGTTGCAGTTCATCCACACCGGGTTGTGATCGCCGCCGACCGGAGGGTTCATCGGATAGGCGACCTGCTTCTGGACATGGTTCTGGGTGAGCTTGTTCCAGGCCCGCTCGCCCTGTACGGGCGACGACTTGGCCTCGGTCTCGGCCTTCTCCTTGTCGTCGGCGGCGGACATCAGATAGCCGCCGCCCGCGACGAGCGCGGCCAGTGCGGCGACGGAGGCGGTGAGGGTGATGATGCGGTTGCGCCGCTCGCGGGCCCGCTCCTTGCGGCGGGCCTCCTCCAGCTTGGCGCGACGCGCGGCGGCAGCGGTGTTCTTGGCGGAAGCCATGGGAGAGTCCTTCGGTTCAACTGGGCTGATGGAGTCGAGGGCATGCCGGAGAACGTCCTCGGTGTCCCGAGGAACGAGCCCTGCCTCTAGATCCGTTGAACCTGCAGACGGAGATGGTCGACTTCCCGCACGGCGTCGTTGGACGGCCCGCGGATCGCGGCAGCGCCGGTGAGCGGGGCGACCGGGGCGGCGGTGGCCATGCCGGGAAGGGCGACGGGCGCGCCCGGGCCGGGCAGCACGACAGGGGTCGCGTGCTCGGAGGTCCCGTGGCAGGAGCTGCCGATGCCGCGGTCCTCCGGGGCATCGGCCACCACGGTCTGTACGACCAGGTGGTGGGCGGGTGTCATGGCCCGGGTGGCCGCCGCGGTGGGGGTGCCCGGGTGGTGCGCGGCCGAATCCGGCAGCGCGATCGAGCAGCACGAGGCCATGGTGAGCAGGACGAACAGCCAGCCGAGAACGGCCGACGCGTGGGCGCCCCGCCCCCGTCGGCTCGTGCGTTCGCTCAGCGTGTTCATCCCCGCCATCGTACGGGGTATGTGAAGTTTCAAAGAGGGGGTGACGTCATGGACGTGCGGGACGGTGCTTCCGTTGTCGCAGTGGCGGGGTAGTGTGCCCCGGTGACAACGCAATCGAACGTATCTGCGGGCTGGTATCCGGATCCGCACGGCACGCCCCATTTGCTGCGCTATTGGGACGGTTCCCGGTGGACGGAGCACACCGGCCCTGCCGCCGGGCAGCAGCCCCAGGCCGCGGCCGGGGCGGCTCCCGCGCAGGCGCAGGCGGCGCCCGCTCAGGCGCAGGCGGCGCCCGCTCAGGCGCCTTATCAGCAGGCCGCCCCGCAGCATCAGCAGGCCGCTCCCCAGCAGGCGGCGTTCCCGTCCCAGCAGCCCGGGGTTCCTGTGCAGCAGGCGGCGGTCCAGCCTCGGCAGGGCGGCGCTCCCGGCGCGGGCTCGCTCTTCAATCAGCAGGTCCTGGTTGTGAGCCAGAAGGCCAAGCTGATCGAGGTGACGAACGAGTACAGCGTCTTCGACCAGCACGGCAACACCGTCGGCTCGGTCGTCCAGGTCGGCCAGGGCGCCCTGCGCAAGGTGCTGCGCTTCCTCAGCAGCATCGACCAGTACCTGACCCACCGTCTTGAGATCCGTGACGCCTACGGTCAGCCGCAGCTCCTGCTGACCCGCCCGGCGAAGTTCATCAAGTCCAAGGTCATCGTGGAGCGCCCCGGCGGGCACCTGGTCGGCGAGATCGTCCAGCAGAACGCCCTCGGCAAGATCAATTTCGCGATCATGGCCGACGGGCGGCAGATCGGCGCGATCAAGGCGGAGAACTGGCGCGCCTGGAACTTCGCGATCGTCGATCACAACGACGCCGAGATAGCCCGGATCACCAAGAGCTGGGAAGGCCTCGCGAAGACGCTGTTCACCACGGCGGACAACTACGTGCTGCAGATCCGCCACCAGCTGCCCGAGCCGCTGCTGAGCCTCGTCGTGGCAACGGCCCTGACCGTGGACACCGCCCTCAAGCAGGACGCCCGCGGCTTCGGCTGACGCGCGGACGCGCCGTTCGTCCCGTGCGTCCCGTGCGTCCCGACCCCCTGCTCTTGCGCGATCTGCCGCGAAAAAAAGGGGGGCGTGACGGGGCGGGAGCGGACCTGAAGGGGTGCCGCAACCGTGCGATGATGCGCCCATGCCGTACTTGGTGCCGCCCCTCATTCCTCCGGGGCGCCTCGCGGATTCCGTTCAGCCCTCCCTCCCCGTATCCGACGGCCTGCTCCTGCGGCCGTGGCGGTGCGCGGATGCCCCGGCCGTTCTCGCCGCCTTCGCCGACCCGGCCATCCAGCACTGGCATCTGCGCCGGGCCGACACCGAGGACGAGGCGCGCGACTGGATCGACCAGTGGCGGAACGCCTGGTACTGCGAGACCGGGGCCCACTGGGCCGTCGTCCGTCCCGAGGGGGCGGCCGACGGAACCGGGAAGGTGCTCGGCCGGATCGCGCTCCGTTCGCTGATACCGGCCATCGGTCAGGCCGAATGCGCCTACTGGGTGCTGCCGGCCGCCCGCGGTCGGGGCATCGCGCCCCGAGCCCTGTCGGTGCTGGCACGCTGGGCCTTCGAGGAGATCGGGTTCGAGCGCCTCGAACTCGCCCATTCCGTGCTGAACGAGGCGTCCTGCCGGGTGGCGGCCAAGGCGGGCTTCACCCTGGAGGGGACCAGGCGCCGGGGCCATCTGCACGCCGACGGCTGGCACGACATGCATGTCCACGCCCGGATCCGCGGCGACGGCCTGCCCGACAGGCTCTGAACCCGGCGGGTGCGGCCGTACCCGTACCACCGGGTGGCCGTACGCGTGCCCCCGGCGGTCACCCGCGGCCCAGAGCGCGGTCGGTCAGCGGGCCCGCGCTGCCGGTGTAGCGGGCGGGATCGGTCAGCTCGGACAGATCGAGACCGGCGAGCTCGGGTTCCTCGTCCAGCACGTCGGTGAGGACGTCGGCCAGATCCGTGGTCTCCGCGCGGGCCCGGGCGGCGGCGTTCATCAGAACCTCCTTGGCACGCTTGCGGCCGACCCGTTCCGCGAACACGGCGGCCAGCCGCTCCGCGACGATCAGGCCGTCGGTGAGCTGGAGGTTCTCCCGCATGGCGTACGGGACGACCCGCAGTCCGTCGGTGAGTTCGGCCGCCTCGTACGCGGCCCCGCCGACGAGCCGCAGCAGCTCGCGCAGCGGCTCCCACTCGGCGTGCCAGGCCCCGGCCGGCCGCTCATCCTCGGCGACGAGGCAGCCGTACAGCGTCGCCGCCAGACCGGGAGCGCGACGGGCGGCCGCCGAGATCAGCGTGGCGCGCACCGGGTTGGCCTTCTGCGGCATGGTGGACGAAGCACCGCCCTGCCCCTCGGTCACCTCGCCGATCTCGGTACGGGACAGGTTGAGTACGTCGGCGGCCAGCTTGCCGAGCGCGCCCGCCGTGAAGGCGAGTGCGCCCGCCAGGTCGGCGATCGGGGTGCGCAGGGTGTGCCACGGCAACAGCGGTTCGGCCAGCCCGAGTTCGTTCGCGAATGCCTGGAGCAGGGACAGCCCCGAGCTGGCGTCGTCGGCGCCGGACGCATCGGTGCCGGCCGCCCCGACGGGGGTGAATGCGTCGAAGACGGCCAGTGTGCCCGCCGCGCCGCCCAGCTGCACGGGGAGCGACTCGCGTACGGCGGACAGGCGGTCCCGAGCATCGAGGATCAGCGCACGCCACCCCGCCGCCTTCAGCCCGAAGGTGGTCGGTACGGCGTGCTGGGTGAGCGTACGGCCGGCCATCGGGGTGTTGCGGTGGGCGACGGCGAGCCGTGCCACCGCTTCCGCGGCCCGTACCAGATCGTCGAGCACCGGGGCCAGGGTCCGGGCGGAGACCAGCATGGCCGCCGTGTCGAGAATGTCCTGGCTGGTGGCGCCCCGGTGCACATACGGCCGGACGTCGGGCGCCACCGCGGCGGCCAGGTCGACGACCAGGGCGAGGACCGGATTGCCGTCCGCACGTGCGCGCAGCGCCAGACTCCGTGCATCGAACCGGCTCGCGTCGGCCGCCGCGGTCACCGCCCGCGCGGCCTCGGCGGGCGCGAGCCCGCAGCCGCACTGGGCGCGGGTGAGCGCGGCCTCGGCGTCGAGCATCGCCTGCAGAAAGGCGCTGTCGCGGGTGGTCGTCTCGGTGGGGGAGCCGGCCCACCCGGGGGCGAGCAGTCCGGCATCGCTCTCGTGCATCAGCTGAACTCCAGGAAGACCGTTCGCCGTCCCCGCCCGCAGGCGGATGCCGGACCGATGGATACGCGGGACCGCGGGCGTCGCGATCAGTGGGGCCCGGGGCCGCCTCTCGCGGGGTCCGGCCTGATCCAGACGAAAGGCCCTAGCCCTCGTCGCCCGCCCGATGGATACCGAACACCGCTCCCTGCGGATCCCGTACCACCGCGATCCGCGGCCCGTCAGGAACGTTCGTCGGCGGCATCAGCAGTTCACCGCCCGCCCCCTGCGCGGTGGCCGCTGTCACGTCGACGTCCGTCACGGCGAAATACGGCAGCCAGTTCGGCGGCGCCTCCGGCGGGAACCTGTCGTCCATGACCAGCATGCCGCCGAAGTCCTCGCCCGCCACGCCCCACTGCGGGTAGCTCCCGGATGCGGTGTTCACCGTCCACCCGAAGACCGCCGGATAGAAAGCGAGTGCCGGATCGGCCTCACGGGTGACGAGTTCGACCCAGCCGAGTGTGCCGGGTGCGTTCAGCTGCTCGGCGCCGGCGAAGGCACGGGCCTGCCACAGCGAGAACACCGCACCGGACGGATCCGCGACCACCGCGAACCTGCCCTGGTCGAACACGTCCATCGGGCCGATCAGCAGCGAACCGCCCGCCGACCTCACCTTCTCGACCGTGGCGTCGGTGTCCTCGGTCGAGAACGACACCGTCCAGGCCGGCAGCTGCCCCGGCTGGTAGACCGGGCTGAGCGCCGCCACGCGGGCGTCTTCGAGGCGCGCCATGGTGTAGCCGCCGGCCTCCTCGCGCGGATCGGTCTCGCAGCGCCAGCCGAAGAGTGCCGCGTAGAACGACTTGGCGGCAGGGATGTCGGGGGTGCTCAGCTCGGTCCAGCAGGGACCGCCGGGCACCGGTCGGGTGAGCTTCATTGGGTTTCCTCCATGGACGCACGGATGCGCGGACCGGTGGGTGCGTGACCGTCTGTCGTCGTGCAGCTGAACGCTATTGCGTCGCCGAGAGGTCGGCCATCGGTGCCGTGCGGCGACGGTGCCGCGAGAGGAGAATCTTTTACGGGTGTAATACCTGCTAAAGTATTTGGGTGAGTGATACATCCATTCGGTCCCGTCGGCCCTCCGTCCGCAGCCTCCCGCTGGTGGCGCCCCTGCGCCTCGCCCGCCCCTCGGACATGTGGTTCAAACCGGCGCTGAGCGTGGTCGTCGCCACCGCGATACCGGATCTGGCGCTGTTCGCCATCGACCGGCTCGACCTCGTGATGTACACGATGGCCGGTTCGCTCTGCGCGCTGTACGGCCACAACCTGCCGTACGCCCGCCGCGCCCGCGCCGTCGCCGGAGTCGTCGTCTCGATGGTCATCGGCCTGGCGATATCCCTGGTCGTCGCCTCTGTGACCGGATCGACCGCCGTACTGATCGCGGTGGGCGCGCTGCTCGCGGCCGGACAGAAGACTCTCTGCGACGCCACCCGCATCGGTCCGCCCGGACCGGTGATCTTCACCTTCGTCACCTCGGCCGCACTCTTCGCCCCGCAGCACCTCGGACAGGTGCCGGGCCACCTCGCACTGACCCTGGCCGCGGGCGTGATCTCCTGGCTCGTCGCCGTCGGACCCGCCCTGGTCCGGAGGGAGGGCCCGGAGCGCCGGGCGACCGCCCGCGCACTCGACGCGGCCGCGGCCTACGTCGCCGACCCCGGCCACCGCACCCGGCACGCCGCGGCCGCCGCCGTGCACGCGGCCTGGCAGTCCCTGCTCGCCGCCGGCCGCCCCACCCCCGCGCGCCGGGCGCTCGAACGCCTCGTCGTCCACGCCGAAGCCGCCCTCGCCGGGGGCACCCTCGGCGATTCCCCGGCCGGCCCCGCGGCGGCCCCGGCCCCCGTCCCCGCCCCTGCTTCCGGCGTCGGTCCCGGCCTGCTCCGCGCCTGGGCCGGGCAGACCCGGGCCCGCGGCCCGGTCCCCACCCCGCCGCCCGCTCCGGGTACCTCACAGGAGCTGTTCGGCATCGACGCCGAACGGACCGCCCGGCGCGCCGGAAGCCGCCGCGACGCCCGTCGCGCACTGCTGCGCGGCCTCGCTCCGGGCTCCCCGCTGCTGCCCATCGGCGCCCGCACGCTCATCGGGTGCGCCCTGGCCGGATATGTCTCCCAGGCGGTCGGGGTCGGCCGTCCCTACTGGGCGATCGTCACCGCGGCCTCCCTCTACCAGGCCAATGTGACGCTGTCCTGGAACCGGGCCCTCCAGCGGACCCTCGGCAATCTGCTCGGCGTCCTCGTGTTCGCCGCGGTCCTCCCGGTCAGCCGCACGGGCCCGCCGGCCCTGATCGGCTGCTGCCTGTTCTTCGGCTTCGCGGCCGAGGCCCTGATCACCCGCAATTATTGGCTCGGCTCCATCGCCGTCACCCCGATGGCCCTGCTGGTCCTGGAGTTCGGCGGCACCTACCCGGCCGGTGAACTCATCGGGGACCGGGTTCTGGACACCGTGATCGGCGCGGCGACGGGCATGCTCGCCGCCATGCTGGTGACCAATCGCCGGGCCGCCGGACGCCTGGAGAAGGCACTGGCCGCCACCGACCAGGCGCGCGCCCACGCCGTGCACGTGCTCGCCGCCCCGCGGCCCACGCCCGCCGACCTCGACGACGCCCGCCGCAGACTGACCGGTTCACTCGTCGAACTGCGCGAAGCCGATGACACCGCGGCGGGTGAATGGTGGCAGCGAGCCCTGCCCCAGGAGCAGGTCCTCGCGGCCGAGCAGGCCGGACACCGTACGCTCGCGGCGACAGCAACGCGGCAGGGGTTGATCGCCCCGGCCCAGGAGAACGGAGCGGTGTGACCGACGACATCGTCGCCTCGGTGGTACGGCAGTGGCAGGCCGTCAACCCGGAGCTGGACACCGGACCGATGGAACTCATCGGCCGCATCAACCGCTGTGCGGCCCTGCTCCAGCAGGCCGAGGACGCCCCCCTGCGCGCCGCCGGACTGACCCGTGCCGAGTTCGACCTGCTCGGTGCCGTACGCCGTACCGACCGCGAACTCACCCCCGGCGAGCTGGCCAGGGAGACGTTCTCCTCCGGCGCCGCCGTCACCAAACGCCTGCGGGTCCTGCAGGAACGGGGTCTCGTCGATCGCCGCAGCGACGACCGCGACCGCCGCGTCGCCCACGTCCGTCTCACCGGAGAGGGACGCGAGCTGGTCGACCGGCTGCTGCCGAGCCAGCTGGCGTACGAACGCGCGGTGCTGTCCGGCCTCGACGAACAGACCCGTGCCCGACTCAGCGCCCAGCTCAGCGAGTTGCTGGTGCAGCTGGAGGGGCGCATCGGCGGCGCCCGGCGCTGAACGGGAGCCGGCGGCCCCGGCAGCAAATCCCGCGCGGGCATCGGTACCTCGCTGCTAACGTCCCCCGCATGAAGCGCGCTGCCATGACGACGACGCCGGAGAGTGTCCCGGCGCGCTGACAGCTGTTCAGTCCGAAGCCCCGGGGCGAGTGCCCCGGGGCTTCGCTCTGCGGTCACCCGCCCGACGACCGCGAGGAGACCGCCATGCACGACCACCGCAAGCTCGGCCGCGAGCTGGACCTGTTCGACACCGACCCGCTGATCGGCGCCGGGCTGCCGTACTGGCTGCCCGACGGCGCTGCCCTGCGCCACACCCTGGAGGAGTACATCCGCACCGTGGAACGGCGGGCGGGCTACCGGCATGTGTACTCACCGGCGCTCGGCAAACGGGAACTGTACGAGATTTCCGGGCACTGGTCGCACTACAGCGACGACATGTTCCCGCCGATGGACCTCGGAGCGGAACAGGTCGTGCTCCGGCCCAGTCTGTGCCCCCATCATGCGCTGATCTACCGCTCCCGCTCCCACAGTTACCGCGAACTTCCGCTGAGGATGGCCGAGTTGGGTGCCATGTACCGCTCCGAGCTCTCCGGAGTGCTCAGCGGACTGACCCGCGTGAGGGCCATCCAGCTGAACGACGCGCACATCTTCTGCACCCCGGGCCAGGCCGCCGAGGAGGCGCAGGCCGCGCTGGAGCTGATCCGCGGGGCGTACCGGGCGCTGGGCATCGTCCCAGCCCGCTACCGGCTCTCTCTCCCGGGACCCGGCGGGAAGTACGTGGCCGCCCCCGAGCTGTGGCAGCGGTCCACCGCCCTGCTGACCGACGTCCTCGACCGCTCCGGCCTGCCCTATGAGGCCGCCGAGGGCGAAGCCGCGTTCTACGGCCCCAAGATCGATGTCCAGGTCGCCGACCGGGCGGGCCGGGAGTCCACCCTGTCCACCGTCCAGGTCGACTTCCACCAGCCGGCCCGGTTCGATCTGCACTACATCGGCGCGGACGGCGCGAAACACCGGCCGGTCATGATCCACCGCAGCGTCATCGGCAGCGTGGAGCGCGCCGTCGCCCACCTCGTCGAGCAGCACGGCGGGGCCTTCCCCGCCTGGCTCGCCCCCACCCAGCTGGCGATCCTCCCGGTCTCCGAAGCCGAACTGCCGAATGCCGAGGCGCTCGCCCGGCGGTGCACCGGCCTCGGACTGCGCGCCGAGATCGCCGGACCCGAACGCGGCACCCTGGGTGCTCGCATCCGGGAGGCCCGCCTGGTGCCCTACCAAGCCGTCATCGGCGCCAGGGAAGCCGTCGACGACCATGTGGCCCTGCGCCTGCGCGACGGACGCCGGTACGATCCGCAGCCCGCCGACGATGTCCTCGCCCGTATCACCGCCCTCGTCGATGCCCACAACGCCGGCTTCTGGGACAGCCCTTGACCAGGGCCTCTCGTCCGGATCACGCCGGGCTCGCGGGTCCGGCCCGATCCGTCGGGGTGGCCCGGCATGCGCGGGGCTCTACCCAAAGGCAGAGCCCCGGATCGGTCCTGGGGTCCACATCTCCTCGCTCGGCGCGACCGATACTGGGCGATGTGTTGCTCATCAGCTGTTTCCGTCATCGCGTCCGCCCCGGGGCGGACACTCCGGCGCGTCCGGGAGGATTGGGCCGGGTCGTTGCGGAGACGGCCGGTGCAGCGGTGGCCGCACTGTGTCTGTACGCAGTCGCCCTGCGGCTGTGGCATCTGCCGCACGCCGGATTCCAGCTGTGCGCGGTCCCGGTCGCCGTCGCGCTCTTCCCGCTGCGGCGGCGCCGGCCCGACGCCGTGCTCCTCGTCCTCGCTGTCCTTGCCGGGGCGGCGGCCGTTGTCGGCCCGGTGACGGCCGCCGCCGCGTACACGGTGTCGATCGGTACGGTCCGCCCGCGCCATCGCGCCCGGCTGCTCGGCGGCGCGAGTCTGCTGATCATGGCATCCGCGACCGCCGCCGGCCCCCCACTCGGCAGCGGCTCGGCCGTATACGGCCTGGAGCTCGGGCTGGTCCTGGCGGTGACCGCCGTGGTGGTACCCGGACTGGTCGGGACGGTGTACGGGCAGCAGGCCCGGCTGCTGCGGGCGCTGCGCGAACGCGGGGACGCGGCCGAGCGGGCCCGCCGGTCCGCGGACAGCGAGGCCCGCACCCACGAACGGGCCCGGATCGCCGCCGAGATGCACGACCTGGTGGGCCACCGGCTCAGCCTCATCTCCCTGCACGCCGGCGGTCTGGAACTCGCCCTCGACCAGGCCGACTCCGAACTGCGCGAGGAGGCCGTCCTGGTCCGGCGCACCACCCGGGATGCGATGCACGAACTGCGGCAGGCGCTCGGGGTTCTCGGTCCGCTCGGCCGGGACACCGGACCGGACGCGTTCACCGACGCCACCGGCACCCGGGCCGACGCCGAGGCCCTGGTCGCGGAGTCCCGCGACGGCGGGATCGCGGTGCAGCTGGAATGGAGCGGCTCCGACCTCGACATGCGCCCGGCGCAGGTGCGGCGTGCGGTGCATCGGGTGCTACGGGAAGGCCTGACGAACGTGCACCGGTACGCGGCGGCCTCACATGTCGCCGTGCGGGTCGAGCACAAAGACCGGACGGTACGGGTCGCGGTCTGCAACAGCGCGTCGGCCTCCTCGACCGCGACGCCGGCCGAGGCCGGGACCGGGCGCGGCCTGCCGGGCCTGCGTGAACGGGTCGAGCTGCTCGGCGGCACCTTCGAAGCCGGTGCGCTGCCGTCCGGCGGGTTCCGGCTGGTTGCGGCCGTCCCGACGGAGCCGGCCGACGCCGGTACGAGGAATCCGGCCGCAGGCTGCACGGCAGCCTCCCCACGACACGGGGCCGACGATGCCGCGGTGGTGCCGCCGCGCGCCCCGCGAACCGCCAGGGCATTGACGTTCACCCTCGGGGCGGCGGCCCTGTGGGTGCTGATGGCGCTTGCGATCGGCATGGTCTACAGCAGGCCGAGGGGCGTGGTCCAGCCTCCACAGCCGCGCCTTGGCATGTCGTACCAGGACCTGAAGGGAGTCTTCGACAGCCCGGAAGTGCGCGCCGCGGCCACCGGACACGAACCGCCGCGGCCCGCCGACGCGGTGGGCTGCGTCTACCCGCCCACCGGTCCCGGCCCCCGGCCCGGCGTCCTTGCCATCACGCGCTACTGCTTCAACGCCTCACAGCACCTCATATCCATCGACCGCTTCACCGTCCCGTCCGTACGGGACGCCCCGCCCTGGGAGTCCCGATGACCCGGCCCACCGTGCCGATCCGTGTTCTGCTCGCCGATGACGAGGCGTTGATCCGGCACGGGGTCCGCCTGATCCTGCGGCACGCCGAGGGTATCGACGTGGTCGCCGAAGCCGCCGACGGCCGCGGGGCGGTCGAGGAGGCCGCCGCGCACCATCCGGACGTGGCGCTGGTGGACATCCGGATGCCGGTGTGCGACGGGCTGGCCGCGATCGCGCCGCTGCTCGCCCTCGACCCCGCGCCGCGCGTGGTGATGCTGACGACGTTCGGCGATGACGACAATGTGGTGCGGGCGCTGCGAGAAGGTGCGGCCGGGTTCCTGCTGAAGGACGAGGGCCCGCAGGGGCTGATCAGCGCGGTACGGTCGGCCGCCGCCGGTGACGCCGTGCTCTCGCCGGGTGTGACCGGGACGGTGATCTCCCGGATGCTGCGTTCCGGTGCCCGGCAGGACGCCGGGGACGCGCTCGCGGACGAGCGGATCGCCCGGCTCACCGGCCGGGAGCGGGAGGTCCTGGTGATGCTCGGCCAGGGCATGGCGAACCAGGACATCGCCGGACGGCTCGGTATCGGGCTCGGCACGGTGAAGACCCACGTGGGCGCGATCCTGGACAAGACCGGTTCAGCGAGCCGTGTCCAGGCCGCGCTGCTGGCTCACCGCACCGGCCTGGCCTCCTGATGCAAGCGCCCGCCGGGCAGGGCCGGGACGCACCCGCGCCCGGCGGCCGGTGATTTTCCCGCTCCGTGCCTGCCCCGAGACGGAGTTCCCCCGGCCGGGTCCCTGACCTTCGGCAGAGCGCGGCCGGGGAAGCCGGCCCTTCGGCAGAGGCCAACTCCCGTCTCCGGCACGACGTGTTCGCAGTTCAGGGCCGTGAGGATGGATGAGTCCCCCCGGCTCGCGGCACGTTTCGCGGGTCCTTGCACCCCAGGTGGAGCTGCCATGTCACATACGTTCCCTTCCTCCGGCACAACCCTCGCCGAGCCGGCCGCCCGAGCGTCCGGTCTGTCCAAGACGTACGGAAGGGGGGAGACCCGGGTCACCGCGCTGGACGCGGTGTCCGTGGAGTTCGCGCGGGGCCGGTTCACCGCCGTCATGGGCCCCTCCGGCTCCGGCAAGTCCACGCTGATGCACTGCATGGCCGGCCTGGACCCGGTGACCTCTGGTTCGGCCCGGATCGGCGGTGTCGAACTGTCCTCCCTGAACGACCGGCAGCTCACCGAACTGCGGCGGCAGAAGGTCGGCTTCGTCTTCCAGAGCTTCAACCTGCTGCCCACCCTGACCGCGCTGGAGAACATCGTCCTGCCGCTGCGGCTGGCCGGCCGGCGGCCCGAGGCGGCGTGGCTGGACACCGTCGTCGCCACCGTCGGTCTCGCGGGACGGCTTGCGCACCGCCCGGCCCAGCTCTCCGGCGGCCAGCAACAGCGCGTGGCCGTGGCCCGTGCCCTGGTCTCCCGGCCGGAGATCGTCTTCGCCGACGAGCCGACCGGCAACCTCGACTCCCGTTCCGGTGCGGAGGTGCTGGGCTTCCTGCGCGACTCGGTGCGGGAGCTGGGCCGGACCGCGGTCATGGTGACCCACGACCCGGGGGCCGCCGCCTATGCGGACCGGGTGGTGTTCCTCGCCGATGGCCGGCTCGTGGACGAGCTGCACGACCCGACCGCCGAAGCCGTCCTCGACCGGATGCTCGCCTTCGAGGCCCAGGGCCGCGCTTCCTGACCGCATCCATCAGTCCGCCATCGCCCTTCTCTCCTCCCCGTCGAAAGCTCACCATGCTGCGAACAGCCCTGCGCAACGTCCTCGCGCACAAGGCCCGTCTGATCACGACCGTGCTCGCGGTCTGTCTCGGCGTCGCGTTCATCTCCGGCTCCCTGGTCTTCGCCGACTCCACCACCGCCGCCTACCGCGCCTCCATGTCCCAGAACTACTCGGACATCGCCGTGAGCGTGACTCCGGCATACCTGCCAGGAGCCTCCGACAGGGTGCAGTACGGCGCGTTGGACGACGCCCTGGCACGAACGCTGTCCACCGTCCCCGGCGTCGCCTCCGCCCGCCCGGCAGCGGACGGTTCGGTCACCCTGGCGGCCAAGGACGGCACACCGATGCGGTCCGACAGCATGATGGGCAAGCTCGGTGCCTCCTACGTTCCGGGTTCCGACGGCAGGGACAGCCGTTACCCGCTGACGGCCGGCCGCGCCCCCCGCAACAACGGTGAGGTGGCGCTGGACCACGGAACCGCGGCAGCCGCCGGCTACGTTCTGGGCGACACCGTCACCCTCGCCAAGGACGGACCGGTTCTCAAGATGCGCCTGGTGGGCCTGGTGTCCACCAAGGACAGCCGGGTGAACGCCGGCGGCACCCTGGCGGTGTTCGACAAGGCGACCGCCCAGAAGCTGTTTGCCACCCCGGGGCACTACAACAAGATCGACCTGACCGCCGTGCCAGGCACCAGCCAGTCCGAACTCACCGACCGGGTCACCGCCGTCCTGCCCGCCGACCGTGCCGAGGCCACCTCCGGTATCGCCCAGGCCGACCAGCAGTCCGTCTTCATCGACACCAGGACCCACAGCTACGAGCGGCTGCCCATGCTCTTCGCCGCTGTCTCGCTGTTCATCGGCACGTTCCTCGTCATCAACACCTTCACCATGCTCATTGCACGCCGCAGCCGCGAGATCGCCCTGCTGCGGGCGATCGGTGCCACCCGCCGCCAGGTGGTCCGCTCGGTCCTCGCCGAGGCGGCCCTGATCGGTCTCGCCGCGTCCGTTCTCGGGTTCCTGCTGGGGCTGGGACTGGCCGCGGCGCTGCCGAGCGTGCTGGACACCTCCGGCGACCTGCTGCCCAGCGGGCCGCTGGTGATCAGCCCGACCACGATCCTCGCCGCGCTCGCCGTGGGTGTCGGCATCACCGTGCTCGCCGCCTGGCTGCCGGCGCGCCGCGCGGCACGGATCGCCCCGATCGAGGCGATGCGCACGGCCGAGCAGCCACCGTCCGCCATGGTCTCCCGCATCCGCGGCATCCTCGGCCTGGCCGTGATCATCCTGGGTACTGGTCTGCTGTTCTCGCTGACCGACGCGACCAGCGCCACCGACGACAACCTGCAGACCGCGCTGTTCGGGGCCGGGATCCTCGTGGTCGGCCTGATCGTGCTGGCCCCGCTGCTCGCCAGCCCGGTGATCCGCCTCCTCGGCCGGCTCACCGCCCGCTTCGGCGTCGTGGCCGACCTCGCCCGCGAGAACACCCTGCGCGACCCCCGCCGTACCGCCGCCACCGCCGCCACGCTGCTGATCAGCACTGCGCTGGTCTCCGGTCTCGCGGTCATCGACCAGTCCACGAGCCGGGCTCTGGATGCCCAGGCCACCGCCGGAGTGAGCGCCGATTACGTCATCAGCACCCGCGGCACCACCACCGCCATCGACTCCGACGCCATCCAGCGCGTCGCCGATGTGCCCGGTGTGCGGACCGCCTCCGCCGTGGCGGACTCCACCATCAGCGCCGGCCCCCTCGTCAAGGCGGTCTCCGGGGTCGACCCGAAGACTGTGGACGACGTGATGAAGCTTCATTTCCTCAGCGGTTCCGCCAAGGACCTCGGCCCCGGCAAGGTCGCCGTCTCCCACAGCTTCGCCCGCGACCACCGCGTCACCACGGGCGAGCAGATCGAGGCGAGCATCGGCCCCGGAACCGGCGACCGCGACGAGCCCTACACCGTTGTCGGCGTCTACCGGGACAACCCCTCTGCCCAGGACGTTCTCGGCTACCGCACCGAGGTGCAAAAGCACAGCTACATGCGCAACTCCGTGCAGCGCATCCTGGTCCGCACCACCGACGGCGCTGTCTCCGAGGGCCTGGAGAAGCACCTGCGCGCCGCCGTGAGCGACAGCCCGCTCCTGAAGGTCCAAAACCGCGCCCAGCTCGTCCAGGAGCAGGCCGGCGTCGTCGGCGACCTGATGACCATGGTGTTCGGGCTGCTCGCCATCGGCGTACTGATCTCCGCACTCGGCATGATCAACACCCTCGCCATGTCGGTCTCGGAGCGCACCCGTGAGATCGGCGTCCTGCGCGCCATCGGCATGGACCGCTCCGGCATCCGCCGCATGATCCGACTGGAGGCCGTCTGTGTCGCCGCCTTCGGTACCCTGCTCGGACTGGTCGCAGGTCTGTTCGGGGCGTGGAAGGTCAGCGGGCTGGCCAACGGCGCGATCCCGCAGTACTCCTTCTCACTGCCCTGGCCCACCCTCGCCCTCGTGGTCCTGCTCGCCCTCGCCGTCGGCGCGGCCGCGGCCGCTCTGCCCGCCCGACGGGCCGCCGCCCTCAGCCCCCTGCGAGCCGTCACCGACGCCTGACGTGGTCCGAGGAGCGGCAGTTGACCCGGGTCAGCTGCCGCTGAGCGCCTTCACGCCGGTTCAGAGCGCGCATTGCCGTCCGAGGTGGCGTGGGCGGGATGCGTACGGCCCCGCACATCGCTGTGGCGCCTTCGTCGGCGACCCGTCCGCCAGTCACCAATGGGCTCCTTTCGGTCCACTTCGACCGCATGTGCGCTCGCCCCCGGTGTGGGGCGGTCCGCACGTCGCGCGAAGCGATGCTCCGGGCGGGCCGCCACGTGCGCGGGATCGCGGAACCCTCTCGATTGTCACTCCCCGCGCATGCATGGAGGCGGTGCGTGCAAAAACTCGTGAGTGTATTACCGCAGGAGCGCTCGCGCAGGGGGTTGGGTGAATGTGCCGAAGCCCTGATTCGATCTGACTAAGCTCACGCGCAGCGAAGTCGAGTTGATATGAATTCGAGCGCTTGTTCATAAGTGTCCTTCAAGCGCGTTTACCTCCCGAATCAACCGCCAGAGGTTCCAGATGATTCGTGTTGAATCACCACCGAACGAACGAGAAGCCCCCGTCGTTCGCGCCATGTTGCTGCCGCTGCTTCTGATGGGCGGCGCGACCGCCGCCGCGGCGGCACTGGTTTCCGAGGCCGCGCGTATACCAGTCGTCTGGTGCGGCGCGCTCGCCACCGTTCTGGTCGCCGCACTCACCGTCCAACTCGCCCGCCGGGCACGCGATATGCGCACCCAGCGCGCGGTGTACGAACGGCGCTTCGCTGACCTGGAGCGGCGCATCGCCACCCACGACGACGAGACCGTACGGATCAGCAAGGAGCTCCTTCCGGCCGCCATCCACCGGCTGCGCGTAGGCAATTCACCCGAAGAGGTGCTGCGGGACGTCGTCGACGCGGACGACCTGTACCGCGACCTGCCCGACGCCCAACGCACCCTCGTCTACACGGTGCTGAACATCATCGACAACGAAGAGGCGATGCGTGACTCCGCGCAGCGCGCCTTCGTCAACGTCGCGCGGCGCGTCCAGGCGATCGTCCACCGCCAGGCGAGTGAACTGCGGGAGATGGAGGAGCACCACGGGCGCGACCCCGACGTCTTCGACGACCTGCTCCGCATCGACCATGGCACCGCACTGATCGGCCGTCTCGCCGACTCCATCGCGGTACTCGGCGGCGCCCGCCCCAGCCGTCAATGGCCCAAGCCCGTACCACTGTTCAGCGTGCTGCGCGGCGCCATGTCGCGGATCCTGGAATACCCGCGGGTCGATCTGCACTCGATCGCGAAGGTCGCCATCATCGGCACGGCCGTCGAGCCGCTCATCCACGCCTGCGCCGAACTCCTCGACAACGCCACGCGCTACTCGCCACCGCAGACCCGGGTGCACGTCACCGCCGTCGAGGTGCAGACCGGCATCGCCATCGAGATCGAGGACGGCGGAGTCTCGCTCAGCGAGGAAGCCCGGTCGCGGGCCGAGAACATGCTCGCCAGGGCCCAGGCCGGCTCCAACATGAACGACCTCGGAGAGTCCCCGCGGCTCGGTATGGCCGTCGTCGGACGGCTCGCGCGGATGTACGACCTCCAGGTCTCGCTGCGGCAGTCCGCGTACGGCGGCGTCCGCGCCGTCCTCATCGTGCCCCGCGCCATGATCACCACCGGCCCCGCTCCCGGTATCGCCCACGGCATCGGAGCCACGTCGAGGCCCACCAGCGACATCGACCACGCGGCGATGAAGCACGTCGTGCCGCCCCGCCGCAAGCGCCGCCCCGTGGCCCAGCGCCCCGCCACCGGGCCGGTCGCACCCGTCACCCGGCCGGTCCTTCCCGCGGCTGCCCTGGAGGACGACGTCCCCGTGGTGACCGAGTGGACAACCGGAGGGCTCCCGCAACGACGCAGCCGCGGCCGTGCCCCCCTGGGCTCGCACAATCTCCCCGCACAGTCCGTCGCCCCCACCGCAGGACAGCGCAACGGCCATGTCAACGGCCACGGTCAGGGGAACGACAGCGGCAAGGAACAGCCCCCCGGACTCTGGCTGGAGGCCTTTACCAACGCCGTCAACGGCGTGCCGCAGGACCCGAAGACCGATGAAGACTCTGACGATGCCTGGGACAAGGGAGACCTGAAGTGATCCAGCAGCGGGGAAATATGGACTGGATGCTCAAGGAACTGGCCGACGACGTGCCGGACATCCACCAGATCGTGGTGCTCTCCGCCGACGGTCTGCGCATCGCCCGGCACGGGGGAGACCCGGATGTCGCCGACCGCCTCGCGGCGGCCTGTGCCGGACTGCAGAGCCTGGCCGCCGCCGTCGCCTCCGAAATCCCGTACAGCGACGGCCTCATGCGCCTGGTCGTCATCGAGGTCACCGGTGGCTTCTTCTACTTGATGGCCGCCGGAACGGGCGCGTACCTCGCGGTCCTGGCCGGTGAGACCGTCGACGCGGGACTCGTCGGATCGCGGATGCGCGACATGGTCGTCAGGATCGGCGCCCATCTGACGAGCCCTCCACGCCATGACGGGCAGACCGGATGAATTCTCCCCGACGAGAACGCCGAGAGGCCGATCCGGCACTGAGCGATCCGGAACGGCTGTACGTGATCACCGGCGATCCCGACGGCAGCGAGCGGGCGCCGCTCGACCTGGTCACGATGGTCGTCGCGAAGGCCCAGCCGTCGCCGACCGTCCAGCCCGAACAGGCCGTCATCCTGCGGCTCTGCCAGGCGCCGTTATCCGTCGCCGAGCTCTCGGCCTACCTCGGTCTGCCCTTCAGCGTGGTGACTTCGCTCCTCACGGAACTCCTCGCGACCGAACTCATCGAATCGCGCGCGCCCATCGTCCGCGCCACTCTCCCGGACAGGTCCCTTCTCGAAGCGGTGATGCATGGACTTCAGAAGCTCTGACACGATCACCGGCCCCCGGCGCGAGGACGTCCTTCCCACGACGGCGACAGCCGCGGTGAAGGTCGTGATCGTCGGCGGGTTCGGGGTCGGCAAGACGACCATGGTCGGATCGGTCAGCGAGATCCGCCCGCTGACCACCGAAGAGACCATGACCCAGGCCGGTGTCGGCGTGGACGACAACTACGGGGTGGAGAGCAAGACCGCCACCACCGTCGCCATGGACTTCGGCCGGATCTCCATCAGCGAGGAGCTGATCCTCTACCTGTTCGGCACCCCGGGCCAGGAACGGTTCTGGTTCCTGTGGAACGGCCTGTTCGAAGGCGCCCTCGGCGCGGTGGTCCTCATCGACACCCGCCGTCTCGAAGTCAGCTTCGATGTCATCGGACGGCTGGAGGAGCGCGGCGTTCCGTTCGTCGTCGCCGTCAACACCTTCCCCGACGCCCCGAAGCACCCGGTCGAGGCGCTGCGCAGCGCCCTGGACCTTCCCGAAGAGGTTCCGATGATCGACTGTGACGCCCGGCTGCGTGCCTCCAGCCGCGACGTACTGATGACGCTGATGCGCTATCTGCACAGTCTGGCCCTCCCGCTCGCCTGACCGCAGTACACACCCCCCGCGCGCCCCATCCGTCTGGTCCTTGGAATCCTGATCCCTGGAGCGATCGTGACAACCCCATTCCACTACGAGCCCGGAGCGGCCCGAGGGCCGGTTCCGCCCCCCGAATGCCCGGCCCACGGCCTCGGCATCGGCCCCGGCGGACTACGCCGGCTCTACGGCCCGGAGGCCGAGCGGGACCCCCACGGGCTGTACGACAAACTGCGCGCCGAACACGGCAGCGTGGCGCCCGTACTGCTGCACGGAGACGTGCCCGCCTGGCTGGTCCTCGGGCACAGCGAGAACCTGCACATGACCCGGACCCCCTCGCAGTTCTCCCGCGACTCGCGCCGGTGGCGGGCGCTGCAGGACGGCAGCGTCGCACCGGACCACCCGCTCGCCCCGATCTTCACCTGGCAGCCGATCTGTGCCTTCGCCGACGGCGCCACGCATGAGCGCCAGCGCGGTGCGGTCACCGACAGCATGGGCCGCATCGACACCCGCGGGGTGCGCCGTCACGTCAACCGCTACAGCAACCGGCTCGTCAACGACTTCTGTCAGGAGGGCCGCGTCGATCTGGTCGGTCAGTTCGCCGAACGGCTGCCGATGATGGTGATGTGCGCGATCCTCGGCATGCCCGAGGAGTACAACGACCGGATGGTGCAGGCCGCCCGTGACATGACCCGGGGCACGGCCACCGCCGTCGCGAGCAACACCTACGTCCTCGACGCCCTGACCCGGCTCGTCCGACGCCGCCGGCGCGAGCCCGCGGACGACTTCGCCACCTGGCTCGTCGAGCATCCGGCGGGAATGAACGACCAGGAGGTCAGCGAGCATCTGCGACTGGTCCTCATCGCCTCCTACGAGTCGACCGTCAACCTGATCGCCAACGTACTGCGTGTGGTGCTCACCGACCCCCGGTTCCGGGCCAGGCTCAGCGGCGGACACATGACGGTGCCCGAAGCGGTCGAGCAGACGCTGTGGGACGAACCGCCGTTCACCGCGGTCTTCGGACGCTGGGCCGTCGGCGACACCGAGCTGGGCGGCCAGCAGATCAGGGCGGGCGACGCACTGATCGTCGGCATCGCACCGGCCAACACCGATCCGGTGGTACGACCCGATCTCAAGGCCGACATGGAGGGCAACCGGGCCCACCTCGCGTTCAGCGGCGGCCCCCATGAATGCCCCGGGCAGGACATCGGACGCGCCATCGCCGACGTCGGCGTCGACGCCCTGCTGATGCGCCTTCCGGACCTCGAACTCGCCGTCGACGAGACCGAGCTGAGCTGGATCGGGAACTTCATGGGCCGGCATCTGGTGGAGCTTCCGGCGGACTTCGCGGCGCGTCCGCCGCAGGACGACAGGGAACCGCCGTCCATGGGCAGGCCGAACCCCCAGCGCCAGGACTGGGAGGTCCAGCCGACGGTCCGGCATACCGCTCCCACACCCGGCCGTACTCCCGGTCCCACCCCGGCCGCGGCGCCCGGCGCCACGAGCACGGGTGCGACGCCCACGGGGACGGCCGCCGGCGAGCCCGAACACGCCCCCGCCGAGCAGTCCGCCACCGGGCGGATCCCGCAGCAGCGCGGCGACACCCCGCCGGCGCGGCTGTGGCGTGCCGTCTCGCGCTGGTGGAGCGGGGACTGACCCGGCCCGACGGGGCGGGGACGGATCCGGCAGGCGGCCCGGTGGCCATGGGCCCGCGGGTCCACGGCCACCGGGCCGGACGTCGTGGGCGCCGGGTGGGAGCCGCCGCCCGGAGCCGCCCGGACCCGGTCCGGTCCCCGTACCATGCGGAAGCGTGAAGCTGACAATTCTGGGCGGCGGCGGATTCCGGGTTCCACTCGTGTACGGGGCGCTGCTCGCCGATCATGCCGAGGGCCGCGTCACCGCGGTCACGCTCTACGACACCGACGCCGACCGGCTCACCGCCGTGGCCAGGGTCCTCGGTGACCAGGCCGCGAACGTTCCGGACGCCCCCGCCGTCAACGCCACCACCGAGCTCGACGAAGCGCTGCGCGGCGCCGACTTCGTCTTCTCGGCGATCCGCGTCGGTGGCCTCGAAGGCCGGGCGGCAGACGAACGGGTCGCCCTCGACGAAGGCGTACTCGGCCAGGAGACGGTCGGCGCGGGCGGCATCGCGTACGGGCTGCGCACCGTGCCCGTCGCCGTCGGCCTCGCGCAGCGCATCGCGAGGCTCGCCCCGGACGCCTGGGTCATCAACTTCACCAACCCGGCGGGGCTGGTCACCGAGGCCATGTCCCGTTACCTGGGCGACCGGGTCATCGGCATCTGCGACTCCCCGGTGGGCCTCGGCCGCCGGATCGCCCGGGTGCTCGGCGTTGACCCCGACCGGGCCCGGATCGACTACGTCGGCCTCAACCATCTGGGTTGGGTCCGCGGACTGTGTGCCGACGGCCGCGACGAGCTGCCACGGCTGCTGGCGGACCCGGCTCTCCTCGGCTCCTTCGAAGAGGGGCGGCTCTTCGGCGCCGACTGGCTGCGGTCGCTGGGCGCCGTCCCCAACGAGTATCTGCACTACTACTACTTCAACCGGGAAGCCGTACGCGCCTACCAGGACGCCGAGCAGACCCGTGGCGCCTTTCTCCGCGAGCAGCAGGAGGGGTTCTACGCCCGGATGAAGGACCCTGCCGTCCCCGCGCTGCGGGCCTGGGACCACACCCGTGCCGAACGCGAGGCCACCTACATGTCGGAGAACCGGGAGGTCGCCGGGGTCGGCGAGCGGGACGAGAGCGATCTGGAGTCCGGCGGCTACGAGAAGGTGGCGCTCGCCCTCATGCGGGCCGTCGCCCGCAACGAACGGACCTCGCTGATCCTCAACGTCCGCAACCGGACGACGCTTTCCGTGCTCGACGCGGACGCGGTCATCGAGGTGCCGTGCCTCGTCGACGCGAACGGTGCCCATCCCGTCGCCGTCGACCCGCTTCCGTACCATGCCGTCGGTCTGGTCACCGCGGTCAAGGCGGTCGAACGCGCCGTGCTGGACGCGGCGGAGAGCGGCTCACGCGCCGCCGCCGTGAAGGCCTTCGCGCTGCACCCGCTGGTCGACTCGGTGACGGTGGCCCGACGCCTCCTCGACGGATACCTGAAGGTCCATCCCGCACTCGCCTACCTGAACCGGCCCTAGGGTCGTTCGTCGTTCGCCGTTCGCCGTTCGCCGTTCGTGTGCGGCGGCCGGGCTGTCAGGTGGTGGAGACCGCGCGTTCGCCGCCGGACGGTGCCCACGACGGCGTCACACCGGTCACCTGGCAGACCATCAGGAAGAGCGGGATCGGCGGGGTGTACGGAGTGCGCTCGTCGGGATGGTGGATCAGCCGGGGCCGTACCGCCGGAACGAACGCCCCCTTCGCATAGGCGACCTGTGGGGGCCAGTCGAGATCGAGGTCGGAACCCGCGGGCACGATCCACCACCAGCGGTCGGCGTCGGCGAAGACACAACCGGTGCGTGGCAGATGAGACATCAGCCGGAAGCCGTACCGTGCAGGGACCCCCACCGCGTCGCAGCCCAGGCTCGCCGACAACGCGGGTGGCAGCGGCAACTGCACGGTGCCCGTGCCGGTGGCGCGGCCGGGCCTGTGGGAGCGCCGTGCTCCGAGCAGATGGGACATCGCGTTTCTCAGCATCAGCGCTCCGTGCCGTGCGGTAGTTCTGCCCAGACGATGCGCCCCGAGCCGTTGCCCGCGCCGCGGGAACCCCAGGAGCTGCTCATCGCGTCGACGAGCAGCAGGCCGCGACCGTGCTCGTCATCGGCGGTGCGGCACAGCTGTGGCCCGCCGGGCTGGTGTCCTTGGTCCTGTACGGCTATCCGCAGTCGTCTGTCCAGGCATCGCAGCTCGCATACGACGCGAGCGCTCATGGTGTGCACCACCGCGTTGGTGAACAGCTCCGAGACGATCAGGATCGCCGCCTCGTGCGCGTCCTCGTCCAGCCGCCACTCGTCGAGCCGGGCCCGCGTCAGCCGCCGCGCACCGGCGACCGACTCGGGGCGCGCGGGCAGCGCGAAGCAGTACCGGAGCGCTTCCGTCCCGGGTCTGAGGTCCATGAGCCGGGGGATGAGCGCGCTGCCAGGTGCCACAACCGATTCCTCACAGTGGGGGCTGCGTCACACTCCGTCAGTCCATGCGAATGGCGACGGTTGTGACTACGTGAACTGGTTCACTCACCAACTTTCCCCCTGTCGAGAACACTTGGCAAGGGGCACTCTGAAAATTTCAGAGTGACTATGTCGTGGACGGCCCGCGCATGGCACACTGCTGCCAAACAGCGCATCGGGAGGTCTGAAGTGAGCGAACCGCGGTCCGCCCCGACCGTGGGTCAGGTCGTTCTCGGCAAGCGCCTGCAGGATCTGCGGGAGCGTGTCGGCCTGAGCCGCGACCAGGCTGCCAAGGTGCTGCGGGTCGCACCTGCGACGATACGCAGGATGGAGACCGCCGAGGTCGCTCTCAAGATCCCTTATGTCCAGCTGCTGCTGAAGGCGTACGGGATCGCCGACGACGAGGCCGACGCCTTCGTGGAACTGGCCGAGGAGGCCAACAAACCCGGCTGGTGGCAGCGCTTCCACGACGTGCTGCCCGACTGGTTCAGCATGTACGTCAGTCTGGAGGGTGCCGCGAGCCTCCTGCGCATGTACGAGCCGCACTTCGTCCCCGGACTGCTGCAGACCGAGGACTACGCGCGCTCGGTGATGCGCACCGGAGCCGTCGGCCAGACCAGACCCGAGGACATCGAACGCCACGTGGCGCTGCGGATGCAGCGCCAGTCACTGCTGACCAGGCCCGACGCCCCGAAACTGTGGGTGGTGATGGACGAGACGGTGCTGCGCCGCCCCGTCGGCAGCGTCGATGCCATGCGCGGGCAGATCGACCGGCTGCTCGAAGCGACCGAGATGACCCATGTGACGCTGCAGATCGCGGAATTCTCGACCGGTCACCACCCGGGCACCTACGGCCCCTTCGTTCTCTTCCGCTTCGGCGTCCCCGAACTCCCCGACATGGTCTACAGCGAGTACCTGACCGGAGCCGTCTACTTCGACGCCCGCCCCGAGGTGGCCTCCTACCTCGAAGTCATGGACCGCATGGCGGCTCAGGCCGCAACTGCACAACGCACGAAGGAAATCCTCCGGGACTTCCGCAAGGAGCTGTGATGGAACCCATATACAACGGCATGCCGGCCGCCGAACTCGGCACCGAGGGCTGGCACAAGCCGTGGAGCGGAGGGAACGGAGGCAACTGCGTCGAAGCCATGAAGCTGTCCGACGGAAGAATTGCAGTGCGCCAGTCCGCCGATCCCGACGGGCCCGCTCTCATCTATGCCCCCCATGAGATCGCCGCCTTCATCCAGGGCGCCAAGTCCGGTCAGGCGGACTTCCTCCTCACCTGAATCAGCGGCCCGCTCACCGGAGCGACGGCCTTCTCACCCGAATCCGCAGCGCCGGAGCCCGTACCGCCCCACACTCTTGTTGTTCGCCGACCATGGACCCCTGGAGCGCGCTATGACCGGGCACGACCCCCGAGCCGTCGAGATCGACACCAGCAAACCGCATCCCGCCCGGATGTACGACTGGTTCCTCGGCGGCAAGGACAACTACCCGGTCGACGAACAGATGGCCCAGCAGCTGCTGGCCCTCGACTCCAGAGGACGTGACATGGCCCGGGTCAACCGGGCCTTCATGCACCGGGCCACCCGGTGGCTGGCCGAGAACGGCATCCGCCAGTTCCTCGACATCGGCACCGGCATACCCACCGAGCCGAACCTCCACCAGATCGCCCAGCGGACCGCCCCGGAGTCGCGCATCGTCTACTGCGACAACGACCCGATCGTCCTCGCGCACGCTGCGGCCCTGCTGCGTTCCACCCCGCAGGGCGCCACCGAGTACATCCAGGCCGATGCCCGCAAACCGGAGGCCATCCTCGACCAGGCCGGTCGGGTACTCGACTTCGACAAGCCTGTCGCGCTCTCGCTGCTGGCCCTGCTGCACTTCCTGGATGACGAGGACGGCGCGGCCGAACTCGTCGACCGCCTGGTCGAGCGGCTCCCCTCCGGGAGCTACCTGGTCCTCTCGCACACCACCGGGGACTTCGACCCGGACAGTGCGGCGAAGGCGTCGGCCATGTACAAGGCGCGCGGGATGACGCTGCGCCTCCGTTCCCAGGCAGAATTCACCACGTTCTTCCACGGGCTCGAACTCGTCGAGCCGGGCGTCTCGCTCTCCGCGGACTGGCACCCGGAGCTCGGCGAGGCCGTCGACGTCCCCGGCGACGAGCCGATCCCGGGCTACGCGGGCGTGGCCCGCAAGGTCTGACCACCCGGCACCGGGGAAGCCGATAGAACGCCGCGCGGGAAGACATCCCGAACGCGGCGTTCGGCGTGGGTCAGCTAGGGCCTTTCGTTTGGATCAGGCCGGATCAGGGAGCGGGACCTGGTGCGTGCGATCGCAAGGCGGAGGAGGGAGTCGGATGGGGTCTCCCCTGCTCGAACGGAGCCGAGAGCTTGGGGAAGGAGCCCTGGCGAGTGACGACAACGCGGAGGGGGGTCCCCCCTGGCCCTTAAGGCCTTGGGGGAGTGCGTGCCAGGCCCCGCGAGCCCGGCATGATCCAAACGAAAGGCCCTAGGTGATCTCCATCGGCGGGACTCCGGCCCGGGGTCCGCCACGATGTCGACCCCGTTGGACGGCAGCGCCTTCAGCTGCCCAGCTCGTGACCGGTCGTCGCGTCCACCTGCCCGGGGCCTCGTTGTGCCGGCCGCCCACCGACGGCGTACCGGACGGCGCCAGGCCCGGACCGCGGGTGACAATGGAGGCATGTCACGACGCACCACACGACCGAGGCGGTCCGCCACC
Organism: Streptomyces sp. NPDC015032; assembly: GCF_043080425.1. Lineage (NCBI taxonomy): Bacteria > Bacillati > Actinomycetota > Actinomycetes > Kitasatosporales > Streptomycetaceae > Streptomyces > Streptomyces sp. NPDC015032. The sequence continues at coordinate 191,528 of NZ_JBIBVN010000007.1, read as the reverse complement.
ACCGGAACGCGGCCCTTCGCGGTCACCCCGAACTCGCCGTGCCCCTGCGGCCTGCCCGCTTCCTACGCGGACTGCTGCGGCCGCCTGCACGCCGGGACCCATGCCGCACCGACCTGCGAGGCGCTGATGCGCTCCCGGTACGCCGCGTTCGTCGTCCGGGACGAGGCGTACCTGCTCCGCACCTGGCACCCCGACACCCGGCCGCCCGCCGTCGACTTCGACCCCGGGATGCGCTGGGTGCGCCTGGAGATCCTGGAGACGACGGACGGCAGCGCGTTCCACACCACGGGCACGGTCACCTTCCGCGCGCACTACACGGACGACGGGCGGCCCGGCTCGCTCCACGAGAAGAGCCGTTTCGTCCGGTACGAGGGCGCCTGGGTGTACGCGGCCGCGGTCTTCGCGGACTGACCGGGTCCGCGTGGCGGGGCGCGGTCAGAGGGCGGCCACCACCCGCGGTTTCTGCGGCGAGAGCTCCTGCGCCAGGTCCTCCGCCACCGTCTCGGCGAGCAGATACGCGGTGACCACCCAGGACATATGGGCGGCGCCGCCGAGGTCCGAGACGATCGTCGGCAGCGCCGTACCGACGATCGTCTGGTCCAGGGCGGCCCACAGCTACCTCGTCTCCCGGTACGAGGACGTGGAACGGGTCTTCAAGGACGGGGCGGGGGAGTTCACGACCACCAGCCGACGTCGGGGCGCACCGGCAGCCCGGGGTGGTGCGCGGCCAGGACCTTGTTGGCACGGGCCAGCTCGGAGAGTGCCAGCTCACGGTCGGCCTGGTCCTCGACGCAGAGCCGCGGGCCGCGGAAACTGCGCACCTCGCGTGTGGCGCACTCGGCGTCGAACTCCGCCTGCAGGATGTGCGGCGGGATGCAGGACCCGATCAGCGCGGCGACCCGGTCCGGGATCGGTACGGGGACGAGGAGGTGGGAGGCGGTCATGCGGGTTTCCCTCTCGGATGGTTGGCCAGGAGGTGGTGTCGTGGTCCGGCCACCGGGTGGGCGGCGGACTCCTCCATGTGTACGGGACGCAGATCCGGGTTTCGCGCCGAGGACGTCTCCGTGTGGCAACCGTTTTGAGAGTGACCGGCTATTTCGCCTTACCCGTAAGTAAGTTGACTCGTGACGAGGGCCGTGATCCGGACAGAAGCCGTATCAGGGCGTCGATTCGTCGCTCCGGGCCCGCAACTGGAGCGCACGCAGCACGGCCTCGGTGGAGAACCGGCTCGCGGGATCGGTCAGTTGCTCGCCGAAGATGGACTCCAGATTGCGCATCCGGTAGCGAACCGTCTGCGGATGGACATCCAGCAGCTCGCCCATGTGGGCCGCGGTGCCACGGGTGTCCAGCCAGATCCGCAGGGTCTCGACCAGCCGCTCCCTCCGGGTGGCGCTGATTCCGGAGATCGGTGCGAGTTCGCGCTGGGCGAGCTGGTCGACCAGGACCGGGTCGGAGAGCAGCCACAGGGTGATGAGGTGGTCTTCGCAGAGGATCACGGGCGCGTCGTCGATGACGCCCGTGTCGACGAGCTCGAGGACGCGCCGGGCCCAGCGGATCGAGTCCGAGGCCAGGGCGGTGGGAACGGTCAGGCCGATCGCGGCACGGGTGCCGAGAAGGGCCTCGTCCAGCATGTGTCTTCGGGCGTCGTCGAATGTACCGGGGATCAGTAGGTGCGGTTGCGGGTCGCTGAGATCGGCCAGGACGTCCCGGTCCGCCACCGCCCGGTCCAGGCCGACGGGGGAGCGGGCGGCGACCAGGGTGACCTGCTCGGGCAGCGCCCATCCGGTCTGCTCGCAGAGTTCGGCGATGGCGGTACGGGGCGCGGGGCGCCCGGCGAGGATCAGATGCAGCAGGCGTCGGCGCATGGCCTCGATCTGCTCACCGGTCTGCGACTGCGCCTCCAGGAAGCCTTCCCGGGACAGGGATTCGAGCTCGTCGACGTAGGCGAAGAGCGCGTCGGCGAAACTGAGCATGAGCGTCGGCGAGAAGTTGTGACTCCGGCCGACCTTCTTGGCCCGGCGCAGGGCGACCCGGGCGCCGAGACGATAGGCGCCCTGAAGCGTCTCCATGGTGCGGCCCTCGTATGCCTCGAATCGTCCGAACCGGCGGCACATGTCGTCGCGTAACGAGGTCGACGTGGACGGTTCGGCGACCAGGTCCACGAACGAGGAGAGGCTCTGTTCGACGCCGACGCGGATGGCCTGTCCGTTGGGGCCGCCGAGCAGTCGAGCGTATTCCGGATAGGCCCGGGTGACCTCGACGCCGATCTCCTTGATGAGGCTCGGCAGTTCGGGCCGCATGATCGCGGCGAATTCCTGAGGGAGCGGTCCCAGCGGATCCCCCGTGTCCGACGGCTGAATGAGTTTCGGCATGACTGTCCCCTTGCTCTCCGGCGCCCGGTGGGGGGTCAGGCGGTGGGGAAAGCGCTCCCACGGACCGACAGGTGCGTACCAAGTCCGCGATGAAGATAGACCAAGTGAGCTGTTGTGCCCACCACTTGGGAGAGATCGAAGTGCATGGGACGCATATCTCGGCCGCGTTGTCAGGCTTCCGTGCAGGTGGGGCGGGAGTGCTCACTTCAGGACAATGTTTTTCGGACATCTACTCCTGTGGCGACAAGGAAGCGGCTCCGGGTCATGCCCGCCGGGCTGTGGGGGCCTGCCTCTGTCCGGGGCGTTGGCCGGGTCCGGGACTGCCGGGGCACATTCCGTGCTGCCGCGTGCCGGTGCCGCGGTCCTGGTCTCCTTTCGTCGCCCCGTGTGCCGAACCCGAGGAGGAAGAATGCGTTTCGGGCCATGGCGCTGAAGCAGTTTTCATCGGGAGACGGAATCTTCGCGATTCGGGGACAACTCTTGGGTCCCTCTCGGGGAAATGGAAAAATCACCAGCCGCCTGCGGTGCGGAATAATAGGGTCCGGCCCGCCGGGGCTCCGCGCGGTTCGAAAGCGGTGCGGCGGGGTGCACCCGGACCGCATTCGGCCGCTGCGCGGACGATCTTACCGGCGGGTACGCGGGCTGTGGCGGTGCGGCCCGCCGGTGACGAGTGCGCCCGAGGTGAGTGTCCGGCGGCCCTCCGGGTACGTGGCCCCGGCACAACTGCTCACTTTCGTATAGAAAACCGTGGCGATCTGCTGAGTTCTCGCTAAGCCGGAATGCCGTTATCGAGAGGGTGAGGGAATTTCTGTGCCGGGTATTGCAGCGCTGGGCTACTGGCTCGTAACGTTCGATCCGCACGGAGTTCGATCACGCAGTCGAGTCCATGGACTTCTGCGATCCACGATGTGAGCCGCCCTCGTGCCGAGCCCATTGCCGGGTGCGGAACGGGGTAATCGGGTACGTCCGACTCCACTCCCCTCGGAGGCTTTTCCGTGAGAAGCATCATCAAGCGTTCCCTCTTCGCCACCGCCGTCGCCACTGCCGCGTTCGGCCTGGCCGCCACCTCGGCCTCGGCCACCGCGCAGTCCCAGTGGACCGTCAGTAATCCGAATGCGAACGGTTCGTTCTCGGCGGTCCTGAAGGCCGGGGCGACGGCCGACCTGCTCGACCTGACCACCAACCAGTCCGTGACCTGCTACTCGGCCACCGCGAGCGGCACCGCCACCAACGGTGTGCACCCGGACGGGAACAACCTCGCGCTGATCGCCTCGGCCAAATGGGGTGACGCCGTCAGCGACCCCTGCGACGGCCCGCTCGGATCCGCGTTCAGCGCCGTGGCGAACGGCCCGATCAGCCTCAACGCCAGCAGCTACAGCGGTGGGGTCACCTCGGGCAGCCTGGCGAACGTGAGTGTGACGATCACCGGCGACACGCTGTTCGGTGTCTGCAAGGCCACGATCTCCGGCTCCGCCAGCAACGCCAAGTACAACAACGCCACGGGTGAGCTGTCGATCACCAACGGCACGGGCCTCAGCATCTCGAACGTGAGCAACTGTGCCTCGCTGATGAACAACGGGGACAGCGCTCAGTTCTCGGCGACCTACAAGCTGGCCCAGCCCCTCACCGTGACCTCCCCGTGAGCCGGTAGTCGGTGCGATGGCCGCGAGCTGCGTGCCGGAGAGGTCTCCGGCACGCAGCTCCCGTCCGGAGCCGACCGACGACAGGCCGCTGCACCAGATGACCAGTCAGCTCCGAGACGACGGCAGGTTGCCGAGATGAGATCAAGGACGAGTCGCCCGCCGCGAGTGGTGCAGGTCGGTGCCGTCGGTGCCATGGCACTTCTGGCCGGATTCATGCCCGGTACGGGTGTGGCGAGCGACACCCGTGTGGTCGAGAAGGACATCGGTTACACCTGCGCCTTTCCCTCCGGAGAGGACCGGACCGATGTCACCGTCTCCGCCGAACTGCCGTCGACTTCCGGCGTAGGAGTCGAGGTCCAGCCAGAGAACGTGCATCTCGAACTGACCGTGCCACGGGCGATGCTGGGGGAACCATCGTCGGGCGGCACTCCTCGGCTCTCGGGTTCCGCCCGGCTGGCGACCACCGTGACGCAGCACGGCGTGCCGACCACCGTGATGTGGCAGGGCCTGGACATCGCGGAATCCTCCGTCGCCCCGGACGAGGACGTGGTGATCAGGGCCGCGGGTGAGGTTCCGACCGTGACGCCGCGTTCGAGCGGTGACCTGGTGTTCGCGGCAGACCGGCTGGACATGGATCTGACTCTGCGGTCGGCCGACAGGACCACGGCCGAGCCGGTGACCCTGACCGTCTCCTGCACGGTGGATGCGGACCAGGAGCCGGAACTCGCCGGCGTCCGCGTTCCCGCTCCTGCCGGGGACCTCCCGGCCGCACCGGCGACTCCGGAACTGCCGTGGGAGCGAGGGCTGTCGGCGGACCCTCGGAGCGCTGCGCCGGGAGCCGGGGCCGGTGCCGACGGGCCCCATGTGCCGATACCCCCGGGCTGCACCCTCGTCTACGGGCCGGTGGACAACCCGCCGAGAGCGGCGCACGGATACATGGCCGGCTACTCGAACGTGAAGAAGCAGAATGCCGCGATGGCCTTCAGGGAGCCGGGCCACCTCAGGCTGCAGCTGAACTCGGCGACCGCCGCCTACACCTGCCCCAAGGGCAGTCTGACCTGGCTCAAGTCATCGGCGACGCTGGACTACCGGGGGAAGGCGCAGATGCCGCCGGCCCGGTCCACATTTCTGACCTTCGGCTTCATGCCGACGACGGCCACGGTGGAACTCGAACTCGTGGGACCCACCACCATCGACACCCTTTCCGAAGGTCCGGACCCCGTCACCAGACGCCGTCCCGAAACGACGACGGCGATCTCGAACATGAGCGTGCGCCTCTACGACGTGAAGGTGAACGGCACGCCGTTGGACGTGGGCCCCGACTGCCGCACGGCCCGGCCCATGAAGCTCGTTCTGACCGGGAAGGGTTCCACCGGCAGGAACCCGGCGGCGGAGGGCTACACGGTCATGACCGGTGGACCGCTCATCGGGACCGCCGATATTCCGGAATTCACGGGCTGCGGTGTGACGGAGGACCTCGACAACGTATTCACCGCGGCGGTCTCCGGAAAGGGCAACTACACCAAGATGACGCAGGGAGCCCTGTGTGTGGACGGGGTCCCGGCGAACTGCCCCGAGCCGCCCAGGCCCCGGCCGGAACGCTGATCCCACCCGGAGCTCCCGGAGTTCTTTGAGCTCCCCGAGCTGCCCGAGCTCCCCGAGCTCACAGAGCTCACAGAACTCCACGGGCTGTCCGGCCCCGATCCGCCGGGCAGGCCCTCGTCCGCCCCACCCCTCTCCAGAAAGGCTGGACCATCAATGAGTGCTGCCCCGAGACGTGTCAGGCCCGCTCTTTTCGGCGCCCTGGTGGCGGTGGCCGTCGGTATTCCCCTGAGCACGTCACCGGCGAGCGCCGCCTCCGCCCAGGAGATGGGCGGCAACTGGGCCCCGTTCACCCGATGCCCGGTCGACGACCCCGCCATGCTGGCCGCGGACGGCCAGGCGGAGATCGCGATATGCGTGGCCTCGCACTCCGGGAGCGGGTCCATCAAGCTCGGCAACACCCAGGCGACGACGGGCGCGAACGACCTCCAGTTCGGTGTCGTCCGCAACGCGACGACGGGCGTCTCCAGGATCGTGGCGCCCGCGGGCGGAGCCATCGTCGGAGCCCCCACCGAGATTCCCGGCGGTCTGCTCGGCCTCATGTGCCCCAACGGGATTCCGGTGATCTCGGACATCTGCCGACAGCTGACGGACAACAGCCTCAACCGGGTCGTCGCCACCGTGCAGTCGGCGGGCACCCCCAGCAACTTCGATCTGACCGCCGGGATGACCGGGGGCAAGCCGATCGTCGACATCCCGGTCCGGATCCACCTGGAGAATCCGTTCCTCGGGTCGAAGTGCTACATCGGAACCACCTCCGACCCGGTGGTGCTGCGCCCGCAGAACCTCACGACGCCGGCACTGGCCGGCCAGCGCTTCGACGCCAACGGCACACCGAACACCAGGGGGGTGCTGAACAGGGTCGCGCTGACCGGGAACGCCCAGGGGGACAGCTCCTTCGCCGTGCCCGGGGTGAGCGGCTGCGGCCCCCTGACCCTCGGCGAGCTCAACTGGGCGGTCAACCTGAAGACCGCGCTGCCGTCGGCGTCCGGGAACAACAACCTGGTGCTCAACGACACCGCCACGTACACGGCGGGCCTGACCTCGCCGGGTGCGGCGGTGCCCGACGCCGGCCGGCTGCTCTCGGAGAACTGGCACGCGGGAGTGGTGCGGTAGGCGATTTCCCGGTCCGCCCCCTTTCCGCAGGACACGGGAATCTCCGCTGTCGTCCGCCCCGCCCGGAGTTCTTTTCCGGGCGGGGCGGACGCATGCCAAGGACTCACTTATCGACAAGTGCGTGACGTCTTTTGCTCACCCGCGTACAAAAAGCAAGTGGCCGTCGAGCACCCGGTAAAAAGTTCAGTAGCCGGTATTGCTAAGGCTGGTTACCGAGCCGTAGCGTCCCAGTTGAGCAGCGCGGAAACCTATCCGTGGCTGCTCGTTCGGTGCACCTGGAGTCGTCGCGGCTCCGGCCCCCATCGGCCACGGGATCCAGACTGCACGCCGGAGACCTTGCGCAGATTTCGACAAAGCCGGTGCCTGACTTTGTCACTCGGTGACAAGTGATCCACGTCGAGCACCTGGTTCGTCGATTTCCGCTGTTCAACGGCTTGTCCTGGCGGTTTTGGCGGACATAGCGTGCGCCTCCTGGTGCACGTGTGACGAGCCGCCCATGGATGTATCAGAGCCGGAGCGCTGACAGATGACTTCGTTCACAACAACTTCGAAGGAGGGCCGATGGGAATCGAAGTAGTCGTCGAAGGCCTCACGAAGTCCTTCGGCAAACAGAACATCTGGCAGGACGTCACTCTCACACTTCCCGCCGGTGAGGTGAGTGTGATGCTCGGGCCTTCCGGCACCGGAAAAACCGTCTTCCTGAAATCCATCATCGGCCTGCTGAAGCCCGAGCAGGGGTGCGTTCTCATCAACGGCGTCGACATGGTGAACAGCCCCGAGCGCGAGATCATGGAGACCCGCAAGCTCTTCGGGCTCATGTTCCAGGACGGTGCCCTCTTCGGTTCGATGTCGCTCTTCGACAACATCGCCTTCCCGCTGCGTGAGCACACTCGCAAGAAGGAATCGGAAATCCGCCGGATCGTCATGGAAAGGATCGACATCGTCGGTCTGCTCGGTGCCGAGGACAAATTGCCCGGTGAAATATCCGGCGGCATGCGCAAACGTGCCGGACTGGCCCGTGCCCTGGTCCTGGATCCGCAGATCATTCTCTGCGACGAACCGGACTCCGGACTCGACCCGGTCCGTACCGCCTACATCTCCCAGCTGCTCATCGATCTCAACGCGCAGATCGACGCGACGATGCTCATCGTCACCCACAACCTCGACATCGCGGCCACCGTCCCGGACAACATGGGCATGCTCTTCCGCCGCAACCTCGTCACCTTCGGGCCACGCGAGGTGCTGCTCACCAGCGATGAGCCGGTCGTCTCCCAGTTCCTCGCGGGACGCCGCGAGGGCCCCATCGGGATGGCCGAGGAGAAGGACGCCGCCACTCTCGCCGCCGAGGAGGTGAACGGCTACGGGGCCGGCATCAGTTCGGCCAACGCCCCGCGCACCGTCGTACCGCAGCTGGAGCCGTCGCCCGGCATGCCCGTACGGCAGGCCGCCCTGCGCCGCCGGGAACGGGTCCTGTCGATGATGGGCCGGCTGCCGGAGGCCGCCCGCACGGCCATCATGAAGAGCTACGCCCCGGCCGCGGGCGGTGGGCGACCGTGACCGCCCCCATGCCGGTGCGGCCCCCCGGGCCGCCCACGGCCGACGGGCCCGGCGCGGGCCCGCGCAAGCCCCCGGAGCAGGGGCCTTCGACGCGGCTGCTGGCCCCGCTGCGCGAGACCGGGAAGCTGTTCTCCCTCGCCGGGACCGTGAGCCGCGAGATCTTCCGCAGACCCTTCCAGATACGGGAGTTCATCGAGCAGTTCTGGTTCGTCGCCAGCGTCACCATCCTGCCCGCCGCGCTCGTCTCCATCCCGTTCGGCGCGGTCATCGCCCTCCAGGTCGGCTCGCTGACCCAGCAGCTCGGCGCCCAGTCCTTCACCGGCGGCGCCAGCGTCCTCGCCGTCATCCAGCAGGCCAGCCCCATCATCGTGGCGCTGCTGATCTCCGGTGCGGCGGGCTCGGCCATCTGCGCGGACCTCGGCTCGCGGAAGATCCGCGAGGAACTCGATGCCATGGAGGTGATGGGCGTCTCGCCCATCCAGCGCCTCGTCGTCCCGCGTGTTCTCGCCACCATGCTCGTGGCCGTTCTGCTCAACGGCCTGGTCTCCGTGGTCGGCACACTCGGCGGCTACTTCTTCAACGTGATCCTGCAGCACGGCACCCCCGGGGCCTACCTCGCCAGCTTCTCCGCCCTCGCCCAGCTCCCCGACCTCTACATCAGCGAGGTCAAGGCGCTGCTCTTCGGCTTCATCGCGGGCATCGTCGCCGCCTATCGGGGACTCAACCCGCGCGGCGGCCCCAAGGGCGTCGGTGACGCGGTCAACCAGTCCGTGGTCATCACCTTCATGCTGCTGTTCTTCGTGAACATGGTCCTCACGGCGATCTACCTCCACATCGTCCCCGCGAAGGGGAGCTGACCCATGCCGATGCTCAGCCGGCTCGATCGATCAGGTGAACAACTCACCTTCTATGTACGTGCGTTGATCTGGATTCCACGGACGCTGCGCCGCTACCTGCGCGAGGTCCAGCGACTGCTGGCCGAAGTGGCCTTCGGCAGCGGCGGTCTCGGAGTCATCGGCGGCACCATCGGTGTGATGGTCGCGATGACCCTCTTCACCGGCACGGTCGTCGGCCTCCAGGGTTACGCCGCCCTCAACCAGATCGGCACCTCCGCGTTCACCGGCTTCATCTCCGCCTACTTCAACACCCGTGAGATCGCCCCGCTCGTCGCCGGACTCGCGCTCTCCGCGACCGTCGGGGCGGGCTTCACCGCCCAGCTCGGCGCGATGCGGATCAATGAGGAGGTCGACGCCCTGGAGGCGATGGGCGTGCGGTCGATGCCGTACCTCGTCACCACCCGGATCATTGCCGGAGTCGTCGCGATCATCCCGCTGTACGCGGTCGGGCTGCTCTCCTCGTACCTCGCGTCCCGCTACGTCACGATCCTGTTCAACGGCCAGTCCGCGGGCACCTACGACCACTACTTCCATCTCTTCCTCTCCCCGGACGACGTGCTGCTGTCGGTGCTCAAGGTGCTGATCTTCAGCGTGATGGTGATCCTCGCCCACTGCTACTACGGCTTCCACGCCACGGGCGGGCCCGCCGGGGTGGGGGTGGCCGTCGGACGGTCGGTGCGCAACGCCATCGTGCTCATCAGCGTCACCGACTTCTTCCTCTCGCTCGCCATCTGGGGCGCCACGACGACGGTGAAGGTGGCCGGCTGATGCGCGCACACCGGACACAGACCGTCCGCCGCAGACTCGCCGGAGTCACCTTTCTCCTCGTGCCCGCCGTCCTCGTTTGGGTGGCGGTCTCGGTGTACAACAAGGACTTCACCGACGACGCCACCGTGACCGTACGCACCGGCAGCGTCGGCAACGAGATGCACGACAACGCGGATGTGAAGCTGCGCGGCGTCGTCGTCGGGCAGGTCCGCGCGATCTCGGCCGACGGGGACGGGGCCCGGCTCACCCTCGCCATCGAGCCCGGCAAGCTCGACCGCATCCCGGCCGACGTGACCGCCCAGATGCTGCCCACCACGCTCTTCGGGGAACGGTTCGTGGCACTCGTACCGCCCGAGATGCCGTCCACGCAGTCCCTGCGGGCCGGGGCCGTCATCCCGCAGGACCGCTCCAGCAACGCCATCGAGCTGGAGGAGGTCCTCGACAACGTCCTGCCGCTGCTGACCGCCGTCAAGCCGGAGAAGCTCGCCGCCACCCTCGGCGCGGTCTCCCAGGCACTCGAAGGACGCGGCGAGAAACTCGGCGACACCCTCCTCACGCTCGACGCCCACCTGAAGAAGTTCAACCCCCAACTGCCCACGCTCAACGCCGACATCAAGGAACTCGTCAAGGTGAGCAAGGTGTACGGGGACGCGGCCCCCGATGTCCTCGACGCGCTCACCGACTTCACCACCACCAGCGGCACCCTCGCCGAACGGGAGGCGGAACTCGCCGACCTGTACGGTTCCACGACCGCCTCCGCGCAGGACATCACCTCGTTCCTCCAGGAGAACAAGGACAACCTGATCCGGCTCTCGGCCACGGGCCGGCCCACGCTGGAACTGCTGGCACGGTACGCGGACGAATTCCCCTGCACCCTGCGGACCATGGCCGGTTTCGTCCCGGCCATGGACAAGGCGCTCGGGAAGGGCACCAGCCGGCCGGGACTCCATGTCACCGTCAAGAGCGTGAAGTCCAAGGGCAAGTACGTGCCCGGCAAGGACACCCCGGTGTACGACGCGACCGGTGGGCCGCACTGCTACTCCGTGCCCTACGTCGGCCGGACCGTACCGACCGCGGACGCCCGTACGGCCGAGGCCGTCGCCCCGGCGGGCACCCCACGCGCCGCCGAACCCGCCGACGGCGCGCCCTCGGACCGGGGCTCCGCCCTCGGCATGCCCAATTCCCCGCAGGAGAGCCGGCTCGTCAACGAGCTGGTCGCTCCCTCACTGAAAGTCCAGCCGCAGACCCTGCCCGACTGGAGCAGCGTGCTCATCGGTCCGGCCTTCCGCGGTACGGAGGTGAAGCTCAAGTGAAGCGCCGCTCCCTCGCCGGGCCGCTCGCGAAATCGATCGCCTTCATCCTGGTGACCGTGCTGGCCACCACGGTCCTCGCCCTGTCCATCGCCAACACGGGGGTCGGTGACACCACCACGTACAGGGCGAGGTTCACCGATGTCACCGGACTGGTCGTCGGCGACAGCGTCCGGATCGCCGGGGTCGAGGTCGGGCAGGTCGAGTCCATCGAGGTGGCCGACAGGCGGCTCGCCGAGGTCGGCTTCGCCGTCCGCAAAGGACGCAGGCTGCCCGCCTCGGTGACCGCCTCGATCAAGTACCTCAACATGGTCGGCCAGCGGTACATCGACCTCGACCAGGGTGCCGGGCCGGTCGGCCGCAGCTTCGCCGCCGGGGCGACCATTCCGCTCTCCCGCACCACCCCCGCGCTCGACCTCACCCAGCTCTTCAACGGCTTCCAGCCGCTCTTCGAAGGGCTCTCCCCACCGGACGTCAACCAGCTCGCGGGCTCCATCGTCCAGGTGCTCCAGGGCGAGGGAGGCACCGTCGACAGCATCCTCCAGCACGTCGGCTCGCTGACCGGCACGGTCGCCGCGAAGGACAAGGTGATCGGCGAGGTGATCAAGAACCTCAACACGGTCCTGAAGACCGTCAACGACCGCGAGGCCGGCTTCAGCGACCTCGTCGTCACGCTCCAGAAGCTCGTCACCGGCTTCTCCGGCGACCGCAAACCGCTCGGCCGGGCGGTCACCGCGATGGGCGCGCTCACCACCGTCACCGCGGACCTCCTCGACGACGGACGCAAGCCCCTCACGGACGACATCAAGCAACTCGGCCGGCTCTCGGACCAGTTGGGCAAGGGGACACCGCAGATCGAGAACTTCCTGCGGAAGACCCCCGCCAAGATGGCAGCGATCGGCCGCCTCGCCTCGTACGGCTCGTGGCTCAACCTCTACCTCTGCGAGGCCAGGGTCAGCGGTGTGACGACCGAGGACGGCAGCGCCCCGCCCACCGGCATCGCGATCACCCAGCCGAGGTGCCTGGCATGAGAATCAAACCACTGCGGGAACGCAATCCCGTCGCCGTGGCCGTCGTCGGACTGCTCGTCCTCGCCCTTGTCGGCCTGGCGGCCTACCGCGCGGACTCGTTGCCCTTCATCGGCGGCGGCACCACCTACCGCGCCGACTTCACCGAATCCGCCGGGCTCGACGAGGGCGACGAGGTACGGGTCGCCGGAGTGAAGGTCGGCGAGGTCACCGGCGTTGCGCTCGACGGTTCCAAGGTGAAGGTCAGCTTCGAGGTGAAGGACGTCTGGATCGGCAACTCCTCCACCGTGGGCATCGCCATCAAGACACTGCTGGGCGAGAAGTACCTCGCCGTGGACCCGCTGGGCGACGCCCCGCAGGATCCGCACGAACGCATCGCGGTGAGCCGCACCACCTCCCCGTACGACGTCACCCAGGCGTTCAACGGACTCGGCGAGACCATCGGGGAGATCGACACCCGGCAGCTGGCCAAGAGCTTCGAGACGATCTCCGCCACCTTCAAGGACTCCCCGCCCGACGTGAAGAGCGCGGCCGACGGCCTCTCTGCCCTCTCCAGGACGGTCTCCGAACGCGACGCCCAGCTCGCCACCCTGCTCAACGGCAGCAAGCAGCTGACCAGGACGCTCGCCGACAAGAAGAGCAGCTTCGAGACCCTGCTGGAGGACGGCAATCTGCTCCTCGGCGAGATCCAGGCACGCCGCGACTCCATCCATCTGCTGCTCACCGGGACCCGGAACCTGGGCACCCAGCTCACCGGCCTCGTCGAGGACAACGACCAACAGCTGAAGCCGACCCTGGACTCGATCGGACGGGTCACCGCGGTACTGGTGAAGAACCGCAAGAGCCTCGACAAGGTGCTGTCCCTCGCCGGTTCGTACAACCGGCTCGTCGGCAACACCCTCGGCAGCGGCCGGTGGTTCGACAACTATGTCTGCGGGGTCGTCCCGAAGAACTACCTGCCCGCCGGAACACCTCCGGCGACCGGATGCATGCCACCCCAGCAGCAAGGCGGCCGCTGACATGAGAATCACGCGCATCGTCGGCATCGGCGCCGGACTCGCCGTCGTGGCCGTCGCGGCCACCACCGGTGTGCTGGCCATGGACGACGAGGGAACCACGAGCATCACCGCCTACTTCGACCGGGCCACCGGTGTGTACGCCGGTTCGGACCTGCGGATCCTCGGCGTCAGGGTCGGCCGGGTCGAGTCGGTCACCCCGCGCGGCAACGAGGTCGAGGTCAGCCTGCGGGTCGACAAGGGCGTCAAGGTCCCCAAGGAGGCGCACGCCGTGGTCGTCGCCCCCAGCCTCGTCGCCGACCGCTACATCCAGCTCGCCCCCGCGTACGACGGCGGACCGCAGATCGCGGACAACGCCGTACTGCCGGCCGCGAACAACGCCACCCCCGTCGAGGTCGACCAGCTGTACGAGTCCATCACCAAGCTCTCCACGGCGCTCGGCCCCGACGGAGCCAACGCGGACGGCGCGCTCTCCGGTCTCCTCGACACCGGCGCCAAGAACCTCGACGGCAACGGAAAGGCCATCGGGAACTCCATCGAACAGTTCGGCAAGGCGACCAAGACCCTCGACAGGAGCAGCGGAAACCTCTTCGACACGCTGTCCTATCTCCAGACCTTCACCACCATGCTGAAGGACAACGACGGCCAGGTGCGCGCCGCGGAACAGCAGCTCAACTCCGTCACCGGGTTCCTCGCCGACGACAAGGAGAACCTCGGCGCGGCGCTGAAGGAACTGGGCACCGCCCTGGCCCGGGTCAAGAGCTTCATCCAGAAGAACCGCGGCGCCCTGAAGGCGAACGTGGACGCCCTGGTGCCGCTCACCCAGACCCTGGTCGACCAGCGTGCCTCGCTCGCCGAGTCGATGGACACGCTGCCGCTCGCCGCGGACAACGTGGTCAGCGCCTACGACCCGGTGAACCGCACGCTCAACGGCCGTACGAACCTCAACGAGCTCTCCATGGGCGGACCGCTCACCGAGGGCCCGGCCGCCGGGCTCGCGGGCCTGACACCGGTGGACGGCGCGCGGCAGAAGGCGCTGCCCGCCCTGCCGCTCCCGCCCGTCGGCACCGTCTACGGCACCCCGGCGAAGACCGCCACGGACAGGAAGGGGGCGCACCGATGAGCCCGGCCCTCCGCAGACCCGGAGCCCGCGCCACCGGCGTCGTCGCGGTGCTGGCGGTGGGCGTCGGCCTGGCGCTGGTCGCCACCGGCTTTGGCCTGCCGTCGTTCACCGGCATCGACCAGGTGCCACTGCCCGGCGGCGCCGACCTCGGCGACCACCCGTACGAGATCACCGCGGAGTTCGCGGACGTGCTCAGCCTCGCCCCGCAGTCCTCGGTGAAGGTCAACGACGTCGCCGTCGGCCGCGTCACCAGGATCTCGCTCAGTCCCGGCGGCTGGAACGCCGAGGTCACCATGCGGGTCAACGGCAAGGTCGAACTGCCCCGGAACGCCTACGCCCACCTCGAACAGTCCAGCCTCCTCGGCGAGAAGTACATCCAGCTCGCACCGCCGGCGAACGGCACCGCCAAGGGCCGGCTCGCCGACGGCGACCGGATCCCGCCGGCCCGGACCAACCGCAACCCCGAGGTCGAAGAGGTCTTCGGTGCCCTGTCCCTGCTCCTCAACGGCGGGGGCGTCAACCAGCTCAAGACCATCACCACCGAACTCAACAAGGCACTCGCCGGACAGGAACCCCAGGTCCGCTCCATGCTGAACCGGGTCAACACCCTCGTCACGAACCTGGACGGCCACAAGGGAGACATCACCGACGCGCTCGACGGCGTCAACCGGCTCTCCGCCACCCTCGCCACCCGCAAACAGGATGTCGGCACGGTCCTCACCGGGCTCAGCCCCGGCCTGAAGGTCCTGGAGAAACAGCGCGGCTCGCTCCTCACCATGCTCCGCTCGCTCGACACCCTCTCCACCGTCGCCGTCGACACGATCAACAGGAGCAAGGCCGACATGGTCGCCGACCTCAAGGCCATCGCCCCCAGCCTCAAGGCGCTCGCCGACTCCGGCCGCGATCTGCCGGACTCCCTCCAGGTGCTGCTCACCTACCCGTTCACGGACGAGGTGCTGCGCGGAGTCAAGGGCGACTACCTCAACGTCTACCTGGATGTGACGGCCATGCCCGGCACACAGATCATTCCGGCACTCGACCCGGATGCCACCCCGCCCCCCGCGAGCGGTGCGAGCAGGAACTCCGGCCCGGAGCTGCCGCTGCCGCTTCCCCCGGTACCGACGGCGGGCACGAAGGAGGCCGGCCGGTGATCACCCTTGCCATCCGGCTGAAGAACATCGCCTTCCTGATCACCGCGGTGCTCGTCCTCGGCTACCTCGGAGTGCGGTACGCCGACCTCGGCCGCTACATCGGCATGCGCGGCTACTACACCGTCACGGTCCAGCTCCCGCGGACCGGAGGGCTGTACACCCACTCCGACGTCACCTACCGAGGCGTGTCCGTGGGCCGGGTCGGGCCGATCGAGCTCACCGACGACGGGGTCGAGGCCGAACTGCGCATCGAGAAGGACGCCCCGAAGATTCCGGACGGCCTCAAGGCCGTCGTCGCCAGCCTCTCCTCGGTCGGCGAGCAGTACGTCGACCTGCGGCCCACCCGTACCGACGGTCCGTACCTGGCGAACGGCTCCGTCATCGACCAGGCGGACACCACCGTCCCCGCCCCCGTCACCAACGTCCTCACCAGCGTCAACGACCTGGCGCGCTCCGTCGATCCGGAGTCCCTGCGCACGGTCGTCGACGAGTTCGGCACCGCGTTCGAAGGGCGCGGCGACGATCTCCAGGTCCTCCTGGACACCGGGAGCGACTTCGTGCGGGCGGCCGACGACGCGCTGCCCGTCAACACCCGGCTGCTGGCCGACGGCGAGACCGTGCTGCGTACCCAGGCCGAACAGGGCGAGGCGCTCAAGGGCTTCGCCTCCGGCGCCGAGCAACTGGCCGCCGAACTCAAGGGATCCGACGCCGACCTGCGCAGGCTGATCGCGGTCGCACCCGGCGCGACCGGCCAGATCAGCGGAGTGCTGCGGGACCTCGACCCGAGCTTCGGCGTCGTCGTCGCCAACCTCCTCACCACCTCCGAGGTCGCCGTCACCCGGCAGCGCGGACTGGAGGAGCTCCTGGTGAAACTGCCCGCGGTGGCGGCCGCGGGATCGAGCGCGGTGGACGAGAACGGGGCCCGGTTCGGCATGTCGGTCACCTTCTTCGAACCACTGCCCTGCACCGCCGGATACGGCTCCACGGTGTACCGCAACGGTCTCGACACCTCGGCCGGGCCGCCCGTCAACACCAAGGCCCGCTGCACCTCGTCGCCCGGCACCGGCATCAACGTCCGGGGCAGCGCCAACGCACCGAAGGGCGGCGCCGTGCCCGAACCCGCCAGGCCCGGATCGATGCTCCTCGGACACGGTGCGGCGGGCCGGCTCCCCGGCACGCTCGGTGTCACCGGGGACGCCACGCCGGCGTCCGGCGGCATGGCCGGCCTGCTGGGACTCGGACAGGGAGGCGGCGCATGACGTCCCGTACGAAGACCCTGAGCGGCTGGGCGGTGCTGCTCGCCGCCGCGGTGGTCTGCGCACTCGGCGGCTGGTCGTACGCCGACGCGCGCGGCGACGAGGACCTGTCGTACGCGAAGAACCGCGATGCCGCGCTGGCCGACGGAGAACGCCACCTCGCCCGGCTGAACAGCCTCGACGGCAAGGACGCCCGGAGCGTCGACGCGGGCCTCGGGGCCTGGCTCGACTCGTCGACCGGGCCACTGCACGACCAGTTGGGGCGCACCCGCAGCAAGGACGCGAGCGCACTGACGAAGTCCGGTTCCACCGCGCGGGGCAAGGTCACCGACGCGGCGCTCACCGCACTCGACGAGCGCACCGGTACGGCGGAACTCATCGCGACCGTCGACGTGGACATCACTCCGCGCACCGGAAAGGGCGGCACCGAACGCAAGCGCTTCGAGGCCACCCTCGTCCGGACCGCGGACGGCTGGAAGGTGAAGGCGCTCACGGCGATTCCGGTCGGGGGCGGCGCATGAACGAGCGGGGAGGAACGATGGCCGTGAGTACGGACGTGGACGCGGAGGCCGTCGAGAACACGGCGGAACCCGGCGCGGCCGCGGACGAGGACGGCACGGACCCGCCCGAGTCCGGTCGCCGGTGGCCCCGCATCGTGGCAGCGGTACTGGTCGTCGCACTCCTCGCGGCGGGCGGCGGACTCTTCGCCGCGGGCAGGCAGATGCGCGACACCCCCGCCGCCTCGAACCGGGCCCTGACCGACAGCGCGGCGACCACCCGGGTCGTCGGCGATGTCGGCAACGCGCTCGGCAAGGTCTTCTCCTACAGCCCGCAGGCCACCGGTGTCACCAAGGAGTCGGCGAAGCAACTCCTGGCCGGCAAGGCACTCCAGCAGTACGCGGCCCTGTTCGGCCAGGTCGAGAAGCAGGCCGCCGACCAGAAGCTGACGCTCACCACGCATGTCGTACGCGCCGGAGTGACCCGGCTGACGGAAGACAGCGCCCACCTCCTCGTCTTCCTCGATCAGGTCTACGAACGCGAAGGCAGGCCGGCCACCACGGCGGCGGCACAGCTCTCCGTCACGGCCGAACTGCGGGACGGCCACTGGACCGTCGTCGAGATCACCTCCAGATAGCAGAGCCCACACTCGTCCAACTCAACACGGACCGGCCGCAGGGGAGAGACAGCAATGGCACGGATACGGAAGACGGGGAACCCGCTGATGGCGGTGGCGATCGTGCTGACGCTCGCGGCGGCCGTCGCGGCCGGATGGGGCGGAGTGTCCCGGTACGACGCCGCGCACGACGAGGCGGCGGTGTATGCGCAGGCCCGCGACGACGCGCTGGCCGCCGGCCAGCAGGCCGTGCAGAACATGAACACCCTGGACCACCGGAAGCTGGAGAACGGCCTCGACAGCTGGGAGAACTCCACCACCGGTGAGCTGCACAAGCAACTCGTCGACGGACGCGACGCGTTCGTGAAGCAGATCCAGCAGGCGAAGACCGTCAGCACGGCCCAGGTCCTGTCCGGGGCGGTGACCGAACTCGACAACCGGGCCGGCAGGGCCGGCGTCATGGTGGCGCTGCGGGTCACCGTGACCGCGCCGAAGGGCAAGCCCGCGGTGAAGGAGAGCCGGATGCTCGGGCAGCTCACCCGCACCTTTGAGGGGTGGAAGCTCAACGCCCTAGGCCAGGCACCCGTCGGCAACACGGCCGGCTGACGCCCCGACTGTCACCCGCCACCCGAGAGGACCCCGGACATGTCGACGACCCGCCACCTCGTCAACCGTCAGCGCCGTCTGGCCACCGTCGCCGCGGAGCGCGCCACCACGACCGCGCCGCCGCGCAAGCCCGCGCCCCCGGGCCCCTCACCCGGCGAACCCGGCGGGACCGGGGCCGCACAGAACACCGCCGCCGATGCCGCGGTCACCGACGACGCCGGTCCGGGGGCGGGCCAGGAGAGGGAGCGGGAGGAGGCGGAACCGCTACGTGACCGGCCGCTCCGTCTCCGTGTCCGGCTGCCTGCCGTCCTCTGCGCCCTCACCGTGCTCCTCGGTGCCTTCGCCGCCTGGGCGTTCGGCTCGGCCGCGAGCCTGCGCGACGACCCGGCCCGGCGGAACACGGCCCTCACCGACACCAGCCGTACCAGCGAGGTGAAGGGGCAGATCTCCGAGGCGGTGGGTGCGGTGTTCTCGTACAACTACGCCTCACCCGCCAAGTCCGAGCGCGCGGCGAAGAGTTATCTGGTCGGCAAGGCCGTCCGGCAGCACGAGGACATGCTCGCCCAGGTACGTGCCCAGGGGCAGAAGCAGAAGCTCGTGCTGACCACGACCGTCACGGACAGCGGTGTGGAACTCCTCGACGGCGACCGGGCCCGGCTGCTGATCTTCGCCGACCAGAGCAACACCCGTACCGGCACGTCGGACGAGACGACCTACGCGGCGGCCATGTTCGCCGTGGACGCCGTCCGACGCGGTGACACCTGGCGGATCTCCGGCATCGATACGTTCGCCCGGTGACCCGGGGGAAAGGGGAGCACGCATGAGATTCCACGGCACCCTGCGGCGTGGACTGGGCGGCACGGCAGCCGCGGTCGCCGCGATGGCCGCGCTCACCGCGTCCCAGGCACCGGGACCCGTCCGCCACGAACGGACCGCGAAGGAACGTCAGGAGGCGGACGAGGTCAGGTGGACCCACGTGGCCAACGACGACTCCTACCACACCGAACTGCCGCCGTTGCAGTCGCCGGAGCCGCCGAGGGCGGGCGTGAAGCAGAGCCCGGCCGCCGCCCGCTCCTGGGCCGAGGCGGGCATCCCGGCCACGGTGCTCGCCGCCTACCGCAAGGCGGAGGCGGCACTGGGACGCACCGACCCCGGCTGCCGTCTGCCGTGGCAACTGCTCGCGGCGATCGGCAAGGTCGAGTCCGGTCAGGCGGGCGGGGGACGGGTCGACGCCCACGGCACCACGTTGACCCCGATCCTCGGACCGGTGCTCGACGGCGCGGGTTTCGCCAAGATCCCGGACACCGACGGCGGCGTGTACGACGGCGACACCACCTACGACCGGGCGGTCGGCCCGATGCAGTTCATCCCGTCCACCTGGGCCCACTGGGGCAAGGACGGCAACGGTGACGGCCGTCGCGATCCCGGCAACATCTACGACGCCGCCCTGGCCGCCGGGTACTACCTCTGCGCCGGACCGCGCGATCTGTCGGTGAAGGCCGATCTGGACCGCGCGATCCTCAGCTACAACCACTCCGACACCTATCTGCGCACGGTGCTGTCCTGGCTGGAGTTCTACCGCAAGGGCATTCACCCGGTGGCCGACGGCAGGGGCACCGTCCCGAAGAGCCCGGGGGCGGGCGGACCGAACAGGCCGACGCACCCGGTGGGCGGTCCCGGCGCCCCGGGCGGCGGCATCATCGTGGGTCCGCAGCCCAGCGGTTCGCACGGCCCCTCGCCCTCCACGTCCCCGAAACCCTCCGGCTCACCCACCGGCTCGCCGGATCCCACCGGCTCCCCGGACCCCACCGATCCGGGCACCGGCTCACCCGATCCGACCGGCAGCGGCCCCGCCACCCCGGGCCCCGGTACGAGCCCCGACCCGGGCACCTCGGAGCCCGCCCCGGGCTGCCCGACGGGCACGCCGTCGCCGGATCCTACCGACTCGACCGGAACCACCGGGCCCCCGTCGCCCGAACCGGGCACGACCGAGGACCCGTGCCCCACGCCCTCAGACTCAGCGCCCGCCGGCTGACAGCACCTCGGACAGGTCGTACCGCACCACCTCTTCCAGCTGTGCGTACGTGCAGCCGCCGGGGGTGCGGTCCGGCCGCCACCGGCGGAACTGCGCGGTGTGCCGGAACCGGTCGCCCTCCATGTGGTCGTACGCCACCTCACAGACCCGTTCCGGACGCAGTGCCACCCATGACTGGTCCTTCTTCCCGGACCAGCGGCTCGGCGTCCCGGGCAGCCGGGCGTGTTCGTGCGCCTCGGCGTCCGCCCACGCCGCCCACGGATGACCGGCGAAATTGATGCGCAGCGGCGCCAGCTCCGCGACCAGCTCCTCACGCCGTCTCATCGGGAAGGCCGCACAGACGCCGACGTGCTGCAAAACCCCTTCGGAGTCGTACAGACCGAGCAGCAACGAGCCGACGACCGGGCCGCTCCTGTGGTGGCGGTACCCCGCCACCACACAGTCGGCGGTCCGCTCGTGCTTGATCTTGTACATCACCCGGGTGTCGGGGCGGTACGGCAGATCGAGCGGCTTGGCGACCACACCGTCGAGCCCCGCGCCCTCGTAGTGGTCGAACCACTGCTGGGCGACCGCCGGATCGGTGGTCGCCGGCGCGAGGTGGACGGGGGGCGAGGCGGCGGACAGAGCCGCCTCCAGTACGGCACGCCGGTCGGACTGCCGGACGGAGAGCAGCGAATCGTCGCCCACCGCCAGGATGTCGAAGGCGACCAGACTGGCCGGGGTCCGCTCGGCGAGCAGCCGCACCCGGGAATCGGCAGGGTGGATACGCTCGCTGAGCCGGTCGAAGTCGAGCCGGCCGCCGTACGCGACGACGATCTCACCGTCGATCACACAGCGCGGCGGCAGATTGTCGCGGACGGCGGTGACCAGCTCGGGGAAGTAGCGGGTGAGCGGCTTCCCGGTGCGACTGCCGATCACCACCTCGTCGCCGTCGCGGTGCACGATCGCGCGGAAGCCGTCCCACTTGGCCTCGTACTGCATACCGGGCGGGATCTTCGAGACGGACTTGGCGAGCATCGGCTTCACGGGCGGCATCACCGGCAGATCCATGGCCATGATTGTCGCCCATGAGTGAGCGCAAGTCTCCCAATATGCGGCATATGTGAACCCGGCCTACCGTGACCGTCATGGGCGCAGCAGGAACAGCGGTGGAGCTGGAAGCCGACGGACGGGCCGTACGGCTGTCCTCTCCGGACAAGGTCTACTTTCCGGAGAAGGGCTACACGAAGAGGGACGTGGCCGAGTACTTTCTGGCGGTGGGTCCCGGCATCACACGCGCCCTGCGCGATCGGCCGACCACCCTCCAACGCTTCGTGGACGGTGTCGACGGAGAGTTCTTCTACCAGAAACGGGCCCCGAAGAACCTTCCCGACTGGATCCCCACCGCCCGGATCGACTTCCCCAGCGGCCGTTCTGCCGACGAGATTTGCCCCACCGAGCTTGCCGCCGTCATCTGGGCGGCCAACCTCGGCACGCTCACCTTCCACCCCTGGCCGGTCCGCGCCGCCGACACCGACCACCCGGACGAACTGCGCATCGACCTCGACCCCCAGCCGGGAACGGACTACGCCGACGCTGTGCGGGCCGCCCACGAGCTGAGGTCCGTCCTCGACGACCACGGCCTGCGCGGCTGGCCCAAGACCTCCGGCGGCCGGGGCATCCACATCTTCGTCCCGATCGAGCCGCGGTGGACCTTCACCGCGGTCCGCCGCGCCGCCATCGCCACCGGGCGCGAACTGGAACGCCGGATGCCGGACCGGGTGACCACCGCGTGGTGGAAGGAGGAGCGCGGCGCGCGGATCTTCGTCGACTACAACCAGACCGCCCGCGACCGCACGATCGCCTCCGCCTACTCCGTACGTCCCTTCCCGCATGCCCCGGTCTCGGCCCCGCTGCGCTGGGAGGAGATCGACGACGCCGAACCGCGCGACTTCGACATCAGGACGATGCCGAAGCGCTACGCCGAGGCCGGCGACGTGCACGCGGACATGGACGAGCACGCCTTCCGGCTCGACGGGCTGCTCGAACTGGCCGACCGGGACGAGCGGGAGCACGGTCTCGGCGACCTGCCGTACCCGCCGGAGTACCCGAAGATGCCGGGCGAACCCAGACGGGTCCAGCCCAGCCGCGCCCGGCGCGTCGAGGGCGGCGACGCATGAGAAGAAGGTCTTCACGATCGTGCGGTCGGAGCGACGCGGGGTGACCCTGGATGTCGCCGCATGCCGGGGCCGCATGCCCCGGCATGCGGCCCCGGCCACCTGACGCCGGTCCGGGCTACAGCTCCCTGATCCGGATGTCGCGGTACGAGACCACGTCCGTGGTGCTGTGGACCTGGAGCCCGATGTAGCCGGAGGCGTACCGCCGGCCGTCGGTGCCCGGGTCGTCGCCCCGCGGCGGCTCGAAGACCTGGCCGCCGGTGTTGTCGAACTCGTTCAGCAGGACACCGTTGCGGTAGACCGAGTAGTGCTGGTCCACCACCCGGATCTCGTAGTCGTTCCAGGTGCCCTTGGGGGTGACCCCGGCACCGGCCAGACCGATCCGGTCGAATCCGTAGACGGAGCCGGTCTTGTACATGTCGCCGTCCGGGCGGTCGAGGATCTGCACCTCGTGCCCGTACTTGATGGCGACCCACTCCGGTCGTGACTCCTCGGGGTTGTCGTGGACGTTCGGGAAGCGCACGAACACACCGCTGTTGGCATTGCCGGTGCCGGGGGCGTCGTCGCGCCACTGGAGCTTCAGCGAGAAGTCGCCGTACTGCCGGCCCGGGAACCAGAGCATGCCCATGCCGTCCACCGTGGTGGAGCTGGTGATCGTGCCGTCGGCATTGAGTCCGAACCTGCCGCCACCCACCTGCTGCCACTTGGCGAAGGACGCCGCCGTGCCGTCGAAGAGCTTCTTGTAGCCCTCGTCCTGGCCCGGCCTGCCGATCCCGGACTCCTTGGCCGCCCGGTAGATCCTCTTGTGCTCGCGGGCGTCGATCACACCGGCCGTGAGCAGCTTGTCCAGGACGGTGTCGACGTGCTTGAGGAACAGGGCGTGCGACGACCAGTCCTTCTCGTCCTCGATCAGCTCGTTGATCGTGCAGCGATTACCGGTCATCCGGTTGGGAACCCCGGTGTCCACCGTGCCGACGATGACGGTGAGCCGTTCGTCGAACTCCGGGCAGTTCGGCGCCGGTACGCCGCCGCTCTCGGCGACGGTGAACGACACCTGCTTCGCCGTCGAGGTGTTGCCCGCCTTGTCCGTCGCCCGGTGGGCGACGGTGTGATAACCGACACGGTCGACGATGACGGTGGTGGTGTACGCGAGGTACGGACCGCCGTCGAGCGAGTACTCGATCCTGTCCACGCCCGACTCGGTGTCGGTCGCGGTGATGGTCACCTCGGCGCTGGTGATGTAGGCGTTGTCGGAGTTCTTGTCGCCCGCGACCGCGGCCGAGGTCTCCGGCGGCGTCCTGTCCTGCGTCGGCGGCGCGACGACGGTGAAGTCGACCGCCTTCTCCGCGGCCGCGTTGCCCGCTCTGTCGGTGGCCCGGTAGCGGACCTGGTGCGTGCCGGTCTCGTGCACCATCACCGGTGCGGTGTACGGCTGCCAGGCGCCGTCCGCCCCGATCGCGTACTCGATGGTGTTGACGCCGGACCCGGTGTCGGAGGCGGTCACGGTGACCGTTGCCATCCCCAGGTACCGTCCCTGGTCGTCCTTCTCGCCGGAGACGGTCGCCGAGGTCTCCGGCGGTGTCGTGTCGTCCGTCGGCGGGGCCGCGACCGCGAAGTCGACGGACTTCTCGGCGGCCGTGTTGCCCGCCCTGTCGGTGGCGCGGTACCGGATGGTGTGCGTCCCGACCTCGTTCACCACGATCGGAGTGGTGTACGGCTGCCAGGCGCCGTCCGCCCCGATCGCGTACTCGACGGTGTCCACACCCGAGCCGTCGTCGGTCGCCGAGACGGTGACCGTCGCCTGGCCGATGTAGGCGCCGTCGGCATTCTTGTCGCCGTCCACCTTCGCCGAGGTCCCGGGCGCGGTGGTGTCCGTACCGCCGCCGTCCGTCACGGTGAGGATGCCCTGCATCGCCTCGTGCCCCGGCATGGTGCAGTGGTAGAAGTACCGGCCGGGGGAGAGCGTGACTTCGGCGGTGTGCCTGCCGCCCTGGTCGTCGGCGGGGTTGGCGAGGATGTTCAGTGTGACGTCGTTGTTGAACTCAGGGTCCGAGACGCTGAAGGTGAGGGTGTGCGGCATCCCCGTGGTGTTGCCGGTCGCCGCGCTGTTCTCGAAGACAATGGTCGCCTTGCCGGCCACCGCGGTCTTCGGGGCGGACAGATAGCGGTCGATGGGGTCGCCCGCCGTCCAGGTGAGGACCTGGTCGGCCGCCGCGGCGGCGGAGCCCGCCGTGCGGCCGTACGCCGCCGTCGAGGTCAGCCCCAGCACCATCAGGAACGAACCCAGCAGCGCGAGCCACAACCGGACGGGCCGGTACCGCTGCCGCGAGAAGATCGAACGGTGTCTCACCGCGCTGCCGCCTTCCTGGCCAGGTCCTCGGCGGCCGGGGTCGGGCCGCCGCCCTTGTACGTCACACGCCACAGCGCGGACTTGGAGTCGGAGGTGAAGAAGCCGCGCCCGTAGTCCAGGACATACAGCGAACCGTCCGGGGCGAACTTCCAGTCCATCAGGTTGCGGATGCCGTCCGCGCCGACCGGGATGATCTTCTTCAGGGACTCGGCGTGCGTGGGCAGGCCGCCCTTGCCGGCCGTCTTCGGGTCGGTGAGCACGGCGTGCCGCGGCTGGGTGTCGTCGTAGAAGTCACCGACGAACCACTTGCCGTCCCAGTAGGAGGGCCACTTGTCGGCACTGGTGCTCGCTGCGTCGTACCGGTAGACCGGGCCGTTCATCGTGGCCTGACCGCCGCCCTTCAGCCACGGCAGCAGCTGCTTCTGCTCCTCCGCCCGGTAGCTCGGGATGCCGTTCGCGTCCCGCGGGTAGTCCACGCCACCGCCCTGCGGGGAGTACCAGATGGTGTTGGAGGTGATGGGCGGCACGTTCACCAGGCCGTCGTTGTTCGGCGACTCGTTCCTGGGGTGGTCGCAGTCGTACCAGCCGAGCGGCTTGGCCGGATCGGGCAGATTGCGGTCCCGGTAGGGCTGCTTGTTGCCCATGCAGTACGGCCAGCCGTGGTTGCCCGCCTCGGTGATCGCGGCGAAGGTGTCGTACTTGGCCGGACCCCAGGTGGTGGAGGGCGAGCCCGCGTCGGGGCCGACCCAGCCCGCGTACAGCGTGTCGGTCGCCTTGTCGACGGAGATCCGGGCGGGGTTGCGCACGCCCATCACGTAGATCTCGCCGCGCGTCCTGCCGCCTCCCTCGTCCGGCTCCTTGCCGGTGAAGAGATTGCCCTCGGGCAGTGTGTACGTGCCGTCGTCCTCGGGGTGGATGCGCAGGATCTTGCCGTTGAGGTTGTTGGTGTTGCCCGCGGTGCGCCGGGCATCGGCGAACGAGACGCCCTTGTAGTTCGGCGCCGGGTTGTTGCCGGAGTAGCCGTCGCTGAATCCGGAGGAGTTGTTGTCACCGGTGGCGATGTACAGATTGCCCTTGGAGTCCCAGGCCATCCCACCACCGGCGTGGCAGCAGCTGTGGATCTGCACCGGCCAGTGCAACAGCACCTTCTCGGAGGACAGATCGAGCTTGTCGGTGGCCGGGTCGAGGGTGAAGCGGGAGACCTGACGTACCGCCATCTGCTTGTCACGGTCGATCTTCGCGTGCGGTGTGTAGTGCAGATACACCCAGCCGTTCTTCTCGAAGTCCGGGTCCAGCTCGATCCCGAGCAGCCCCTCCTCGACCTTGACCAGCTCGTCGCCACCGCCCTTGTTGCCGAAGACCGTCAGCGCGCCGGCGAGGGTGACCTTCTTCGTCGCCGGGTCGTAGACATGGATCTCTCCCAGGCCCTTGCCGATGTCCGGGTCGTTCCAGTCGGTGACGACCGGTTTGCTGCTGTCGGCGCCGCCGCGACCGATGTACAGCACCCGTCCGTCCGGGGCGACGACCAGTCCGTGCGGCTCGCCGATCTGGTCGTTCCGGCCCGGCTGATTGGGCCGGGTGACGCGCTCCGCCCGGTAGTTGGAGGTGATCGTCGCCCTGCAGTCGGCCTGCGAGATCCGCGTCGTCCAGTTCAGCGCGCCGCGAAGATGGTCGCGGAAGTCGGTCTCCGCGAAGCTGTCGACCGTACCGCCCATCGCCGTGTAGAAGGACCTGCCACCGTCGTAGTCGCGGCACCAGGAGACCGGATGGTCCCAGCCGTTGGCACTCGCGCCCGGCTTGTACGTGAGCTCCCGTACGCGGGCCACGGTGTGCACATCGCCGGACGGATTCTTCGTCCAGTTCAGCCACCTGTCGGGACGCTTCCACTCCAGTGGCAGGTTCCTGGTCGCCGGATGCCGGCGGTCCCCGATCTCGACCGTCGCACGTTGTACGCCGGTTGGGCTGCCGACCGCCGGACGGGCCCCGACCAGACCGGTGAACCAGTCCGAGTACGGCTCGGTGCGGGCCGCGTCATGGATGCCGAGGAAGCCGCCGCCCGCCTCCATGTACGCCTCCAGGCCGGCCTCCTGCTCAGGGTCGAGCACATCGCCGCCACCGGTAAGGAAGACGACGGCGTTGTACGAGCCGAGCTGCTTGCCGTTGGTGAAGACGGCCGGGTCGTCGGTGGCGACGGTCCTGAACCGGCCGGACTCAGGTCCGGTGAGCCCGATCCTCTCGATGGCCGCGATCCCGGCGTCGACGGTCGGGGACTCCTCGGTGGCGGAGGCATGGAACACCAGCACCTTCACGTTGGCGCCGCCGGGCGGCGACGGCAGGGACAACGTTGTCGCCGCACGGTGCGGCCCCGGTTCCGGATAGGGCCTGGCACTGGCGGCGTTGCCGCCGAGCAGGGAAGCGGTCAGTGCGCCGGCCGCCAGGACCGCCGCCAGTCCACGTCGCGATCTGGACCTGTGATGTGGTGTGCGCTGCATGTGGTCACCCACCCCTCTTTGGTCGCTGCAACAGCGGATGAAGCTAGACCTCTTTTCGCGACTCGCCAATAGCTATGGCAGCAATGGCACGAACTTTGTCCTGGCTGTGGATAAACGTTGATCCCCCGGCTACGGTGTGGGCCGTCCGGGCGGCACCCGCGCCTCGCCAACCCCGGCAGCCTCTGAAGCCGCCGCGATCGCCGTAACCTCCGTATCTCCGTAGTCCCGCAGTCTCCGCGACCTGGCAGTTCCCGTGATCCGGGGGGACCCCGCGATCCGGGCATGTTCGCAAAACTCGGTAATTTCCTTAGTGCAGTGGGGAGTTCGTCATGGACAGAAGGAGCTTCAACCGGCGTTTCCTGGTGGGCGGCGGGGTGGCGGCCGCGACCGGCCTGACATCGTTGTCTCTCGGTACGATCGAGGCCCGTTCGGCGGAACCGCCGCCGAGGACCGCGCCGGCGGGAGGCGTCGTCCGCCATCTCAGGCTGTACGCGGAGAAACTGGCCGACGGTCAGATGGGATACGGCCTGGAGAAGGGCAAGGCGTCGATCCCGGGTCCCCTCATCGAGATCAACGAGGGCGACACCCTGCACATCGAGTTCGAGAACGCGATGGATGTGCCGGCCGGCCTGCATCCCCACGGCGTCGACTACGACATCGCGAGCGACGGCACCCGGTTGAACAAGAGCATCGTCGAGCCGGGCGGCACCCGCACCTACACATGGCGTACCCATACGGCGGGCCGTCGCCAGGACGGCACCTGGCAGCCGGGCAGTGCGGGCTACTGGCACTACCACGACCACGTCGTGGGTACGGACCATGGCACCGGCGGAATCCGGAAGGGCCTCTACGGTCCGTTGATCGTCCGTCGCAGGGGCGACATCCTGCCGGACAAGACGATCACGATCGTCTTCAACGATATGACGATCAACAACAAGGCGGCTCACAAGGCCCCCGACTTCCATGCCACGGTGGGGGACCGGCTCGAAGTGGTCATGATCACGCACGGCGACTACTTCCACACGTTCCACATCCACGGTCATCGCTGGGCGGACAACCGGACCGGCCTGCTCACCGGCCCGGACGATCCGAGCCGCGTCGTCGACACGAAGACCGTCGGTCCCGCGGACTCCTTCGGCTTCCAGGTCATCGCGGGCGAACACGTGGGAGCGGGTGCCTGGATGTACCACTGCCATGTGCAGAGCCACTCCGACATGGGCATGGCCGGGCTGCTGCTGGTCGCCAAGGCCGACGGCACCGTGCCCGGCTACGACCCGAACGCCAAGGCGACGCACGACAAGCCGGCGCCGAACAAGCCCGCGCCGGACAAGACCACGCCGAAGAAGACCACGCCGGACAAGCCCGCGCCGAAGAAGACCACGCCGGACAAGCCCACGCCGGACAAGACCACGCGGGGAGGGGCGCCTTCGGGTGGAACGGCTTCCGGCGGGACGGCGTCGGGCGACAGCGCTCCCGGCGGTACGGCGAAGGACATGGCGGCCCACGACCCGGTGGCGCACGGATCCTGAGCCGGTCAGGTCTCCGGCGCCGCTCCGACTGCCCCGGCGGCCCCGGCCGCTCCGGTGGCGAGGCGCAGCTGTTCCTCCTCGACGATGCGTCGGGCGAGTGCCCCGTCCGACACATCCACCGCGTCCGGCGTCGTCTCGGCGACGTCGCTGCGCCGTGCGTACAGGTCGAACAGCCGCTCCTTGCGGGCCAGGATGTTCAGCATCCGTTCGTCGACGCTGTCGGCCGCGAGGAGCCGGTGCACCCGGACCGTGCGTATCTGCCCCATCCGATGGGCGCGGGCCACCGCCTGATGTTCCATCGTCGGCTTGATCTGCGGCTCGCAGAGGATGACGACCGAAGCGGCCTGCATGTTCAGCCCGACACCGCCCGCCTGGATCTGGCTCAGCAGGACGGCATGTCCGTCGACGGCACCGAACCCATCGATCATCTCCTGGCGGCGGGCGGCCGGGAGACTTCCGGAGAGCGGGCCGAACACGCCTGTGCCCAGAGCCTGTTCGACGGTGCGGAGCACCTCGCGGAAGTACGAGAACACGACGACCTTGAGCCCGTTGTCCGCGGCCTCGGCGACCAGCTCGCGCAGCCGATTGAGCTTCGCGGACGTCGCGGGCCGGTCGTACGCGGCCCGGCGCATCCGCATGAACTGCCCGGCGCCCACCGCCTCACGGTAGGCGTCGAGATCCTCCGCGCTGAACTCCTCCCACTCGTCGGCCTGCACCAGCGCCGGGAGTTCGGTCAGCACATCCTCCTGGTTGCGCCGCAGGTAGGCCGGGGAGACGGCCCTGCGGAACGCGTGCGATCCGGCCGCCCCGTGGGTGATATGGATCGACGGGGCCAGTTCCGGCTGGAGATGGCGGACGAGGCTGCGGAACTCCTCGACCCGGTTCTCCATCGGCGTACCGGTCAGGAACAGCACGCGCTCGGTGCGTTGTGTCCAGCCGGACACGGCCCGGGAGCGGCGGGTCTCGGGGTTCTTGACGTAGTGGGCCTCGTCGACCACCAGCATGCCGGGCCTCATGTTGCAGTCCCGGGCGGCCGGCAGGGTGTGCAGGGCGTCGAACGTGGTGAGTGCGACCCCGCCGCTCTCGCGCCACTCGGCGAAGGCGCCCTGCCGCTCCGGGCCGTGCACCGGCAGCGCGCGCAGGGTGGAGCGGGCCCGGACCTCGCGCGCCCAGTTGATCAGCACACTCGCCGGGCAGACCACCAGGAAGTGTGTCTCACCCCGTGCCGAGAGGTGCGCGAGCGCGGCGATGGCCTGGACGGTCTTGCCCAGCCCCATCTCGTCACCGAGGATCACCCGCTTCTGCGCGAGCGCGAACCGTGCGCCGAACGACTGGTAGCCGCGCAGGGAGACTCGCAGATGGGCGTCGTCCAGCCGCAGATCGCGCACCCGGTCCGCGATTTTGGAGGGCAGGAACCCCTCCGCCGCGTCCCGGTCGGGGCCGGTGCCCGACATCTCGGCCAGCAGGCTGTAGTACTCGGCGGACCGCAGCTCGAAGTCGACCCACGCCGCAAGGTCCGACTCCGGGGCCCGCAGCAGATCGACCGACACCTGCCCGAACAGCAGGGGAAGCTCACGTGCGGTCGCCTCGGCGACGGCGGTCCGCACCGAGGCGACGGCCTCCAGCGCCTGGGTGCGGCCCGGGCGCCGGGTGAACAGCATGCGCAGCCGTCCCCGCGCGGGTCCCGCGGAGGCCACGAGGGGACCGAGCTGTCCGACGAGCCGGCCCGCCGCGTCCACGGCCCGGCGGACGTCGGGGCCGGCCTCGACCAGCCGGTGCAGGGCGGTGACGAGTGCGGTGGTGGAGTCGTCCGGGGCGTCCACGTCTATCCGGACCGTGACCGTGTCCCGTACCGCGTGGGCGATCTGCCCGGCCGCGGCCAGTGCCTGGTCGGCCGTCTGCGCGCCGACGCCGGGGATCTGGCGGAGCTCGTAGCGGTTCGCTTCATGGACCTGGCCCACGGTCGTGAAGCCGGCCTGTTCGACCGCGCCCAGCCGCAGTCGGCCCTCGGTGACGTCCTTGAGTCTGGAGACCGGGATGCCCGACAGCTCGTGGCGGATGAGGGAGTCGAGCAGCGGCGACAGCGCGGCGTGCACCGCATCGACGGCCCGGGCGTGATCGGCCACCACCGCGCGCGCCGTGTCCAGCAGCTGCTCGGCCTGCGCCAGCAGCTCCCGGGCCGCCCTTCCCGTGGGCGCCCGGACCTCCGTCGGTCCGGCCTCTGTCATGTACGTCCCTCTGTCCACGCAGCCGGGCTGTCCTCCCGCCCGGCACCTGCCCGAGCGATTCCTATCGTGCCACGCGGCGCGGACAGTCCCTCCGGCTCAGCTCGCCGACGGTCGGCGTTCCGCCGGGGAGAGCAGCAGGACCTCCAGGGCCCGCGCGCAGGAGCGGGCCTGCGAGAGGAACCACTGGGTGCGCGCTGCCGTGATCACGGACGGTGTGGCCCGGACCGCCAGAGCGAAGCGGGCATGCCCGCCGCCATCCAGTACCGGGACGGCCAGGGTCCGTACCCCGTAGGCCGACTCACCGTCGTTGAGCGCGTGCCCGGCGGACCGTACCTTCGCCAATTCGGCCTCCAGCGCGGCCGGTTCGACGATCGTACGGTCGGTGAACGCGGGTAGTGGAGGCAGCGAGGAGGGCCCGCCCTCGCCGGGCCGGGCCCAGGCCAGCAGCACCTTGCCGAGCGCGGTGGAGTGCAGCGGCCTGCGCAGCGCCACCTTCGGAGCGACCGAACCACCGGCGACGATCACCGCGTGGGAGCCGCTGCGCAGCGCCAGGTCGGCGGTGGCGCCCGTGCGCTCGGCGAGGTCGGTCAGTTCCGGGGCGGCCAGATGCAGACCGCGCTGGTGGTACGAGAGCCGGCCCAGCTCGGTCACTGCGGGGCCGAGCCGGTAGCGGGACGTGCGGGCGTCCTGTTCGAGGAAGCCCGCGCCGAACAGCGTGCGGGCCAGCCGGTGTGCGGTGGAGACCGACAAACCGAGGCGGCGGGCGAGGTCGGAGGCGCTGAGATCGGCGCCGTTGTCATGGAAGCAGTGCAGGACGTCCAGGGCGCGCCGTACCGCCTGCGCTCCGTCGGGAGCACGCGCCGTCGCGGCCTCGGTCATATCGGGTCACTCTCCGCTCGTGAGGGGGATGGCGGGCCATGTGATTGCCACATTACGGGAGCTCAGAAGCGGTAAGGTGCGGCTCCGAATCACTCCGTCCACACTCAATCCCATGTCAGGGGAGGTGAGTTGTCGGTCGGTGTGCGTCCGTGGCAGGGGCTGCAGGTCAGCACCGACGAAGCCGAGGGGAGCAGTGCCATGACCGGCCGCCGAACCGCGACCCACCGGGTGGCGGAGGCGGTGTTGCCGGCGTTGAGGTGAAGGGCTGAGACGCCGCGGACGTCTTTCCCGTACGGCGTACAGGGGGGCCACCCGCCCGTCGGGCGCGGGCTGCGGTTGTCGGCGCCCGGTGCGAGACTCGGAGCGTCAGGAATGGCGTGCCTGCACCGAGAGAACGGGCCCCGTCGAAGGAGTTCGACATGCTCACCACCCGTGGTGTCACCGGAGAGCCCAACTGGATCGACCTGGGCACGCCCGGCCTCGACGGGGCCATCGCGTTCTACAGCGGCCTCTTCGGCTGGGAGTACCGGCCCGGCGGCCCGGAGACCGGCGGTTACGGGCTGTTCACGCTGGGCGGGAAGACGGTCGGGGGCGTGACGGCGGTCACCGCAGAACACGCGAAGCCGTCCTGGTCGGTGTGCTTCCGGTCGCCGGACGCCCACGTCACGGCGAAGGCCGTGGAGCAGGCCGGCGGCAGTGTCCGGTTCGCCCCGACGGACATCCTGGACTTCGGCACGATGGCGGGTTTCAAGGACCGGGCGGGGGCGTTCTTCGGGCTCTGGCAGCCGAAGGAGGTTTTGGGCCTCGGCGTTGTGGGCGTCGCGGGCTCCCTGTGCTGGGCCGAGCTGTACACCCCGGACGTGCCCGCGGCCGCCGCGTTCTACGGCGCCGTGTTCGGCTGGGAGACCGAGCGGACACCGTTCCCGGGAGGCGGCGGTTCCTACACGGTGATCCGGCCTCGGGGCGGCGGTGAGGAGGCGGGCTTCGGCGGTCTGGTTCCGCTCGACGCCGTTGCGGCCAGAGCGGTCGCCGGACCGCACTGGCTGCCCTACTTCGAGGTCGACGACTGCGACGCGGCCGTCGCCGAGGTGCAGCGGCTGGGCGGCAGACTGACGCTGGAGCCGATGGAGATGGCAGGCGTCGGCACATTCGCCGATGTCGCCGATCCGGACGGCGCGGAATTCGCCCTGATCAAAAGTGCGCAGCCGCCCGGCACACAGCTGCGGGGGACACAGCCGCCGCAGGGCTGACCGGAAGCCATCGGCGCGCCGCATTGCGCACCGCATTGATGGCGCGTTGATCAGTCGTTTATCGCGACCGGGCACTGTGGGTGCCATGCTGATCAACACCGCGGCCGACCCCGCGCTCGCCTGGCAGGAGACGGCGCTGTGCGCACAGGCGGGGCCCGAGTTCTTCTTTCCTGCCCCCGGCAGCTCCACCCGTGAGGCCAAGCAGCTCTGCAATGCCTGTGAGGGACGCGAAGCCTGCCTGGAGTACGCCCTCGCCAACGACGAGCGGTTCGGAGTGTGGGGCGGGCTCTCGGAGAAGGAGCGGGAGCGGCTGCGCAGAACCGATCGTGCGCGGGCCTGAACACACCTTGTCCGTGCGATGCGCTTCGGCCCGCCCGGAAGACGGGCGCACACCGATGTGCGCAGGGCGGTCCCACAGCTGGACGGACCCAGCTGACCCGGGATTATGTCCGCATGAACGATGACGACAGAGACGCCCTGCTCGCGACGGCCGTGCGGCTGCGCACCGATGGCCGCCCGGAGGAGGCCCGACAGCAACTGCTCGCCCTCTGCGAAGCCTTCCCCGCGGACGCGGAAGTGGCCTACCAGACCGCCTGGGCCCATGATGTGCTCGGTCTGGAAGCCGAGGCCGTGCCGTTCTACGAGCGCTGCCTCGGCGGGACCGGGCTGTCGGAGGAGGACCGTCGCGGTGCCCTGCTCGGGCTCGGGAGCACCCATCGGGTCCTCGGACAGTACGAGAGAGCCGTCGAGGTCCTGCGCGGCGGCGTCGAGCGGTTTCCCGACGACGGCGCGATGCGGACGTTTTTGGCCATGGCCCTCTTCAACACCGGCGAACACCATGAGTCCACGCAGTTGTTGCTGAGGCTGCTCGCCACGACCAGCGAGGACCCGCAGGTACGGCAGTACCGAAGGGCGATCGAGCACTACGCGCAGGACCTGCACGCGACGATGTGACCCGGGGCGGGCCGAGAGCGGGGCGTGGCGCCCGGCCCCGGCCGCCGGACAGGCCCCGGGGCGGCGCCGTACAGTCTCACGGCCGCCGGGCAGGTCTGCGGAGCAGTGGCCCGTCCGGCGGCCGACGACGGCCGGGCGGACGTCAGGCCTGGGCGCGCGCCGCCATCCGCGCCTTGCGGGCGGCGAGCTTCTCGTCGAACTTCGACGCCTCGTTGTCCAGGCCGCCCATGTACAGGCCCAGCTCCTCCTGAGCCTTCAGCCCGTCGGGGCCGAGGCCGTCGATGCCGAGGACCTTCAGGTAGCGCAGCACGGGCTGGATCACGTCGTCGTGGTGGATGCGCATGTTGTAGATCTCGCCGATCGCCATCTGCGCGGCGGCCCGCTCGAAGCCCGGCATGCCGTGACCGGGCATCCGGAAGTTGACGACGACATCGCGCACGGCCTGCATCGTCAGGTCCGGGGCCAGCTCGAAGGCCGCGGCGAGGAGATTGCGGTAGAAGACCATGTGCAGGTTCTCGTCGGTCGCGATGCGCGCCAGCATGCGGTCGCAGACCGGGTCGCCCGACTGGTGGCCGGTGTTGCGGTGCGAGACGCGGGTGGCCAGCTCCTGGAAGGCGACGTACGCCACGGAGTGCAGCATGGAGTGACGGTTGTCGGACTCGAAGCCCTCCGCCATGTGCGCCATCCGGAACTGCTCCAGCTTGTCCGGGTCGACGGCGCGCGAGGTGAGCAGGTAGTCGCGCATCACGATGCCGTGCCGGCCCTCCTCGGCGGTCCAGCGGTGCACCCAGGTGCCCCAGGCGCCGTCACGGCCGAAGAGGGAGGCGATCTCGTGGTGGTAGCTGGGGAGGTTGTCCTCCGTCAGCAGATTCACGACCAGCGCGATCTTGCCGATGTCGGTGACCTTGGACTGGTCGGCCTGCCAGGCCTCGCCGTCCTCGAAGACGCCCGGGAAGTTCCGCCCGTCGGAGAACGGCACGTACTCGTGGGGCATCCAGTCCTTCGCGGCCTTGAGATGGCGGTTGAGCTCCTTCTCCACCACCTCTTCCAGGGCGTACAGCAGCTGGGCGTCGGTCCACGCCTTCGGACTGCCGAGGTGGGGAGCGGTGATCGTCACGGGGGACTCCTGGGGACGGGAGAATTACCTACGGGTACGTAGGTTACGAGACCGTAGGTTAAAGCGGCGGTAAGCCCACCGCCAATCCGGCCTCCTCGATGCCCGACTACGTAACGTTATGTGCGCAGGTGGAGAGGGTTTGGCGGCGCCGGTCCGGCCGGCTGACGGGTGTTCGTCCCCCCTCCCGGATCCACCGGTACGGAGTCGAGGGCGCCGTCATGACCCGTCGCCGGGGCGGCTCTCCAGGCCCAGATCGCGGCGCAGGTACTCGGCCGTGAACGAGGTGCGATGACCGAGCAGTGCCGCCGGTGTCCCCTCGAAGACCAGTTCGCCGCCGTTTCTGCCGCCCTCGGGGCCCAGGTCGATCACCCAGTCGGCGCGCTTGAGCACATCGAGGTTGTGCTCCACGCAGATCACGCTGTTGCCCGCGTCCACCAGCCGGTCCAGCAGATCGACGAGTGTGCCGGTGTCCGCCATGTGCAGTCCGGTCGTCGGTTCATCCAGCACGTACACACTTCCCGTCCGGTGCAGCTGGGTGGCGAGCTTGATGCGCTGGCGCTCACCGCCGGAAAGGGTGCTGAGCGGTTGCCCGAGCGTCAGATACGTCAGACCGACCTCGTCGAGCGTGTGCAGCTTCCGCAGCAGTGCCCGGTCGTCGAAGAGTCCGGCCGCCCGGGCGGCCGTCATCTCCAGGACGTCGACGATGGACGCACCGCCGACCCGGTGCTTCAGTACGTCGTCGTGGAAGCGCCGGCCCTCGCACTCCTGACAGGTGGTGGTCACCGGATCCATGAACGCGAGATCCGTGTGGATGACACCGCGCCCCTGGCAGTGCCCGCACGCCCCCGACGAGTTGAAGCTGAACAGGCCCGGCTCGACGTTGTTCTCCCGGGCGAAGGCCTTGCGGATGGAGTCCAGCGCGCCGATGTACGAGGCGGGGGTGGAGCGGGACGACGCGGTGATCGCCCCCTGGTCGATGACCACCGCCTCCGGGTACGCCGCAGTGAACACCCGGGAGACGAGTGTGGACTTGCCGGATCCGGCCACCCCCGTCACCACCGTCAGCACACCCTCGGGAAACGCCACGTCCACGTCCTTGAGGTTGTGCAGTGCGGCGCCGGTCACCGGCAGTCGCCCGGTGGGGGAGCGGACGGTCTCCTTGAGCGGCGTCCGGCGGCGCAGACACCGGCCGGTGAGGGTGTCCGCCCGGCGCAACCGGTCCACCGGGCCCTCGAAGACGACGTGTCCACCGTCCGCGCCGGCCCTCGGGCCCATGTCGACGATGTGGTCCGCGACGGCCATCACGTCCGGGTCGTGCTCGACGACGACGACGGTGTTGCCCCGGTCGCGCAGCCGTACCAGGAGATCATTCAGCCTGCTGACGTCGCGCGGATGCAGACCCACGCTCGGCTCGTCGAAGATGAACGTCAGACCGGTCAGTGAACTGCCCAGGTGCCGGACCATCTTGAGCCGCTGCCCCTCGCCGCCCGACAGCGTGGTGGTCTCCCGGTCCAGGCTGAGATAGCCGAGACCGATCCCCACCAGCCGCTCCAGTCGTGCGCGGGCGGCCGAGGCGATCGGACCGGCCACCGGATCGTCGATCCCGGCCAGGACATCCACCAGGTCGGCCACCTCCATCCGCCCGTAGTCGGCCACGGAGAGGCCGTCGATGCGGGTGGCGAGCGCGGCCGCGTTCAGCCGAGCACCGTCGCAGGACGCGCACACCGACTCGGTCGTGAACCGTCGGGCCGCCTCGCGCCGCCGCTCGGAGAGCGCCTCGGTGTCCCGCTTCAGGTAGAGCCGGGTGAACCGTTCGACGATCCCCTCGAACCGCATGTCGGCCGAGGACGACTTCAGCCGCAGCCGTACCGTGAAGCCCCCTCCGTACAGGAGAAGGCGGAGCTCCTCCTCGGTGAACTCCGCGAGCGGCCTGTCGTTGTCGAAGCGTCCCGATCCGGCGTAGAGCTGCCACTCCCAGCTGCCCACCGACAGGCCCGGCAGCAGCAACGCGCCCTCGTTGAGCGACTTCGTGACGTCGATCGCCCGGTCGATGTCGAGACGGACGGTGCGCCCCACACCGTCGCACTCCGGGCACATTCCGCTGGGGTCGTTGAAGGAGTACGCCGTCGCCGGGCCCGCGCTCGGCGTCCCGTACCGTGAGAACAGCACCCGGATCACCGACCAGATGTCGGTCATCGTGCCGACGGTGGAACGGGCGTTGCCGCCGAGCGGCTTCTGATCCACGACGATCGCCACCGAGAGGTCGTCGATGGAGTCGGCATGGGGCCGCTCGTACTTCGGAAGCCGGTTCCGGATGAACCAGGTGAAGGTCTCGTTCAGCTGCCGCTGCGATTCCACGGCGATGGTGTCGAAGACGATCGACGACTTGCCCGACCCGGAGACTCCGGTGAAGACGGTGATCCGCTCCTTGGGGACGCTGAGGGAGACCTCGCGCAGATTGTTCGCGCGTGCCCCGGTGATGACGATGCTCCGGTTCGCTTTCCGATCCATGCGCCCGAAGCTAGCCGCGATACCGGACATCTTCTGTCTGGATTTTCCGGGACGTGCTCCCCGGTCTGCAGCAGACCGGGGATGTGCGTGGTCGTCGAGGTTGTCAACTCCACTGTGTGGTGCTCCAGTTCGGCGATGTCGAGGAGCCCGGGAAGCAGCAGTCCGCGATGCTTCTCCCGCCAGCCACTGGCCCGCTCCTGGGCCATCTCGGCGAGCAGATCGACCAGGCCGGTGTCCGGGCAGCCGTAGTTGAAATTCCCTTCCAAGGGTGGAGATTGAGTGAAATGACCGGAACCGTACAAGTAGTAGCACTGTGCTCCAGTGTGCGCTACCGTCGGTAGCGCACGTCTCACGTGGGGCGACTGCGCCTATGCGTGATCGCTAACACAATTACCGGAAATGTGAGCATCTTGATGAAGGGCGCACTGCGTTGTCTGCCGGCTTTCGCGAAATCCGGACCCCACCCGCCGGTGGCGGACAATCTCAGTTATTCGTTCGCGCTCCCGGGCGGCGCCTTCTGCGCCGGTCTCGCACGTAGTGCCGTGGGGGAACTCATCGCCCGGCACGGCCTCGCGGAACTCCGTGAACCGGCTGTCCTTGCCGCCTCCGAACTCGTCGCGTCCGCCTACCGGTTCACCCCGGACCGGGAAATGCTGCTGCGGGTCCACTGGCAGTTCGACGCGTTGCGCATCATCCTTTATGACCAGCACCCGTCCCATTCCTCGGCCGCGAAGTCCGAGGAATGCCGTGAGCGCCGCAGCGAGAGCATGTGGCTGCTGGCGGCCGCGGTCGATTCGCATGGCGGGGACTGGGGACTGACGCCCGCGCTGACCCCGTCCGGCGGCTGCAAGACCTGGGCCTTACTCCACAGGTGACCGCCCCACGGACCGTTCCGCAACACTCACGCTCCCGCGCATCCCTGTACGGCCGCGATGCGACCGCGAAAAAACGCCGCCCGCCCCATGTCCGGTCAGCAGGCTCCGCCGAGCAGGTCGGTCAGGCTCCGGTCGAGATCCAGGAACCGGTGTTCGTCGCCGACCGGCACCAGTTCCTGCGCCCGTTCGAGGAAGCGGCGCAGCTCCCCGGTACGGACATGCACCATCGCGATTCCCTCGGCGGCGTGGAACTCCAGGACCGTACGGTCGTATCCGAACGGCCTGATGCGTACGTCGCCGACACCGGCGGTTCTGTGCAACCCCGCCGAGAGCAGTTCGCGGGCGAACTCCCAGGACACATCGGTGCCTTCCAGGGTGGCCGTCGCGGGGAACGTCATGCGCACGGCGAACGGATCCCTCCGGTCGTAGTGCAGGGTGGCAGGAAGGGTCTCCATCCGCGGCGCGGAGGCGACCATGCGGGCCTGCACGGACTGCTCGATAACGGTGGACAAGACCTGCTCCCTCTCGCGGCCGGACGAACGGTTCCCGGCACTGAGGGAGACGACGGAACTCCCGCATCCGTGCACCGGGGAGGGGCGTGAGGTGCATCACCGCACGCCGCCGCACCGATCGTGTGCCCGCTGCCCGCCGGTGCCCCCCTGGACGGAGCGCGACTCGTGGGCTAACTTCCAGCGCCATGAGAGCCATGGGGAAGATGAGACGACTGATGTCATGGGGGCTTTGTGTGGCGGCGGTGACCGCGACACTGGCCACACCGGCAGCCGCGGTGACACCGGGGGAGCGGCACCGGCCCGGGGAACGGCCGGTCTGGACACTCACCGAAACAGGGACCGACGCCCGCTTCCGCGGCCTCGCCGCCGTCAGTCGTCGCACCGCCTGGGTCGCGGGCTCCGGGGGGACCGTGCTGCGCACCTCCGACGGCGGCCGCCACTGGCGCGA
This sequence comes from Streptomyces sp. NPDC015032, assembly GCF_043080425.1. Taxonomy (NCBI): domain Bacteria; kingdom Bacillati; phylum Actinomycetota; class Actinomycetes; order Kitasatosporales; family Streptomycetaceae; genus Streptomyces; species Streptomyces sp. NPDC015032. The sequence goes on along the minus strand of NZ_JBIBVN010000007.1, from coordinate 151,634 downwards.
CGTATCACCTCCCGGTGCGGCTCAAGAGGCGCTGGAGCTCCGCGACATCGAGGCATTCGACGGCCGGCGCGCGGTGGTGCTGGCCGTCGGGGAGGGCGAGGCGTCCCGGGTCTTCCGCACGGACGACGGGGGCAGGACCTGGACGGAGTCGTTCCGTAACACCGACGCCCGTGCCTTCTACGATTGCCTCACCTTCTTCGACAGCCGGCACGGACTCGCGATGAGCGATCCCGTCGACGGGAAGTACCGCATCCTGTCGACCGCGGACGGTGGCCGCAGCTGGCGGGTGCTGCCCGCCGCGGGAATGCCGGACGCCCTGGCCGGTGAAGGGGCGTTCGCCGCCAGTGGTCAGTGCCTGGTCGCATCGGGCCCGAAGGACGTCTGGCTGGCGACCGGGGGCGCTGCGACCGCACGGGTGCTGCACTCCGCCGACCGCGGGCTGACCTGGACCGCGTCCGATTCGGGGATCCCGGCCGGCGCCCCGGCGCGCGGCGTCTTCGGTCTGGCCTTCCGCGACCGTCACCACGGCATCGCCGTCGGCGGCGACTACGAGGCCGGCCGGCCGTCGCCGAACGCCGCGGCGGTGACGGGCGACGCGGGCCGCAGCTGGCAGCGGTCCGCCAACCCGCCGACCGCCTACCGCTCGGGCGTCGCCTGGCTGCCGCACAGCAGGTCGGGCGCGCTCGCGGTCGGTCCGACCGGTACGGACCTCACCCTGGACGGCGGCCGTACCTGGCGCACGGTGGACACGGGGTCGTACGACACCGTCGACTGCGCACCGGACGGCGGCTGCTGGGCGGCGGGCGAGAGCGGACGCGTGGCGCGCGCGGGCTTCTAGCAGCTCGGCCACGCGCGCCGCGCGGACGTCGGCGGGCCCCCGCCCGGCCGGGACAGGAAGCGGAACGGGGCAGCGCGGGGGCATCCGCTCAAGTCACCTGTTCAGGAGCTGCGCTCGTACGGATCAGTGGTCGGCGAAGCTCCAGAACAGGCCCGCTTCGCTGGCCGGGACGACGCCGGCCCAGCCCCGGGGGTCCGGGACCCGCGCCATCACGAGGACATCGCACGTCCAGTCCTTGTGGCGGCGCGGGCCTGTGGAGATGTATGCGTACGGGCCCTCATAAAGGTGGTGCACCACGGCTTCCCGGGACCTCCGGTCGACGGACGGCATGTGGTGCAGGGTCCGCAGTCCGCTAAAATTTCCGGATGCTCATCGTGATGTTCATCTGACGGTCCTGGGTCTCTCCCGCCCAGGTTCTGATCCGCTGAGGGTGCGGTTTGTTGTGCTCTCCGGACCTCGATAGCCGTCAGATTCTGCCGACCGCGCATACGACGCCGGTTGCACATCATCGGAGCTTCTTCGTGCTCGCAGTGCTTCTCCTTCCTGGCGCGCTTCGCGCCTTCCTCCCCGCCTTGATCGGTCGGTCCGCTCTCGCGATGGGCGGTCTTGCCCTCCTCCTGGCCGTCCAGGACAGTACGGGTTCGTACACGCAAGCCGGTTTCGCAACAGCGGTGTTCGGAATCGCCAACGTCATCGCTGCCCCCTGGCGGGCCCGGGCCGTCGATCGATTCGGTCAACGAATCGCCCTCACCGTCATGGCATCGGGCCAGGCCTCAGGGTTCATCGCTCTCGCGCTCGTCACGGAAGCCGAGGGAACTGCGGATATCTGGTTCCTCGTTCTCAGCGCGTTGATCGGCCTCTCATCGCCGCCCCTGGGGGCGGCGATGAGAATGATCTGGGCGTCGCTCACGACGGCCGGTGACCAGCGAACGAAAGCCTTCAGCATCGACGCGGTGTGCGAAGAGCTCCTCTTCGTCGCCGGCCCCGTCGTCATCACCGCGGTCATTGTCGCCAGTTCTCCCAGCACCGGGCTCTGGCTGACCGCGGCAGCCGTTTTCCTCGGTACCGCAGCGATGACGTCCAGCGCGTCGGCGCGGGCACTTCGCGGAACAGGAGGGGGCGTCGCGCGAGGTGATCGCCCGCTGCGCCGACCGGGTTTCGCAAGGGTGTTGATCGTCCTCCTGGGCGTCGGTGGTGTACTCGGCGTCGCGGAGATCGCAGCACCGGCAGCCGCTGCGCACCATGATGCTGTCGCAGCTTCGGGCTGGCTTCTGGCAGCCTTCGCCGGCGGAAGTGCTCTCGGCGGATTTCTCTACGGGCAGCTGAACCTCAAGGCGGGAATCGGCAAGAGACTGTTCGCCCTGTGCGCAGGCATGGGGTTCGCCGCGGTGCTCGTGTCGCGGCTGGACACGCTGGGTCTGTTCGCTGCGGGCCTCGCGCTCGTCGGCCTGTTCCTCGCTCCGTCTCTCATCACCGGTACCTCATCGCCGACACCATCGTTCCGGAATCCAGCCGGACGGAAGCGTCGACATGGATCAACACCTCCGTGAACCTCGGCGCATCGCTGGCGTCCGCGGCAGCTGGAATCGTCATCGACGGTTCTGGCGCATGGTTCGCCCTTCTGCTCGTGGGAGCGATCGCTCTCGTGCTCGCCTCAGCTGTGCCATTCGCGCAACTGCGCAAGATCGAGCCGCCTGCGGCCCACGCACTCGATCGTTGAGAGCACAGCTGATCAGCAACCCTGCGGGCCGCGGGCCCGTGCGCTTTGCGGCGAGCGCTGTGTCCACTCGGCCGTGACGGTGGCGGCGTCGTCGCCCGGGGCCGGCCGCGCGGCGCGTCCAGCGGCGCGGTCCACGAACTGCGGCCCGTTTCCAGGGCGCAGAGCACCAAGTACGGCCGGGGCCGGGAACAGGGAAGTGCTGGTCCTCGCCCCGGCCCTGGGGATGGCACAGGATCTGCTGCGGTGAGGTGTGCGCGCTGGGTCGCAGCCGGCAGGTGATGTCGGCCAACGTGAAGTCGCCGGTCAAAGGGCTGGTGTGACCCGTGCTCGGGGTACTCACCCTGGTCGTAAAAGGCAGTCCGAGGAGTAGACCGTCCGTCAGCGTGGTCCGTTCGCTTGTTGGCCTGCTTACGAGTTGCGCGAGTTTGGCGGCACTGGGGTACTCGCTGCGCATGTGGGGTGGGTCCTGTCACCAGGAGCCCCGTCCTGCCGCAGCGGTGGTCTGCCGAGACTTGTTGTGTGCTATTTCAGACATTGTGTGTTCCGAAACTGCAACGGAACCAGATTCAGGGTGGTGGTGTTGCAGATAGTGCCGGTGATCCGAGGAGAGTCGACAACGGGGGATGAGGTATGACCAGGAATCAGTGGATTGGCAACGCCCCTACCGGCATCCTCTGGCGCCCCGACGCCTTCTACCTCACCGCCCCCACCGTCCACACCGCCCGCGCCTGCACCGCCTAGAAGATCACGGAAAACGTTTCGGGGTCCGGCCTCGCCCGGTCCGGCGACGATGGCACCGGCAAAGGGACGATGACACCGGCAAAGGGACAGCCCTTAGACTTGACAGCACTATGACAACGCTCCCGATGCCCGCCGGCGAGGCCGAAGCCCGAGCCGTTCAGGACACCCTGCGTTCCCGTGTGGTGCTCGACGAACCGGGCCCACCGCCCGGATCCGGCCGGGTCACGGGGGTCGATGTCGCCTACGACGACGAGCGCGATGTCGTCGTGGCGGCAGCGGTCGTCCTGGACGGCACGACGCTCGACGTGGTCGCCGAGGCCACCGCCGTCGGCCGGGTCACCTTCCCGTACATCCCTGGTCTCCTCGCCTTCCGGGAGATCCCGACGGTGCTGTCCGCGCTGGAGTCCCTGCCGGTCGACCCGGGACTGGTGATCTGTGACGGATACGGCCTGGCGCACCCGCGTCGTTTCGGACTCGCCAGTCACCTCGGGGTACTTACCGGGCTCCCCGTGATCGGCGTCGCCAAGAACCCGTTCACCTTCTCGTACGAGCAGCCGGGACCCCGCCGGGGCGACTGGTCTCCGCTTCTCGACGGCGAGGAGGAGGTGGGCCGGGCACTGCGTACCCAGGACGGCGTCAAGCCGGTCTTCGTCTCCGTCGGACACCGGACAAGCCTGGACAACGCCTGCGCCCACACTCTGCTGCTGGCACGGGATTTCCGGCAGCCGGAGACCACTCGCAGGGCCGACGCGCTCTGCCGTCGGGCCCTGCGGGAAGCGACCGCCTGAGTACATGTACGGATATCGCCCGCCGATCACGACGGGCAGACTGGTACCCATGACCGAACATCGAACGTCCACGCGACCAGGAACCGTCTACCTCGCCCAGCGCCGGGTCGCGGTGGGGATGACGCTCGGCATTCTGGCGGGAGCGGCCTGGGTCGTCTCGATGATCTGCACACTGGTGGCCTGGGTGTTCTGACCCCCTGGGAACTCCGGCCCGATAGAGCGCGTCGCTCCGCCACCGCGGCTACTTGTGCTGGTCAGGGCCTTGCGCATTGAGCAGGGCGCGCCAGGTGCCCTCGTCCCCGATGCCCGTCACGGGCAGATTCCGGGACGCCTGGAACTCCTTCAGCGACCGCATGGTCGAAAGGGTGTACGTGCCGGTGCTGTCGGTCGGTACTCCGGCTTGGTGCAGCAGGTACTGCACGGCCGTGATGGCCTCGGGCTTCGACGTACGCGAGTCGACCGTCACGATCAGCAGGGGCCAGGTGTCCTTCCCGACCTTGCCGTCGGCCGTCAGGCCATGAGCGGTCTGGAACTTCTTCACCGCCTCCGCCGTGGCCCGTCCGAAATCGGCGTCGACCTTCACGTCGAAGCCGTTCGCCCGGAGCAGGTATTGCACGGTACGGGCTTTCCAGAGCACATTGCCCTTGCGTACCAGCGGCCACTCGGTGCCCTCCGACGGACGGTCCGACACCTTTGCGGTGGCCTTGGCATCGTTCTGTCCCGTGGTCGGAACCATCCACCACGCGAGACAGCCGAGCACGACGAGGAGAAACACCGAGACGGCCAGGGTGGGGAACGCGACGGGGGAGCGGTCCCACAGACGGGCCGCCGGATCGCGCCCCGCGGCCGGGCCGGCGGATGATACGGACGTGCCGGTGACCGTCTCCACCGGTCCGGGCGCGGCGGGCATCGGGCCGGGCGGCGGCGTGGGCGCCGGGCGTTTCCTGGCCGGCGAGGCCCCGGCCGCGGCGTCGGCCAGGGCGCGCGCCCGGACCAGGTCATCGGCCGGTGCCCGGAGCACCGCATGCAACTGCTCGACGATCCTGCGCGGGGCGTTGGACGCGTGAGCGGGATTCAGGTAGCGCGACAGAGTGGTCTGGTCGACCCCCAGCCGCTTGGCGAGGGACTGCTGGGTGGGCTTCTCACGGCCGTCGCGCGCAGACGACTCCCACCAGTTCCTCAGTAATTCGGCGAGAGTACGCCCCGGATGTTCCTCGTGGCCGGCCGCAGTGCTGTCCGTCATTGTTCCTCCCCGGCTTCCTGTGTGCATAGCCGCAGGTCAGAACCGTGCATCGTGGTGATGCATAGGTGCATCGACCTGCGGGACGCAGATCGTAGTGAAAGCTCCGTTCCGTGCTGCACAGTTGAAGAGCGGCCGGCCCGGCGGGCCCCGCGAACCCACCCCGTTCCCACCCCTGTCAGGGGGTGCTCCTGCCTGCGCATTCGCGGCGGACGGGGATGCCCACGGCCTTCTCGCCAGAGGAACAAGGAGACCTGAATATGCCTCAGACATCACCCGTAAGAGTGCGCGTAGCCCTGACCGGCACCGCCGTGGGAGCGGCCCTGCTCGCGCTGGCCGCGATCGCTCCGACCGTCGAGGCCGCGCCGCCCTCGTCGTACGGGGTCAGCGGTGTGGACACCAGTCATTACAACCACGAGTCGAAGGGGAAGCAGCAGACGACGGCGATCGACTGGAACCGCGTGGCCGCCTCGAACAGCTTCGCCTTCCTCAAGGCCACGGAAGGGGCGTCCCGCAAGGACGGCTGGTTCGCCCGTGACTACGCCGCCGCTGCCAAGACCTCCTTGCTCCGCGCCCCGTACCACTTCTTCCGCCCTCGGACCACGGACGACGGAGCCGCGCAGGCACGGCACTTCGTCGCGACGGCCCGAGCGGCCGGCTACCAGGGAAACCTGGCGGGTGAGCTGCCACCGGTGCTGGATGTGGAGAAGCTTCCCGCGGGCCGCACGGAGGTCTGCCCGAAGGCGCTGCGCCCGGACCAGCTGCGGATCTTCCTTCGCGATGTGCAGAAGGCCTTCGACGTCACCCCGATCGTCTACACCCGGGCGTCCTTCGTGAAGGAGTGCCTGGGCGGCAAGGGCGAGGTGTTCGCCGGATATCCGCTGTGGCTCGCCCGGTACGACAGCCACGCGAACGAACCCCAGCAGGTGCCCGGCGCCAACCGTTCCTGGACCTTCTGGCAGTACACCAGGACGGGAACCGACCCGGGGATCACGGGGCCGGTGGACCGCAACGTCTTCCGCGGCAGCCAGGCCGAACTGCGGGCGATGGCGAAGGGCGGGGCCCGGTCGTGACAGCGGCCCGGCGCCGACCGGCCGGCAAGCGAGCCGCCCACACAGGCACCAAGGACACCACAGGCACCAAGGGCACAACAGGCACTACAGGCACCAAGGGCACCACAGGCACTACAGGCACCAAGGACAACACAGACCTCGCAGACCTCATGGGCGTCAGGAATCTTACGAGGCGCACGGAGCCCATGAGGGAAGCCGCCGCCCCGACCCGCCACCGAATGATCACCACCACGCAAACCGAGGAGTCACCCATGTACGCATCTCCCACCCGGACCCGCCGCACCGCAGCCCGCCTCGTCGCCGGAGTCGTCGCCATCGCCGCACTGACCGGCCCGGCGACCTCCCTCGCCGCTGCGGGCGAACTCCCGACGACGGCCCCGGTCGCCGCCGAGCGCCCGGTCCGGCTCGCCGCCGTCGGCTGGCCGACCCTGAAGGCGGGCAGCAAGGGCGCCGAGGTCACCGCGCTCCAGTACCTGCTGAACTCCCGCGGGCAGGCGCTGGCGGTCGACGGAGCCTTCGGCCCGTCCACGACGGACAAGGTGAAGGCCTTTCAGAAGGCCCGGCACCTCGCCGTGGACGGCGTCGTCGGGGCCGGGACCTGGACGGAGCTCGTCGCCACCTTGCGCAGCGGCGCGAAGGGCCCGGCCGTGAAGGCCGCACAGACCCTGCTGAAGGCGCGGGGGCAGGCGGTGGCCGTCGACGGGTCCTTCACCGCGGCCGTGGCGGACAGGGTGAAGGCGTTCCAGAAGTCCGCGGGGCTCGCGGCCGATGGTGTCGTCGGCGCCCGGACGTGGGCGGCCTTGCTGAACGGCGCGCCGTCCGGCGGCAACAACCGGGCGGCCCTGGCCAAGCAGATCCTGGCCCGGAAGCAGATCACCCTGGCCACCGTCCACCCGGGCGGCACGCACGCCGGGTCGACGGCGCGGCAGAACATCGTCGATACGGCGAACGGAAAGGGAGCGCTCACGAGCCCGTGGGGCGACAGGCCCAACCGGCGGGTCGCCCTCGATCCCCGGATGCTGAACGGCCTGTTGAAGCTGAGCACCCAGTACAGCTACCGGCTCTCCGTCTCCGAGATCGTCGGCGGCGACCACAGCGGCAACTCCCGGCACTACGCCGGAATCGCCTTCGACATCACGTACATCAACGGCCGCCACGTCGGCAGCGGTGCCCCGCACAAGCAGCTCATGGCGGCCTGCAAGAAGCTCGGTGCGCCGGAGGTCCTCGGCCCGGGCGACGCCGGACACAGCAGGCATGTGCACTGCGGCTGGTCCCGCTGACCCCGACCCGCAGGAGAAGGACAGGTGTCCGGCCACCCCACCCGGGGCGGCCGGACACCGCCACGTGGTTGCCCGGCTGGTGGCGGCCCATCAGCCAGGACCGTGCCGCCGGTACCTGCGCGGCACCGAGGAGGGCGCCGATCGCGGCCGTGCCGCCCAGCGCTACGGACAGTTGCCGCACCGAGGCGAAGTGCCGGTCACGGAAGTCGGGGCCGTACCGGGCAAGAACCCGCGCCGAACGCTCGACGACCTGCGGGTCCAGTGCCGGCAGCGGCAGCGCCCAGGTGCCGGTCTCCGTACTGAAGTGCGGGGCGCCGTACGGGACGTGGGCGCGGCGGACAACCGGACGGGGTTCGTGCAGACGGCGTTCCCGCGCGGCGCTCAGCATCCGAGGGCCGCGGTCCATCGCGGTGAGCGCGGGGCCGGCGCCGATGTGGCAGGCAGAGGTTGGCGGAGGGGGCCGTGGCGGTGTGCGGCCGGGCGGTGCTCGTGGGGGAGGATCCCCTAAGCGCTTGCTCGGCCCAAAGGGTTGTGCGGAGTGCGATGCCTTCTTAGCATCATCGCTGTTACATCAGTTGTGTCATACCGATGGGGGCTTGATGACTACGACGGAGCACGGCCCGCTGGCAGGCGTGCGCGTGGTCGAGCTGGCAGGCATCGGACCCGGTCCGTTCGCCGCGATGCTCCTCGCGGACCTCGGCGCCGACGTCGTCAGGGTCGACCGGCCCGATGGCTCGGGGCTCGGCATCGACTCCGCGTACGACCTCACCAACCGCAACAAACGCTCCGTGCTCATCGACCTCAAGGCCGCGGACGGGGCCGCCAAGGTTCTCGATCTGGCCGAGCGCGCCGACATCCTGATCGAGGGATACCGGCCGGGAGTCGCCGAACGTCTCGGCGTCGGCCCCGCGGCCGCGCTGGCCCGCAACCCGCGGCTCGTCTACGGACGGATGACCGGCTGGGGCCAGGACGGACCGCTCGCCGAACGGGCCGGCCACGACATCGCCTACATCGCCCTCACCGGCACCCTCTCCGTGATCGGCAAGCCGGGGGAGCCGCCCACCGTCCCGGCCAATCTGGTCGGCGACTACGCGGGCGGCTCGCTCTACCTCGTCGTCGGTGTCCTCGCCGCCCTCCAGCACGCCCGCACCCCCGGCGGCCGGGGCCAGGTCGTGGACGCGGCGATCGTCGACGGCGCCGCCCATCTCGCCACGATGATCCACGGGATGCTGGCGGCGGGCGGCTGGCAGGACCGGCGCGGCTCCAACCTCCTGGACGGCGGCTGCCCGTTCTACGGCTCGTACGAGACCGCCGACGGCCAGTACATGGCGGTCGGCCCGCTGGAACAGCGGTTCTACGACGAATTCAGCACCCTCCTCGGCATCGAGGACGAAGCACCGGACCGGTGGGACACCGCCCGCTGGGAGGAGCTGCGCACGCTCGTCGCCGAACGGTTCAGGACCCGTACGCGCGCGCAATGGACCGAGGTGTTCGAGGGCACGGACGCCTGTGTCGCCCCTGTCCTCTCGCTCCGCGAGGCGCCCCGCCATCCGCACATCGCCGCCCGCTCCACCTTCGTCGAGCACGGCGGACTCACCCAGCCGGCCCCCGCACCCCGTTTCTCCGCCACCCCGGTCTCCGTACGCAGCGGGCCGGCGCGGCCCGGCGCGGACACCGAGGCCGTCGCCGCCGACTGGGACGTACCAGGCATCACGAGGACCCGGAAGGACCCCGACGGCTGATGGAACTCTCCCCGCCGCTGATCCGCGCGGGTGACCCGCGCGCCGCGTGCGACCAAGTCGCGACCGGTGCGGCCATCCTCGACGTGTACTCCCGCGACCTTGTCCTCATCGCCCGTACCGGTGAGGGACCCGACGTCAGGAACCGGCTCCAGGAGGCCCCGTAGTGCAGCGGCAGATCTTCACAGAAGAACACGACGCGTTCCGAGAGACCGTCCGCACCTTTCTCACCAAGGAGGTCCTCCCGGACTACGAGCAGTGGGAGAACGACGGCATCGTCTCCCGCGAGGCGTGGCTCGCCGCAGGCCGGCAGGGGCTGCTCGGCCTCGCCGTACCCGAGGAGTACGGAGGCGGCGGTACCACCGACTACCGTTACAGCGCCGTCCTCGCCGAGGAGTTCACCCGGGCCGGTGCCCCCGGACTGGCGATCGGGCTGCACAACGACGTCATCGGCCCCTACCTCACCGGCCTCGGCACCGAGGAGCAGAAGCGGCGCTGGCTGCCCGGCTTCTGCAGTGGCGAGATCATCACCGCCATCGCCATGACCGAACCCGGAGCCGGCTCCGACCTCCAGGGCATCCGCACCACCGCCGAGGACAGGGGCGACCACTGGCTGCTCAACGGCTCCAAGACCTTCATCTCCAACGGCATCCTCGCCGACCTGGTGGTGGTGGTCGCCAGGACCACCCCGGAGGGCGGCGCCAAGGGGCTCTCGCTGATCGTCGTCGAACGAGGCGCGGAGGGCTTCGAGCGGGGCCGCAACCTCGACAAGATCGGCCAGAAGTCCCAGGACACCGCCGAGCTGTTCTTCAACGACGTCCGTGTCCCGAAGGAGAACCTGCTCGGCGAGCGGGACGGCGCCTTCATCCATCTGATGACCAACCTCGCGCAGGAACGCCTGGGCATAGCGGTCGCCGGGATCGCCGCCGCCGAACATCTGCTGGAGATCACCACGCGGTACGTCAAGGAGCGCGAGGCCTTCGGGCGCCCGCTCTCCAAGCTCCAGCACATTGGGTTCGAGATCGCGGAGATGGCCACCGAGTGCACCGTCACCCGCACCTTCGTCGACCGCTGCATCGTCGATCATTCCGACGGAAAGGTCGACGCCGTGCACGCCTCGATGGCCAAGTGGTGGGCCACCGAACTACAGAAGCGCGTCGCCGACCGATGCCTCCAACTCCACGGCGGATACGGCTACATGGCGGAGTACCCGGTGGCCAAGGCATTCACCGACGGTCGTATCCAGACCATCTACGGTGGCACGACCGAGATCATGAAGGAGATCATCGGCCGCGCGCTGCTCGCCTGACCCTCGTCGCACAACCACCCCCGAAAGGCTGCTGACTTGAGCACCGAAGCGTTTGTCTACGACGCGATCCGCACCCCGCGCGGCCGCGGCAAGGCCAATGGCGCCCTGCACGGCACCAAACCGATCGACCTCGTCGTCGGCCTCATCCACGAAATCCGCAGCCGCTTTCCCGGCCTGGACCCGGCGGCCATCGACGACATCGTCCTCGGTGTGGTCAGCCCGCTCGGCGACCAGGGGTCCGACATCGCCCGGATCGCCGCCATTGCGGCCGGCCTCCCGGACTCCGTCGCGGGCGTCCAGGAGAACCGCTTCTGCGCATCGGGCCTGGAAGCCGTCAACCTGGCGGCCGCCAAGGTCCGTTCGGGCTGGGAGGACCTGATCCTCGCGGGCGGCGTCGAGTCGATGTCCCGCGTCCCGATGGGCTCCGACGGCGGCGCCTGGGCGATGGACCCGATGACCAGCTTCGACACCGGCTTCGCCCCGCAGGGCGTCGGCGCCGACCTCATCGCCACCATCGAGGGCTTCTCCCGCCGCGACGTCGACGAATTCGCCGCGCTCTCCCAGGAGCGCGCCGCCCAGGCATGGAAGGACGGCCGCTTCGCGCGCTCCGTCGTCCCGGTCAAGGACCGCAACGGCCTCGTCGTCCTCGACCACGACGAGCACCTGCGGCCCGGCACCACCGCCGACACGCTCGCCGCGCTCAAGCCGTCCTTCGCCGCGATCGGCGAGATGGGCGGCTTCGACGCGGTGGTCCTGCAGAAGTACCACTGGATCGAGAAGATCGACCACGTCCACCACGCGGGCAACTCCTCCGGCATCGTCGACGGCGCCGCGCTCGTCGCGATCGGCAACCAGGAGATCGGCGAGCGGTACGGACTCACCCCGCGCGCCCGGATCGTCTCCGCCGCCGTCTCCGGCTCCGAGCCCACCATCATGCTGACCGGCCCCGCGCCCGCCACCCGCAAGGCCCTCGCCAAGGCCGGACTGACCATCGACGACATCGACCTCGTCGAGATCAACGAGGCGTTCGCCGGAGTCGTGCTGCGCTTCGCCAGGGACATGGGGCTCTCCCTCGACAAGATCAACGTCAACGGCGGTGCCATCGCGCTCGGCCACCCGCTCGGCGCCACCGGAGCGATGATCCTCGGCACGCTCATCGACGAACTGGAGCGCCAGGACAAGCGGCACGGCCTCGCCACCCTCTGCGTCGGCGGCGGCATGGGCATCGCCACCGTCATCGAGCGTCTCTGACCGTCCCCCGGCCCCCGCGAGGGGCCGGCAGCGGGTGGCGTGGCGTCGCGGGGTCGGGGCACGCGCCTCGCGGCGTTGTCGTCCCTCACCATGGCTCCGCCATGGATCGGTCCTCCGCCTTGCGATCCACGCACCCCGACCCCGCTCCTTCACCCACGCCATCCCCTGCCGGCCCCTCTCTTACGGAGAAGAAGAGCAATGACCGAGAGCACGACCATCCGCTGGGAACAGGACGAGACCGGCGTCGTCACCCTCGTACTCGACGACCCCGGCCAGTCCGCCAACACGATGAACCGGGCATTCAAGGACTCCATCGCGGCCGTCGCCGACCGCGCCGAGGCCGAGAAGGACTCCATCCGCGGCATCATCTACACCTCCGCCAAGAAGACCTTCTTCGCGGGTGGTGACCTGAAGGACATGATCAAGGTCGGCCCCGAGAACGCCCAGCAGGCCTTCGACACCGGCACCGCCATCAAGAACTCGCTGCGCCGCATCGAGACCCTCGGTATCCCCGTCGTCGCCGCCATCAACGGTGCGGCGCTCGGCGGCGGCTACGAGATCGCCCTCGCCTCCCACCATCGCGTCGCCCTCGACGCGCCCGGCTCCCGGATCGGCCTGCCGGAGGTCACCCTCGGCCTGCTGCCCGCGGGCGGCGGCGTCACCCGCACCGTACGTCTCATGGGCATCGCCGACGCGCTGCTGAAGGTCCTCCTCCAGGGCACTCAGTACACCCCGCGGCGCGCCCTGGAGAACGGCCTGGTCCACGAGGTCGCCGCCACCCGCGAGGAGATGCTCGACAAGGCCCGCGTCTTCATCGACGCCCACCCCGAATCCCAGCAGCCCTGGGACGTCAAGGGCTACCGGATCCCCGGCGGCACCCCGTCCAACCCGAAGTTCGCCGCGAACCTGCCCGCCTTCCCGGCCAACCTGAAGAAGCAGATCGCGGGCGCCCCGATGCCCGCGCCCCGCAACATCCTGGCCGCAGCCGTCGAGGGCTCCCAGGTCGACTTCGAGACCGCACTGACCATCGAGGCCCGTTACTTCACCGAGCTGGTCACCGGCCAGGTTTCGAAGAACATGATCCAGGCGTTCTTCTTCGACCTCCAGGCCGTCAACTCCGGGGCCGGCCGCCCCAAGGGCATCGAGGAACGCCAGGCCCGCAAGGTCGCCGTCCTCGGCGCCGGGATGATGGGCGCGGGCATCGCCTACTCCTGCGCCCGCGCCGGCCTCGAGGTCGTCCTCAAGGACATCTCCGCGGAGGCCGCCGCCAAGGGCAAGGCGTACAGCGAGAAGCTCCTCGACAAGGCGCTCTCCCGGGGCCGCACCACCGAGGCCGAGCGCGACAAACTGCTGGCCCGCATCACCCCGACCGGCGATCCGGCCGATCTGGCGGGCTGCGACGCCGTCATCGAAGCGGTCTTCGAGGACACCGCGCTCAAGCACAAGGTGTTCCAGGAGATTAGGGACGTCATCGAGCCGGACGCCCTGCTCTGCTCCAACACCTCGACCCTGCCGATCACCGTCCTCGCCGAAGGCGTCTCGCGCCCCGCCGACTTCATCGGGCTGCACTTCTTCTCGCCCGTGGACAAGATGCCGCTGGTCGAGATCATCAAGGGCGAGCGGACCGGCGATGAGGCCCTGGCCCGAGCCTTCGACCTGGTCCGCCGGATCAAGAAGACCCCGATCATCGTCAACGACTCCCGCGGCTTCTTCACCTCGCGCGTCATCGGCCAGTTCATCAACGAGGGCGTCGCCATGGTGGGCGAGGGTGCCGAGCCCGCCTCGGTCGAACAGGCCGCGGCGCAGTCCGGCTACCCGGCCAAGGTGCTCTCCCTGATGGACGAGCTGACCCTCACCCTGCCCCGCAAGATCCGCAACGAGACCAAGCGGGCCGTCGAGGAGGCCGGCGGCACCTGGGCCGGGCACCCGGCGGACGCGGTCATCGACCGGATGGTCGACGAGTTCGACCGGCCGGGTCGCAGTGGGGGCGCGGGCTTCTACGAGTACGACGAGAACGGCAAGCGGACCCGCCTCTGGCCCGGACTGCGGGAGCACTTCACCAAGCCCGACAACGACATCCCCTTCATCGACATGAAGGAACGGATGCTGTTCTCCGAGGCGTTGGACAGCGTCCGCTGCCTGGAGGAGAACGTCCTCGTCTCCGTCGCCGACGCCAACATCGGCTCCATCATGGGCATCGGCTTCCCGCCGTGGACCGGCGGCGTGCTCCAGTACATCAACGGGTACGCGGGCGGCCTGCCCGGCTTCGTCGCCCGTGCCCGGGAGCTCGCCGAGCGCTACGGCGACCGGTTCCTGCCTCCGGCGCTGCTCCTGGAGAAGGCGGCGAAGGGCGAGACCTTCCACGACTGACGCTCACCCCGCGGGCCGTGTTCACTCCGCCGTGAACGCGGCCCGCAGCTCCTCCTTCAGCGACCGCTGGAACGCGGTCACCAGGGCCTGCAGCACCATCGGCTGCATATCGGCCGACAGCGACTTCATGGCCGCCACATGCTCCGGGTCCGACTCCCGTTCCCGGTACGGACCCCACACCTCGTCCCGGAACAGCCGGGTCAGCTCCTGTGCGGCGGACCGGGAGTGCTCCAGCAGAACCGTGCGGGCGGCCAGGATCGTCTCGTGCGCGATGGGTACGCCGAGCAACTCGACGCCCAGCCGCAGCAGTCCCGGATCCACCCGGTACCTGCCGTCGGCCGGCTCCGCGCGCTCCAGCACGCCCATCGCGGCCAGCCGCGCCATGTCCTGCCCGGTCAGCGCCCGGCCCGCACGCCGCTCCAGCTCCGCCCGTGTCGCGTCCTCCGCCGTGTCCGGCGCCCAGGACGCCACCAGCGCCCGGTGGATCGCCAGGTCGTGCGCGCTCAGATCCGGCGGAAGCTGCTCCAGATAGCGTTCGATCGCGGCCAGCGTCATGCCCTGATGCTGGAGTTCCTCGATGAGCGCGAGCCGGGAGAGATGCTCATGCCCGTAGTGCCCGACCCGACGCGGCCCGATCACCGGCGGCGGCAGCAGGCCCCGGGTGCTGTAGAAACGCACGGTGCGTACGGTCATACCGGCGCGCGCCGCCAGCTCGTCGACGGTGAGCGTCGGGTCCTCGGTCCCGGTCGCCATGTCTGCTCCTCGCCTTCCGGCCCGGCGGCGGACTGCCGTGCCTGCACCGATCAGGTGGAACAGTATTGCTGTCTCACCACTGTTGTGAAAGTGTCCGGCAGGATCCCGGCGCAGTCCCCCTGCGGTACGGACCCGTACGGTCCGGCCGACGGCGACAGAAGGCGGTCGTGGCCATGCCTCTGCGCCCCCACGGAAACCGGGCAACTCACCCTGCCCGCCCTCATACCGCCTGCCGGGAGCGGGGTGAACGGCCACCCGCCCCGCTCGAAGCCGCGTACCGGCGGGCCAAGTCCACGCCAAGTGCCACCGGCCGCTCCCGGAGGAATGGGGCCCCGGGACGGGCGAACCGACCCCCTCGCTGAAACTGTGCCGACATGTGATCCGTGACAAGTACGCCGAACTGACCGAGGCGTTGCACGGGGAGGCCGACGGCCGGGGCTGACGGGACCCGGCGCAGTTGTCAGTGGTGGCTCCTACGCTGGTGTCATGGCAGGGATCACGTATGTACGAGGGGACGCGACCGACCCGCAGGGCAAGGGCGTCAAGCTGATCACGCATGTCTGCAACGACCTGGGCGGCTGGGGCAAGGGCTTTGTCCTGGCCGTCTCACGCCGCTGGCCCGAGCCGGAGGCGGCCTACCGCAACTGGCACCGGGGGCGCGCGGGAAACGACTTCGCCCTGGGCGCTGTGCAGTTCGTCCAGGTGAGCCCGTACCTCTGGGTGGCGAACATGGTGGGCCAGCGGGGGATGCGCACGGGCAGCAAAGGGATACCGGTGCGCTACGAGGCTATCGACACGGCCCTGGGGGCCGTGGCCGACCGGGCCGCCGAGCTGGGGGCGTCGGTCCATATGCCGCGGATCGGCTGCGGGTTGGCGGGCGGCACATGGTCGAGGATCGAGCCGTTGATAGAGAAGCAGCTGCTGAGCCGGGGAACGGCGGTGACGGTGTACGACTACGCGTAGGGGGCTGCCTGCCGATCGCTTCATGGGCGACCGCACCGCTCTTGTACGGGGCGGGCGGTGTCCATGGGGGAGACGGCCTGCCGATACCGGCCAGGGCCGGTCACACGCGTCAGGCCGCGAAAGCTCTCCAATTGCTCCAGCAACCGCCGCATACCTTCCCGGCCAAGGCGGGCAGCCGGACGGTGTCCGCGAGCCCGTCCGTTCCCGCCGGCCGGAAGCCCGTCAGCAGGTCGGCCACGACGACCGGCTTCCCGGACCGGAGCGGATCCAGCAGCCGGGGCAGGCCACGGGGGGTCGCGGCGCTCGCCACGGCGTGCCCGTTGGCGGCACAGGCCGTGCCCGCGGTGTCCGCGGTCCCGAGCGGGACCCACCGGACGTCGCACCTCGGGTCGGCCTCGACCATCGCGTCGTCCGCCAGCCGCCGTGGGGATGGCGGCGTCACCGGTCCGGCATCGCCGATGGATTGCCCAGTTCGTCGATGAGGCGCCGGTATGTCTCGAAAGCCGGCTTGGGGGTGTAGTCGTCGCGCAGAAGACCGAAGCGGTGGAAGCATGACAGCGCTGCACTGCGCGCACGCGAACGCGAGATCAGCGAACGCGCCGAGGCCGCGCTGACGACTGCCCTGGCCGAACACCGCTACCGGACCGGGCCAGAGCAACCACCTGATGCCCGCACTCCTCGCAGGCGCTATCGCCGGAACACACCGCGCCGTCCTGCGCGAGCTTCAACGATGCATCTTGTCCGGCGAGTCACTCACCGACGCCCGCGACAACGTCGCCACAGTGGCAGTTCAGGCATTCAACCTGCTCTGCTCCGGAATCCACACAGCCACCGACCAGACGTCCCAGGAGCTACAGCTCCCTCGGTAACCCCGTAGCCCGGCTATACCTGGCAGCAGCGCTGGATGGCCACGGGGGCCGAGGACTTGTCCGGAGCCGCCTGGGTGGTGCTCCCTGGGTCCGTTGAGCATCGAAGGGCCGGTGGACCGCTACCGGATCCGTTGCAAGCCGGTACGCGATTTGATCGTTGACTATCTGCGCGAGCGCCAACCATCGCTGGACTTCGCCGGCCTGGACGCGATCTCGCGCACGCTCGCGGGCCTGATCCGGGCCCGGATCGAATCGCTGGCACCGGGAATCGACTCACTGCGGCTGCCCCCGGTGGCGGCTCGCGCTTGGAAGGACGACCTGAAGGTCAAGAAGCGCACTGCCGTCGGCTCCGACGGCAAGAGTGCCGAGGTCTCCAGCCCGCGACTCGACGCCAAGGACGAACACATGCGCGTTCGGGCGTTCTACCTCGACATCCCGCAATGGGCCGCTGAGGAACCGGCCCGCCGGGGGCCATGGGCCGTGCCCTGCCCGATCAGCGACGACGAGATTCACAAGGCCGAGGAATTCAAGCGGCGCAAGGCCCGGATGGATCAGCGCACCCGCGAGCGGTTTCCCGTCCTCCCCATTCTGGTCAGCACTACCGAGCGGCGGCGCCGAGAAGCCGCCGGCCTGCTCCAGGCGGCGGGGGACCCCGGGCCCGGGGCGCTGATCCCCGCCACCGGCGGCGCTCTGCGCAGAGCCATCGCTCCGAAAGCCGCAGGCCACCTCAGCTGGGTCGAGGTAGCATGCGGCCGTGGGCCTTGGCATCCCCATCCATGCGTGGTGATCGATGAACTCACGAAGGTGGGCTGCCGCATGGCCCTCAAGCAAGATCGAGGACCAGTTCAAAGAAGCGTGTATCAAACGCCCTTCAGAACGCGATCAAGTGCCGCCCGGCCCGCAGGTCCCCAGTGCGGCTTGCCGCCGGGAAGGCCCTGATCTCCGTTCTGCCCCATGAGCATCAGGAAGAGGCTCTTCATAGCGGCCAGTCCGCGGGCACGCCGGATCGCCGCCTCGTCTGCATGTGCGTACATGTCGAAGAACCGTGAGGCCGTGCCCGCGGGTAGCAGCACCCATGCGGCGGCGAGGTCCCACGCCGGATCGCCGGCGAACAAGCAACCGAAGTCGACGATGCCCGAGAGCGTTCCGTCCGAGACGACGACGTTCGCGGGATGGAGGTCGCCGTGCACCCATACCGGCGGGCCCTCCCACGCGTGGGCCGCAACGGCGTCGTCCCAGACGGCGCGGACCTCGGCAGCGATGTCGTCGGGGGCAACGGCCTGGAAGAAGGTCTCGAAGCCGTCCGTGCAGTTCCTGGGATGGGCACCGCGGTCCGTGGTGATGGGCGCCCCGGCGGGCGCTTCCACATGGAGCGCCTGGAGGAAGCCTGCCAGCGTGTCGGCCGCGTGGGCGCCGCGGCTGATCGAGCTGTGGTCCAGCGGCTCGCCGGGAACCCACGTCATCACGGTCCAGTGCTTGGGGAAGCGCTCGGACGGTTCGCCGAGCCGCACCGGGGTCGGCACCGGGAGCGGCAGGCGCGGGGCCAGCACGGGTAGCCACCGCCGCTCGTTGAGCTGGAGCTCCGGGGTGGGGTCCATGCGCTGCATGCGCACGGCCAGCTCGTCCCCGAGGCGCCACATTTGGTTGCCCCAGCCGCCCGCCACCTCACGGATGGCCAGCCCTGCAAGGTCTGGATGTTGTTCCTGCAGCAGGTCACGGACCAGGTCTGCGGTGATCTCGATCTCGGTGTCGGTCATGCGAAGTCACAGTACTGCGGCGGCAGGCGGCAGGCGGCAGGCGGAGCGGCTCTCGCTCTCCGGATCATCTCGCTGTGATTCCTCCGGCATCACCGACTCGGCTTCAGAGAGCTGCAGATCAGAGGCTTTGGGACGGACCGGCCCCAAAGTTCGGAGAAGCCTGCATCCGCTGCCCTGTGCTCCAGCTCGATCCGCAGCAGCGGCCCCGCCTCATCGAGATCATCCGCAACCTCCGTGAGCGCATCACCGAGGCCCGTGCCAACGGCCGGCGCGGCGAGGGCGAGTGACTCCAGGTCAGTTTCGATGCCGTCATGGCCAAGCTCATCAGCCTCAACCGGACTTCCACCGACGGCCGCCCCGGCTGGTCGACCTCGGCATGCCCCTCTTCACCGGCCAGCCGGCACATCAGTCCGACTGACAGGAGATCCGCATGCAGCCAATCCGCCTGATCTCGTTCGGCTACCTGCACCTCGACGACGGGCCACCGCCCACGGCCGTCCGGGCCGAAGACGTCCGCGACCGCCTGCGCGGTCCGGCAGCCGCCCGCGGCATTCTCGACCTCGACGGCTGGCACCCACCCATCCAGGCTGTTGACCAACGCGCCCGCGCCCGAGCTATCCGGAGATGGTGCTGAGGTCGGCGCCGGTCAGATCGCAGCTTGCGTCCCACAACCGCGCCGCGACGGAGGGATCGGCAAGGTGGTTCCACACCGGTTCACGTCGGGGCTCGCCGCGCAGGCCGAAGACGCGCGGTCCCCACATCTGGCCTCCACGCACGGCCGGGTCGAGTACCGCTCGGACCGCGGGCCATGCGCCGGCGTGCTTGCCCTGGACGAGGAGGGCCGCAGGTGCCGCGCTCAGCCGTGCGCCGGCAGTTCGCACATGGACCGGTGGCCGCGACGGGGTGAGGGAGTCCAACGCGCCGCCGGGATGGACCACCACGCTTGCCACGGTGCTGCCGGCAGCGCGCAGGCGGCGGTCGAGTTCGACGCCGAAGTACATCTGCGCCAACTTGGACCGGCCGTAGGTGCGCTTGGGCTGGTAGTCCTTCCAGGACTGCAGGTCGTCCAGGTCGAGCCGCTCGGACCTTGCTGCGAAGCTGCCCATGGTCACCACGCGGGCCGCCGGCGCAGCTGACAGCAGCGGCATCAGCCACTGGGTCAAGGCGAAGTGCCCGAGGTGGTTCGTGCCGAACATGAGCTCGTGACCGTCCCCGGTCTCCTTGCGCGGCGGGTCGTCAAGCGCGACGCCGGCGTTGTGGACTACCGCGTCAAGGCGCTCCACCTCCAGCGATTTCACCGCTGTTTCGAGCGACGAGAGGTCGGCGAGGTCCAGCCGTACGGCCCGCACCCGCGAACCGGGGACACGCGCACGGATCGAGGCCATGGCGGCTTCGGCCTTGGCGGGATTCCGGCTGCCGAGTACGACGGTCGCTCCGGTTGCCGACAACTGCTCCGCGACGAAGTACCCGATTCCGGCGTTGCCGCCGGTGACCAGGAAGACGCGGCCATCGGCACCGGGTAGCCGTTGGACATTCCAGGGTGGGGCGGAGGACATGGACAACATGGCGACGGGGCTCCCTGCTGTTGAAGGCGGCTGCGGCTGTTCCCTTGGGCAACTTCCCACGGTTCCGGCGGCCACCGACACATCGCCTATGGATCACCGACAGTCCCGCCGGAGGGTCGACATCCCGCCGACGCGGTGCCGGCCCATCGCCGCACCGCGCCGCTGAGCGTCACGTCGGCCAACCGGAGGGCGCAATGGCCAACCGGGACCGCTCAGGCACAAATCGCGTCGACACCGCCGACGCGCTCATGCAGCAAGAGGTGCCCCGGGGCCCCTACGCGCCGGAGCGGAAGCGATCGCATACTGGATCACACAGGGTCGGGCACCGAGCCGCACGCCCCGCCGACCGTCGGGAGCACTCATGAGTACCGAAGCAGCCCGGGACGACACCCCCGCCCCGCCGCCCGGCGGTGTGCTCTGGAGCCTCTCCGGCGACATCCGGGCCCTGCTGATGCTGCCTGCCGCCTTCACCCTCCAGGTCGCCCACCCGGCGGTCGGTGCGGGCGTCGACGAGCACTCCGTCTTCCGCACGGACCCGTGGGGGCGCGGCGAGAGGTCTCTGCGCTCGCTCCAGCTCTGGGTGTACGGGGGTGACGCGGCCGCCGAGGAGGGACGTCGGCTGCGCAAGGTGCACCGCACCATCCGGGGCACCGACACCCGGGGGCGCCGCTACCATGCGCTGTCGCCCGCGAACTATGCGTGGGTGCACGCCACGGGCTTCCCCGTGTACCAGCACGCCGCGCGCTATCTCGTCCGGCCGCTCTCCGACGCGCAGGAACGAGCCCTCTACCGGGAATGGCTCCAGGTCGGCCGGGTGCTCGGCATCCACGACCGGGACATGCCGCAGACGATCGAGGAGTTCTGGCCGTACTTCCGCAAGGTGCTCGCCGAGGAGATCGAGCCGACCGTCGTCGTCGAGGACCTGATCGCCACCGACCGCCCCGTACCGCCGCCCGACCGGGGACCGCTGTGGGTGCGGCTGCTGCTGAAGGTGCTGTGGCCACTGCTCCTTCCGCCGCTGGCCCGGTTCCGCCGCTTCGTCACCATCGGGCTGATGCCACCGGAGGCGCGGGAGGCGATCGGGCTGGAGTGGACGGACGCGCAGGAGCGGAAGCTGCGACGGTTCTGCGCAGTCGTGCGGTGCGTCGTACCCGCGCTCCCCGAGCGGCTGCGTTATCTGCCGTACGCGCGCAGGGCGCGGGCGGCGTACCGCGAGGCCGCCCGCGGCGCCGGGGGGCTCAGGCGGAAGCCCGGCGCACCAGCTCCGTCGGCGTGATCACCGATTCGAGTGCGCAACCCTCGTTCCCGGCCTCGCCGTTCAGCCGTCGCATCAGCATCCGCACCATCAGCCTCCCCATGCGCGCCACGTCCTGACGGACCGTCGTCAGCGGCGGATCGGTGGCCTCGGCTACCGATACCATGTCGTCGAATCCGACCAGGGCCACCTCCTCCGGCACCCGGTGACCGCGCTCGCGCAGTACCCGCAGGGCGCCCGAGGCCATCAGGTCGTTCGCGGCGAAGACCGCGTCCGGGCCGGGGTGCCGATCGAGGAGCCGGGCCATCGCCCGTGCGCCGCCCTCGACGGTGAAGTCGCCCTCGACGAGCAGTGCCGGATCCGCGTCGGGCAGCACGTCGTGATAGCCGTCTCTCCGGTCGAGTGCCGACGTCTGGTCGTGCGGCCCGGCGATGTGCGCGATCCTCCGCCGGCCGAGGGAGACGAGGTGGCGTACGGCCTCGGCCGCGCCGCCCCGGTTGTCGCAGTCGACGTATGGGGCGGCCAGTTCGGACGCCGCGCCCGGCCGGCCGGGGCGGCCGCCGTAGACCGTGGGTACCCGGAACCGCCGGATGATCGCGGGGAGTGCGTCGTCCGTATGCAGCGAGAAGGCCAGTGCGCCGTCCACATGGCCACCGGCCAGGTAGCGGGCGACGCGGTCGAAGTCCCCGCTGCCCTCCACCAGGAGCAGTACCAGCTGGGCGTCGTACACGGTCAGTTCACGGCTGATGCCGCGGATCTGCTGGGAGAAGAACGGGTCGGAGAAGATCCGGAACTCCGGCTCGTCGATGATCACGGCGACCGCGCCGTTACGCCGGGTGACCAGGGTCCGGGCAGCGTGGTTCGGCACATAGCCGAGCTCGTCGACCGCCTTGCGCACCTGCTCCACGAGCGGCCGCCGCACCCCCGCCCCGCCGTTCACCACCCGGGAGGCCGTCGCCCGTGAGACCCCGGCCAGGGCCGCCACGGCCTCCAGCGTGGGCCGGGAATCTCCAGGGGGACCGGGGGCCGGACCGGGCAAGGGACGCTCCTCGTACGCGCGGGATCGGGCCTGAACCGGCCGGGGCCGGCCGGACGGCACCGACCCCATCAGCGTAACCGGCGCCCCCGGCCGTCCGCCGGGCACCGTCGCCCCGCCGACGAGAGGGGGGCGACGGAACCCGGAACCGATCCGTCGACCCGTCAGTGGTGGTCGTGGATCGTGTTCGTCGCCGCGATCTGCTTCCATGACGCGGGCCGCGCCGGGTGCGCGGGCGCGCGCAACGAGCGCGCCCCGGCAGCGGCCGGGGTCTCGGGCCGCGTCGGCCGGTACAGCCAGGTGTCGAAGAAGCCGGCGAGCGGCTTGCCCGAGACCCGCTCCGCATAGGTCACGAAGTCTCCCACGCTCGCGTTCCCGTAGGCGTGCTCGGCCGGCCAGCCCTTCAGGAGCGCGAAGAAGGTCTCGTCGCCCAATTCGTTGCGTAGCGCCTGGAGAGCCAGCGCCCCCCGGTCGTAGACGGCCGCGTCGAACTGGTTGTCCGGGCCGGGGTCGCCCGGCTTCACCGTCCAGAAGGCGTCGTCCGCCGGATGCTGGGCGTACGTGTAGTCCGCCAGCTCCTGTGCGGTGCCCTCGCCCTCCTTCTCCGACCAGAGCCACTGGCTGTAGCGGGCGAAGCCCTCATTGATCCAGATGTCCTTCCAGCCCTTGAGGGACACGCTGTCGCCGTACCACTGATGTGCCAGCTCATGGACGACGACGGAGACGTTCGCACCGTTCGCGAACTGCTTCGGGCTGTAGAACGGCCTGGTCTGGGTCTCCAGCGCGAACGAGCTCTTCACGTTGGGGGAGTAGCCGCCGAGCGCGTCGAAGGGGTACGGCCCGAAGACCTCCGTCAGCCACTCGGCGACCTCGGTGGTCCGCTCGATGCTGGCGCGTGCCGCACCGCCGTTGGCACCGAGGTCCTTGCTGTACGCGTTGACGACCGGCAGCCCGTCCGAGGTGGTGTCCGTGGTGATGTCGAACTTGCCGATCGCCAGCGTCGTCAGATACGTCGCCTGCGGCTTGGCGGAGCGCCAGTTGTAGCGGGTCCAGCCGAGCTTCGAACTCTGCGACTGGAGCGTGCCGTTGCTGATCGCCTGGGTGCCGTCCGGCACGGACACCGAGATGTCGTACGTCGCCTTGTCCAGCGGGTGGTCGTTGCTGGGGAACCACCACGCGGCCGACTCCGGCTCCTGCGCGGCCACGGCACCGTCCGGGGTACGGACCCAGGAGGTCCAGCCGTTGATCTTCACCTCGGACGGCTTTCCGGCGTACCGGACGACCACCGAGACGGCCTTGCCCTTCGCCAGCGCCGCCGACGGGGTGATCTCCAGCTCCTGTTCGCCGCTCCTGGCGAAACCCGCCTTCTTGCCGTTCACCCGCACCTCGGAGACGTCCAGCCCGAAGTCGAGGTTGAAGCGGGAGAGCTCCTGGGTGGTCGTGGCAAGGATCGTCGCCGTTCCCTCCAGCAGGTCGGTCGCGGGCTGGTACTTCAGCCGCAGGTCGTAGTGGGACACGTCGTAGCCGCCGTTGCCGCTGGCCGGGTAGTAGGGGTCGCCGATGCCCGGGGAGCCCGTGGTGCCTTCGGCGGCCGAGGCCGGAATCGCCAGCAGCAGGGAGGCCGCGAGTGCGCTCGGGACGATGAATCTGCGGTGCACGAATGCTCCAAGTCGTCGGGGCGAATGATCTTTCGAACCGTCATGCCGAGACTATGCGGCGACTGTCGCGTCAGTCGTGTACATGGCCTCATCCGTCACACGATCGCCATTCGGCCGACATGGCGCGCGACCCTCCGTGCGGCACCTACGTCATGCGTGCCGGTGATCGCCCCCTTTTGCACAGGAGTTGGCCGGGGTACCTTCCGCCCATGCCGACACGTGCGCGGGGCACCCGCTTGACGTACAGATCGCTGGTGGTGGCGGCCGTCGCCGCCCTGATGGCCGTCCTGCTCTCGCCGGCGGGCGCCCAGGGCGCGAGCCCCCGAAGGAGCGGGCCCCCGGAGAGCCGGCCCGTCCACTCGTACGAGAACGCCGTGCGCGAATCCGTCTGGGTCGACACCGGACTGGACGGCGACGGGAACGGCAGGAACGATCGCGTCGCCGTCGACATCGTCAGGCCGCGCGAACCCGCCCTGCGGGGCCACAAGGTCCCCGTGATCATGGACGCCAGCCCGTACTACTCCTGCTGCGGCCGCGGCAACGAGAGCCAGCTCAAGACGTACGGCGCCGACGGCCGGCCGGTCCAGTTCCCTCTGTACTACGACAACTACTTCGTGCCGCGCGGCTACGCCTTCGTCGCCGTCGATCTGGCCGGAACCAATCGCTCCGACGGCTGTGTCGACGTCGGCGGACGTTCCGATGTGCAGTCCGCCAAGGCCGTCATCGACTGGTTGAACGGCCGCGCCCGCGGCTACACCACCCGCACCGGTGCCGAGCGCGCCACGGCCGGCTGGTCCAACGGCCGCACCGGAATGATCGGCAAGAGTTACGACGGCACCGTCGCCAACGGTGTCGCGGCGACCGGCGTGGACGGACTGCGGACCATCGTCCCGATCGGTGCCATCTCCTCCTGGTACGACTACTACTTCGCCCAGGGCGCGCCCCTCTACGGCGGCGGCCCCGACGGGCTCTCCGACTACGTGGAGAGCCCCGGGGCGCGGGACCGCTGCGCCGCCGTCCAGCGGCAGCTCGCCGACGGGGCGCCGCGTACCGGCGACTGGACGAAGTCGTGGAGCGAGCGGGACTACGTGAAGAACGCACGCAAGGTGCGGGCCAGCGTCTTCGCGGTACACGGCATGCAGGACCTCAACGTCCGCACCAAGCACCTCGGTCAGTGGTGGGACGCTCTCGCGGACCGGGGCGTGGAGCGGAAGATCTGGCTCTCGCAGACCGGGCATGTCGACCCGTTCGACTACCGGCGCGCCGATTGGGTCGACACGCTCCACCGCTGGTTCGACCACTACCTCCTCGGCTACGACAACGGCATCGACCGCGAACCGATGGCCGACATCGAACGCCACCCCGATCAGTGGTCCACCGACAGGGTCTGGCCGCCCCGCACCACGCACACCACCACCGTGCGCCCCGGCTCCGGCAGTGCGCCGGGCGTCGGTACCCTCGGTCTGCGGCCCGCCCGCCCCGGCGCCACCGAGACGTTCACCGACGATCCGGCGCAGGACGAGACGCGGTGGGCCGCCGACCTGGACCGGACCACGAGCGCCAAGGCCGGATTCCGCACCGCGCCGCTCACCCGGGACCTGCGGCTCTCCGGATCGTCCACGGTGACCGCCACCGCCACCCCGACCACGTCGACCGCCCATCTCTCCGCGGTTCTCGTGGACATCGGCCCCGACACCATCCGTGACTACGGCTCGGCCGGCGAAGGCATCACCACCCTGGCCGACCGCACCTGCTGGGGCGCGAGCACGGTGGGGGACAGCTCCTGTTTCAAGGAGACCAGGGCCGCAACGGCCGCGGTCGACCGGACCGTCCTCAGCCGCGGCTGGGCCGATCTCGGCACATACGCCTCCGCCGGAAAGGGCCGCCCCCTCACCCCCGGCAGGGCCTACACCCTCACCATCCAGCTGGCGGCCACCGACCACGTCGTCCCCGCCGGACACCGGCTCGCCCTGATCGTCGCCGGTACCGACCGGGACCTCATCGACCCGCCGGACTCCACGCCGACGCTCACCCTCGACCTGGCCCGTACGTCCGCGAAGCTGCCGTTCACCGGCGGTGCCGGAGCCTTCGTACGAGCCACCGCGGGTTCCGCACCCGTGACAGCCACCCCCCGCGCAGTCCACTCCGAGGGCGTGACGCCACCGCGTCCCGCTCACCGCATCCCGGGAGGCAGCCGCTCATGACACCCCGCACACCGACCGCACGCGGGACCGTCCGCCGCAACCTCGTCCTGACCGCGGCCGCCGCCGTCCTGGCCGTCCCGCTGGTCACCGCGCCCGCCGAAGCCGCGCACACCCGGCCCCAGCCCCGTACCGGCTTCGAGATCAGTGAGGGCGCCCGGTGGACCGGCCAGCCGGAGGAGCAGTCCTTCCTGGCCGCCGTCGACCGGGGCAGTGACCGGGTCTCCGTCGACCGGATCGGCACGACGAAACAGGGTCGCCCGCTCCAGCTCGTCCGGATCGGAAACCCTCGCCCCGCGGCCGGCACGATGCTGCTGATCTGCAGTCAGCACGGCGACGAACCGGCCGGCCGCGAAGCGTGCCTGACGACCATTCGCGATCTGGCCCAGGCCCGGGACCGGCCGACCCGGGACTTCCTCTCCCGCACCCATGTCCTCGTCGTGCCCACCGCCAACCCCGACGGGCGCGCCGCCGGCACCCGGGGCAACTCCGACGGCGTGGACATCAACCGCGACCACATCGCGTTGCAGACTGCCGAGGCCCGTGCCGTGGCGGCGGTCATCCGCGACCGGAAGCCCCAAGTGATCTACGACCTGCACGAGTACGGGGCCACCCCGCCCTACTACGACAAGGACCTCTTCGTCCTGTGGCCCCGTAACCTCAACGTCTCCGACCGGGTGCACGGCGAATCGCGGACCCTCGCCGAGCGCTATGTGCGGCCCACCGCCGAGAAGGCCGGCTACAGCAGCGGCCTCTACGGCATCTGGACCGACCCCGTCACCGGCGATCCGATCAAGCAGACCGCGGGCGACGGACAGGAACGCATCCTGCGCAACACCTCAGGCATCAAGCACGCCGTCGGCCTGCTCATCGAATCCCGTGTCGACGCGCTCACCGACGCCGAGAAGACCGACCCGGCACTCAACAGCCGGCGCCGTGTCGATTCCCAACTCGCGGCACTCGACGGCCTGTTCGCCTTCGCCGACGAACACCGCGGCCGGATCGGGGCCGCCACCGCCGCGTCCCGCGCCGCAGGAACGGACGACCGCGGCCCCGTCTACCTCGGCGGTGCCGACAACGAGGCACCGGACGCCGGCCGAGTGCTCCAGGACCCGCCGTGCGGATACCGGCTCACCAGGGCCCAGTTCGACGACGTCAAGGACGAACTGGCCCTGCACGGAGTCACCTTCCGGCGCGCAGGTGAGGGAGCGTATGTACCGCTGCGGCAGTCGGCCCGCAACCTGATCCCGCTTCTCCTGGACGGGCGTGCGACCTATCACCTCACAAAAGGGCAGGTTGATACCGCGTGTTGACGCCATGAGATGAGCGCCACGCGTGGCACTGCCTACGGGGAGCCGAAAGGCGGCTTCCGGGAAAGGTGTCATCCGTGCCGCACGACGCACGGAGAACGGGTGGCCGGGGAGCTCTGCCGGAGACGGCGGACCTCCCCGGCCACCCGGCGCCGAACCGGCACCCCACGACGGACCGGGTGGAGAAGGCGGTTCAGCGGCCGGTCGAGCCGTCGATCAGTTCGCGGAGGATGTCCGCGTGGCCCGCGTGACGGCCGGTCTCCTCGATCATGTGGGCCAGCGCCCAGCGGACGCTGGGACCGGGGCGGCCGGGCCGCGGCCGAGGGACCGGTGCGCCGGGGTCGGTGCACCCGTCGAGAACATCGTTCGCGCGCCCGACCGTCTCCCGGTAGCGGGCCACGACATCGGCCACGCTGTCCGCCGGTGCGGCCTGGAACGTCGCCTGCCAGTCGGTGACGTCGTCCCCGAGAAACATCGAGCGCTCGACGAACGTCAGGTGGTTGAGCAGGCCGAGCAGGTTCGTGCCCGACGGCACTGCGGCTGTCCGCACCTGCGGCTCGGGAGCACCTTCGGCCTTCGCAGCGATCGAAGTCCGGAGGTAGTCGAGGAATCCGCGCAGGACCTCGGTCTCGCTGTTTCCGGTCCGGGGCGGCGGGGCGTCGCCGCGGTGGTCGTGGGGCGTGGTGCTGGGCAAGAGTGGTCGCCTTCCTTCGTCGGGGGGTCGCGCCGGTCGCCGTGTCAGGCGGCGCGGCGGATGAGGAGGACATGGTCGGTGACCTCGGCGGTGCGCCCGCCCGGTCCGGTCGCGATCCGACGGGGTGCGTCGGCCCGCTCGACCGTCCATGTCTCCGGGGACAGCCCGATACCTGCGGCGACCTCCTGCGGGCTCGGGTACCGGGTACCGGGGTCCTGCTGCCACGACCACGGCGCGGCCGAGCCGTGGTCGACGACCAGGAGTCGCCCGCCCGGGCGCAGCGCGTGCGCGGCCGAGCGCAGGACGGTTGCCCGGTCCAGGTCAACGGGGGTGTGCAGGTAGTGGGCGCAGATCAGGTCGAATCCGCCGGGCGGGAAAGACGTGTTCAGGTCGTGCTGCACGGTGATGACGTGGTCGCCCAGGCCGTGCGAGCGGGCGAGGGCGGCGAGCCGCTCGACCGCCACGGCCGAGATGTCGGCGGCGGTGACCTGCCAGCCCTGGCCGGCGAGCCACAGCGCGTCGCCGCCGTCGCCGCATCCGAGGTCCAACGCGTCACCGGGCGGCAGGCCCGTCACCGTCTCGGTGAGGCGAGCATTCGGCTGCGGGTTTCCGGCCGCCGGCCGGCCCGCGTAGACGCCGTCCCAGAACGTGACCGCATCGGTGGTGCTCATCAGGACTCCTTGTGTCGGTGGGCGCTCAGTCTTGCCAGGCCCACCACGACCTGGCACGAAAACTTGCGACAACGGCAAGATGGGTCTCATGGACCACAAGACGGAAGACAACGTGCTCGACGCGGTGGGGCCGCGGCTCCGTGCGTTGCGTCGTGACCGCGGCATCACCCTCGCCGGCCTCGCGGCGACGACCGGTGTATCGGAGAGCACCCTGTCCCGGCTGGAGAGCGGGCAGCGCCGGCCGAGCCTGGAACTGCTGCTGCCGCTGGCCCGCATCTACGACGTCCCGCTGGACGACCTCGTCGGTGCCCCGCGCACCGGTGACCCCCGGATCCACCTCAAGCCGATCCGACGGCACGGAATGACCTTTGTGCCCCTGTCCCGGCGACCGGGCGGGGTGCACGCCTTCAAGATGATCATCCCCGCCCGGCCGGCACCGCTCGAACCGACCCCGCAGACCCATGAAGGCTTCGAATGGCTCTACGTACTCAACGGCCACCTGCGTCTCGTGACCGGCGAGCGCGACCTGACGCTGCCGCCCGGTGAGGCAGCCGAGTTCGACACGTCCTTGCCGCACTGGCTGGGCAGTGCCGATGGCGGCGCGGTCGAGCTTCTCATCCTGTTCGGCCCGCAGGGGCTGCGTGCGCACATACGCACCGACCCCGATCGCTCCTCCCGGGCCGAGCCCCGGCGATGAACCCGGCGAGAGATTCCGCGGTCGCGTCGGCAGTGAGCCATGCGTGCCGGAGCCGCGGGGATGCCGGAGCGCTCGGCCGGCCGCGACAGGCGGGAGGCCGTCGCACCGCCGGGCAGACCTTCGACCCGCTCGAAGGCCGGGCCGGGCTGCTCCGCCCTCCCCGGCCGACGATTAGGATCGGCACCCTGATGACTGCCACCCTCGTCGCCAAGGACCTCGCCGCCGGACACGGCGACCGCACACTCTTCGCCGGGCTCGACCTCGTCGTCGCGCCCGGTGATGTGATCGGTCTCGTCGGAGTCAACGGCGCCGGTAAATCGTCCCTGCTCCGGCTGCTCGCCGGACTCGACCGCCCGGAGGAGGGTGAGCTGCGGCTCTCCCCGCCCGGCGCCACCGTGGGCCACCTCCCGCAGGAGCCGGAGCGGCGTCCGCAGGAGACGGTGCGGGAGTTCCTGGCCCGCCGCACCGGCGTCGCCGGCGCCCAGACGGCGATGGACACCGCCACGCAGGCCCTCGTCGACGGAGCGCCGGGCGCGGACGACGCGTACTCCGAGACACTGGAGCGCTGGCTGGCGCTCGGCGGCGCGGACCTGGACGAGCGTGCCGAGGAGGTCGCCGCCGACCTCGGACTGACCGTCGGCCTCGACCTGCCGATGACCGCGCTCTCCGGCGGCCAGGCGGCCCGCGCGGGCCTGGCCTCCCTCCTGCTCTCCCGCTACGACGTCTTCCTGCTCGACGAGCCCACCAACGACCTCGACCTGGACGGGCTGGAGCGGCTGGAGCGCTACGTCTCCGGGCTGCGCGCGGGCACGGTCGTCATCAGCCACGACCGCGAATTCCTGATGCGTACGGTCACCAAGGTCCTCGAACTGGACCTGGCCCAGCAGCAGATCAACCTGTACGGCGGTGGGTACGCCGCCTACCTGGAGGAGCGCGAGAGGGCCCGCAGGCACGCCCGTGAGGAGTTCGAGGAGTACGCGGACAAGCGTGCCGCTCTCGAAGGGCGCGCCCAGATGCAGCGCTCCTGGATGGACAAGGGCGTGAAGAACGCCCGCCGCAAGGCCACCGACAACGACAAGACCGGCCGCAAGTTCCGGAGCGAGTCGAGCGAGAAGCAGGCCGCGAAGGCCCGGCAGACCCAGCGCATGATCGAGCGGCTGGACGTCGTCGACGAGCCGCGCAAGGAGTGGGAGCTGCGGATGGAGATCGCCGCCGCGCCCCGCTCCGGCTCGGTCGTCGCGACCCTGCGCGAAGCCCGGGCCGTACGCGGCGACTTCAGCTTCGGGCCGGCTTCGCTGCAGATCGACTGGGCGGACCGGGTCGCCATCACCGGCGCCAACGGAGCGGGCAAGTCCACGCTCCTCGCGGCACTCCTGGGGCGCCTCCCCCTGGACGCCGGGCATGCGACGCTCGGCTCGGGCGTGGTGGTCGGCGAGGTCGACCAGGCGCGCAAGCTGTTCCATGGTTCGCAGACGCTCCTGGAGGCGTTCTGCACGGCTGTCCCCGACACCGAACCGGCCGAAGTCCGCACACTGCTCGCCAAGTTCGGACTGCGCGCGGACCATGTGATGCGTCCCGCGACCACGCTCTCGCCCGGCGAACGCACCAGGGCGGCGCTCGCCCTGCTCCAGGGCCGGGGCGTCAACCTCCTCGTCCTCGACGAGCCGACGAACCACCTCGATCTGCCCGCCATCGAACAGCTGGAATCGGCGCTGGACTCGTACCCGGGGACGTTGCTGCTGGTCACGCACGACCGGCGCATGCTGGAAGCGGTACGGACGACGCGGCGCGTCGAGGTGGTGGACGGCAGGGTGGCGGAGCTGTGACGGTGCCGGGCCCTCGCCCGGCACCGGACGTGACGCGGGGCCCGCCCCGGTCCGGCATCCCAAGCCCCTCCGAAGTCCGAGGACCGGAGTTCCGGGGCTGAGAGCCTGTCGGGTGACCTCTGATCGGGCGGCCACGCCCTGGCACGCACGCTTCCCGCGTTGCCGGAATGCCCAAGTAGCTCCTTCCCCAAGCTCTCAGCTTCGTTCGAGCAGGGGAGACCCCATCCGAGGACATCCCGGCGCCTTGGAATCGCACGCACCAGACCGCGTCCGCTACCCGATCGAAGGTCACCCGACAGGCTCTGAGCCCCGGTTCCGGGAAGGGGCGGGGACCGGAAGGCTCCGCGCAGCGGACCGCACCGGTCTCCCGCCCCGCCCTCGGCGTCAGCCCCTCTTGCCGCCCTGCTTCGGATCCGTCAGTCCGGCCCGGCGCAGTGCGTCCGCCATTGCGCTGTTCACCGGGGCGGGCGCCGGACGGGCGGAGCCGCCTCCACCGCCGCCGCGCCGGTCGCGGTCCCGGCCGCCCTGGCCCTGGCGCTGCCGCGGCGGCCGGCCGCCCTGGCCGCCCCGTTCCCGCTTCGGCCCGCCGCCCTGGCTCCCCGTCGCCGCCGACGCCTCGTCGTCCAGCCGCAGGGTCAACGAGATCCGCTTCCGCGGAATGTCGACATCCATGACCTTCACCTTCACGATGTCGCCCGGCTTCACGACATCCCTCGGGTCCTTCACGAACGTGCGCGACATCGCCGACACATGCACCAGTCCGTCCTGGTGCACACCGATGTCCACGAATGCGCCGAACGCCGCGACATTCGTGACGACCCCCTCCAGTACCATCCCGGAGGCCAGATCACCGATCTTCTCGACGCCCTCCTTGAAGGTGGCCGTCCTGAACGCCGGACGAGGGTCGCGCCCCGGCTTCTCCAGCTCCTTCAGGATGTCGGTGACCGTCGGCAGACCGAACTTCTCGTCCACGAAATCGTCGGCCCGCAGCGACCGCAGCACACCCGTGTTGCCGACCAGCGAGGCGACGTCGCCGCCGGTCCGCTTCACCATCGCCCGCACCACGGGGTACGCCTCCGGGTGCACGCTCGACGTGTCCAGCGGGTCGTCGCCCCGGATGCGCAGGAACCCCGCGCACTGCTCGTACGCCTTCGGGCCCAGCCGCGCCACATCCTTGAGCGCCTTGCGCGACCGGAACGGCCCGTTCGCGTCACGGTGCGCAACGATGTTCTCGGCGAGCCCCGAGCCGATCCCCGACACCCGCGAAAGCAGTGGTGCCGAAGCGGTGTTGACGTCGACACCGACACCGTTCACACAGTCCTCGACGACCGCGTCCAGTGAACGCGACAGCTTCACCTCGGACAGATCGTGCTGGTACTGACCGACACCGATCGACTTCGGGTCGATCTTCACCAGTTCCGCGAGAGGGTCCTGAAGGCGTCGCGCGATCGAGACGGCGCCGCGCAACGACACGTCCATGTCGGGGAGTTCCTGCGACGCGAAGGCCGAAGCGGAGTACACCGACGCGCCCGCCTCCGACACCATCACCTTGGTGAGCTTCAACTCGGGGTGCCTGTCGATGAGTTCACCGGCGAGCTTGTCGGTCTCGCGGGACGCCGTGCCGTTGCCGATCGCGATCAGGTCGACGTCGTGGGTCTTCGCCAGCCGTTCCAGCGCGGCCAGCGACTGGTCCCACTTGTTCGCCGGGACGTGCGGGTGGATGACGTCCGTCGCGACGACCTTGCCGGTCGCGTCGACGACGGCGACCTTCACACCCGTGCGGAAACCGGGGTCGAGACCCAGGGTGGCCCGTGTCCCGGCCGGCGCGGCGAGCAGCAGGTCGCGCAGGTTCGACGCGAAGACTCGTACCGCCTCGTCCTCCGCCGCCGTACGCAGCCGCAGCCGCAGATCGATGCCGAGGTGCACCAGGATCCGGGTCCGCCAGGCCCAGCGCACCGTGTCGCCGAGCCACTTGTCGCCCGGACGGCCGCGGTCGGTCACCCCGAAACGGCGGGCGACCATGTTCTCGTACGTCGAAGGGCCGGGCGTCCCGGACGGTTCCTCCGGTTCCAGGACCAGGTCGAGCACGTCCTCCTTCTCGCCCCGCAGCATCGCGAGCACCCGGTGCGAGGGCAGCGCGGTGAACGGCTCCGCGAAATCGAAGTAGTCGGCGAACTTCGCACCCGCCTCCTCCTTGCCGTCGCGCACCTTGGCGGCGAGCCGGCCGCGCGACCACATGCGCTCACGCAGCTCACCGATCAGATCGGCGTCCTCAGAGAACCGCTCGGTGAGGATGGCCCGGGCCCCCTCCAGCGCCGCCGCGGCGTCCGCGACGCCCTTGTCGGCGTCGACGAAGGCGGCGGCAGCGGCGAGCGGTTCCACCGAAGGGTCCCCGAGCAGGCCGTCCGCGAGCGGTTCGAGACCGGCTTCCCTGGCGATCTGCGCCTTCGTGCGCCGCTTGGGCTTGAACGGCAGATAGATGTCCTCAAGACGCGCCTTGGTGTCGGCGGCCCGGATCTGCGCCTCCAGCGCCTGGTCCAGCTTGCCCTGCTCGCGCACGGAGTCGAGGATCGCCGTACGACGGTCCTCCAGCTCCCGCAGATACCGCAGCCGCTCCTCGAGCGTGCGCAGCTGCGCGTCGTCGAGCATCTCGGTCGCTTCCTTGCGGTAGCGCGCGATGAACGGCACGGTCGACCCGCCGTCGAGCAGCTCGACGGCCGCCTTCACCTGCCGCTCGCGTACGCCGAGCTCCTCGGCGATCCTGCCTTCGATGGACGTCGTCACGGTTCTACCGACTCGCCTTCTCGTACTGGCTGTGCTTACCGGGGCGGGGCCCCTCCGCCTGCATTGTGCCGGGTGGCCGGGCACCGTGTCGCCCGGCCACCCCAGTTGTCGCGGGTCGGCGTGCTCAGCCCCTGCCCATCAGGTCGGCCGGGAACGCGCCCGCCGAGGCCGCCGTGAACAGGAAGTCGCGCCCCAGCTCGGTCAGCCGCGCCACGCCCTCCTCGCCCAGATGCTCGTACGGGGCCAGGTCCATCCGGTCCGTGGCCTCCTCCAGCTCCGCCCGCAGTGCGACTCCCGCCTCCGTCAACTCGCCTTCGGCGTCCAGGAGTCCACGCCCGCGCAGCCGATCGGCCGCCTCCTCCCAGTCGGTGCGGTTCCAGCCGCGGGTGGTGAGGATCCAGTCCGGGTTCATTCCCTTGCCGGTCGCGGTGTGGCTGACCAGGGCCTCCACCGGGTCGAGACCGGCGGCGAGGAGAGCCGCTATATGGGCGTCGCCGCGGTGCTCGCGCAGTAGTGTGCCGGCGTGCCAGTACGCCAGATGGGGCTCCTCGGGCACCGGAAGATCGGCATGGGCGGCGTAGAGCGGCCGGGCGTGTCGGGTGCACGCCCCGGCGGCGCGCAGCGCCAGCCCGGCCGCCTCGGCCATGCCGGGGGAGGCGATGATCTCCTCGCCCAGCAGCCGGCGGAGCGTGGCGTCGGCGGCGCGCAGCCGGGCGTCCAGGACGGCCTGCGGCGAGGCGACGGACCACACGGCGGGCAGATGCCGGGCGACGAGGTCATGGTTGAAGTTGTAGAAGGTCGCGGTGACCGTGCCGGGGCCGACGGCGCCCAGCGCCGCCGCCCGCGAGGCGATGTAGGTGGCGTGGGGGTCGTCGATGCCGAGTTTCCCGAACTCCTTGCCGAGGTCGGGGGAGAAGTAGACCGTCGAGTGCAACGGGTTGACGGCGTTGTGGCAGTGGCGTCCGGCGCGCGGCGGCAGAGTGCTCATACGGGCACATTACCGACTGGTCGGTACGCTCCGTAACCCCTGGGCGGCCCCCTGATCGGCCCTTGATCGCCCTTTGATCCAGGAGGACGCGGCATGGCAGGAAAGGTGGGGATTTCGTCATTGCGGCCATGCGACCGGCTGTCCAGGATGGCAGTCATGACGCAGCGATCCGTACTCGTCGTCCTCTACGACGGCGTGCAGAGCCTCGATGTGACCGGTCCGGTGGAGGTCTTCGCCGGGGTCTCCCATTTCGCCGGGGCCGGCTACGAACTGCGCACCGCCTCCCGGGACGGCGCGCCGGTCCGGACGAGCAGTGGTCTGTCGCTCGTCCCGGACGGCAGTCTCGCCGACGCCGAACCGCCGCACACCCTCCTCGTCCCGGGCGGCCAGAGCACCGGTACCCCCGACCCGTCACTCGTCGACTGGCTGCGTGCCCACGCCCCGCAGGCCGAGCGGCTCGTCTCCGTCTGTACGGGGGCACTGCTGCTCGCCGCGGCCGGGCTGCTGGACGGGCACCGGGTGACGACGCACTGGACGGTCTGCGACCACCTCGCCCGCAGCTACCCGGCCGTCGAGGTCGACCCCGATCCGATCTTCGTACGCGACGGCAGACTGGCCACCTCCGCCGGGGTCACCGCCGGTATCGACCTGGCCCTCGCGCTCGTCGAGGAGGACCACGGCCGGGACATCGCGCTCACGATCGCCCGCCACCTCGTGGTCTTTCTGCGCAGGCCCGGGAACCAGGCGCAGTTCAGCGCCCAGCTCACCGCGCAGACCGCCCGGCGCGAACCTCTGCGTGCGGTCCAGCACTGGATCACCGAGCACCCCGGCGACGATCTCACCGTCGAGGCGCTCGCCGCCCGCGCGCGGCTCTCGCCCCGTCACTTCGCCCGCGCCTTCCGGGCCGAGACGGGCCTCACACCGGGCCGCTACGTCGACCGCGTACGCCTCGAACACGCCCGTCGGCTGCTGGAGGACACCACCGACGGCATCTCCGGCATCTCGCGCGACTGCGGTTACGGCACTCCGGAGGCCATGCGCCGCGCGTTCATCAAGACCCTCGGCACGGCACCCGCCGAATACCGCCGACGCTTCCGCGGCCGGCTGGCCGCTCACTGACCGGCCCGCCATCCACCGACGACCGACCGAAAGGCAACGCCGTGCAGATCGCCATCGTCCTCTTCGACCGTTTCACCTCGCTCGACGCCGTGGGTCCCTACGAAATGCTCGCCCGCACCCCTGACGCCGAGACCGTGTTCGTCGCCGAACGGACCGGACCCGTGCGCAACGACAGCGGCAGCCTCGCGCTGGTCGCCGACAGGACCTTCGCCGAGGTACCGGCGCCCGACGTGGTGGTCGTCCCGGGCGGCCCGGGCCAGAGCGCCCAGATGGAGAACGAGGAACTGCTCGGCTGGCTCCGCACCGTCGACGCCACCAGCACCTGGACCACCTCCGTCTGCACCGGGTCCCTGCTGCTGGCCGCGGCCGGGCTGCTGACGGGCCGCCGCGCCACCTCGCACTGGCTCGCGCTGGACGCGCTGAAGGACTTCGGTGTCGAGCCGACCGGCGAACGCGTCGTCGTCGACGGCAAGTACGTCACGGCGGCGGGCGTCTCCTCCGGCATCGACATGGGGCTCACCCTGCTCGGCCGGATCGCGGGTGACGAGCACGCCATGACCGTACAGCTGCTTGCCGAATACGACCCGCAGCCGCCGTACGACGCGGGTTCACCCGCCAAGGCCCCGGCGGCACTGGTCGAGGAGTTCCGCGCCAAGAGCCGCCGCATCCTCCAGTAGCCGCGGGGGGTTTCACAGCCCCGCCGGCCAGGTGAAGCGCGGCGCGCGCCGTTCCAGAAAGGCGGCGACACCCTCCGCGGTGTCGCCGCTGCGACGCGCCTGCTCCGCCCAGTACGTATCCCGGTCCTCCCGCCCGGTGGCGAACTCCTTCGCCGCCGCCTGCGTCAGCAGCGAGCGCGCCGCCAGCGTGCGTACATACGCCTCAACCCGTTTGTCCAGCTCGCCGGCCGGCAGCACCTCGTCCACCAGACCGGTCCGCAGCGCCCGCGCGGTGTCGATCAGCTCGCCGGAGAACAGCAGATGCTTCGCCGTCGCCGGGCCGGTCAGCGCCACCAGCCGTCGGGTCGACGACGCGGCGTACACGATCCCGAGCTTGGCCGGTGTGACACCGAACGACGCCCCCTCCTCGGCGAACCGCAGATCGCAGGCGGCCGCGAGCTGGCTGCCGCCGCCCACGCAGTAGCCGCGGATCGCCGCGAGCGTCGGCCGGGGGAACGCTGCGAGGGCCTCCTCGGCGGCCACGGCGAGCGCCTGCGGATCGCCCGCCGGATCCCGGAGCGAGGAGATGTCCGCACCGGCGCAGAAGGTGTTCCCGGCGCCCGTCAGCACCAGCACCCGGACCGCGGGGTCGGTGGCCAGCCGCTCCAGCAGACCGGGCAGCGCGCTCCACATCGCGGCCGTCATCGCATTGCGTTTGGCGGGGTTGCTGATGACGACGGTCGCGACACCGTCCGCGACGGTGTGCTCCAGCCGGGATTCCGTACGGTCCATGCGCCGGATGCTATCCGGACGGTTCGAACCTATGATCAAGAAGGGGTCGCCGGACAGGCACACACCCCGAGGAGCTTCCCGTGGCCGATCCCGCAGTCGAGGGCAAGAGGCTGAGCCGCAGTTTCGGCTGGCTGGCGTTCCTCGGCACCCTTCTCGTCGTGGCCGGTCTCGTCGGCCTCGTGTACACCGGCGTGGCGACGCTCACCTCGATGATCCTGTTCGGCTGGCTGCTGCTGATCGGCGGCATCGTCGGGCTGCTCCACGCCATCGAGTCCCGAGGCACCAACTTCTTCTGGCTGGCCGTCGTGGTCGCCGCGCTGAACATTGCCGCCGGAGTCGTCGTCATCCACCATCCGCACGGCACGGCCGAGGCGCTGACCATGTTCGCCGCGCTGCTCTTCCTGACCGGTGGGCTGTTCCGGCTGGTCGGCAGCGTCGTGGTGCGTGGCCCGCAGTTCGGCTGGACGCTCCTGCAAGGAGCCTTCGGCCTGCTCCTGGGGCTGCTGGTGCTCTTCGACTGGCCGCACAGCAGCCTCTACGTACTCGGTCTGTTCTTCTCGCTGGCGCTGCTCTTCGACGGGCTCGGCCTGATCGCGCTCGGGGTCGGCGGCCGCCATGTGGTCTCCATGGTCTCGGATCAACGCGCGAGCGGAGAGCTGCCGGACACAGCCACCGAAGGACGTCAGAAACGCTCCAAGAGCTGACACATTCGTGCATGGTCGGCCAAATTCCGTCGATAGAAGTCGACTTCTTGGCAGCAGTGCGATCCGGGCCGACTACGCGCCGCACTCTGTACTCGACGTGCAGTAACCACCGAGTCGAGAGCGGGTGCCGGACTATGGAGAGCCGCGGGAGTGTCCCCGCCCGGCCCGTGTCGTACGAGGGAGTCTGGCGGTTCACCGCCCCGGCCGTGGACGTCTCCGTACCGCAGGCCAGGCATGCCGTACGCGACCTGCTGCACCGCCAGGGCGTGCCACTGGACGAGGACGTCGCCGAGGGTCTGCTGCTCATCGTCTCCGAGCTGGTCACCAATGCGGTGAAGCACGCCGCCCTGCTCTCGCCGGAGCTCGCCGTCGAGGTGGCCGTCGGCGCGGCATGGGTCAGGGTGTCCGTCGAGGACAACCATCCCTATCGGCCGACGGCCCTGGAGACGGACTACGCGCAGACCGGCGGCCGCGGCCTGCTGCTGGTCCGGGAGATCACCCGGGAGGCGGGCGGGACCTGCGACGTGGAGCACACCGCGGGGGGC
This sequence comes from Streptomyces sp. NPDC015032, assembly GCF_043080425.1. Classification (NCBI taxonomy): domain Bacteria; kingdom Bacillati; phylum Actinomycetota; class Actinomycetes; order Kitasatosporales; family Streptomycetaceae; genus Streptomyces; species Streptomyces sp. NPDC015032. The sequence goes on along the minus strand of NZ_JBIBVN010000007.1, from coordinate 112,442 downwards.
GGAAAGATCATCTGGGCGGCGCTGCCGCTGAGCCCGTCGCCCTGACCCCCGTGTGCCGCGGCACACGGCACGGCCGGCCGGTTACCAGCCCGCCGACGGTCCGGTCAGTTCCCTGATCGCCGGCCGTGCGGCATCCAGCACTGTCATGAACCAGGCGGAGAACGGCGCCCGCGCATGCCGTTCGGCCAGCTCCCCGGCCGTCACGAACGCGGTCTCGCCGACTTCCTCCGGATCCGGGTGCAGCCGGTCCTGCGCCATCCCCACGAAGAGATGGTTGAACTCCTGCTCCACCAGGCCGGAGGCCGGGTCGGGGTGGTTGTAGCGGACCGTGCCCGCCTCGGCCAGCAGCGAGGGCGAGACACCCAGCTCCTCGTAGGTACGACGGGCGGCGGCGGCGAAGGGTGCCTCGCCCGGATAGGGGTGGCCGCAGCAGGTGTTCGACCAGACGCCGGGGGAGTGGTACTTGCCGAGCGCGCGGCGCTGCAACAGCAGCCTGCCCTGCTCGTCGAAGAGGAACACCGAGAAGGCCCGGTGCAGTTGACCGGGCGGCTGATGGGCGGCGAGCTTCTCCGCCGTGCCGATGGTGGTGCCGTTCTCATCGACCAGTTCGAGCATGATCGCTTCTGCGGTGCCGTTCGACGAGCTGTTCGCCGCGGTGGCTGGTGTGGTCGGCATACCCATCCTTCGCTATGGTCCCGGCCTTGTGCGCCGGTCCCGTCGAGTCCGGTCAAGTCTGCCGTACAGAAGCCGCTGGTCCGCACTTCGGGTCCTGCATGTCCGGCCCCGCCGCACCCCGGGGCGCGGCGGGGCCGGACGGCACGTCAGACGCCGAAGGCCGCCGGGTACCGGATCGTGCCGTGCGGCACCGGCACGGAGTCGTCGAGCACCAGGGCCATCATCGCTTCGTCCGGGACGTCGAAGTCCGGCCGGATCCCGTAGCGGGATGCCGGTACGAAGCCGAACCTCGGGTAGTAAGCGGGATGGCCGAGCACCAGGACGAGCGATTCGCCCCGCAGCCGGGCCGCGTCGAGCGCGGCCCGCACCACGGCCTGTCCGGCGCCCTGCCGCTGATGCTCCGGGGCCGTCGCCACCGGGGCCAGCGCGAGCGCCGGTGCGTCCCCGACCCGGCACCGGGTCAGCAGCGCGTACGCCGCGATGCCGCCGTCCGGGCCGTCCAGCGCGACATGGCCGAGGCCGGGCAGCCAGGCCGCCGGATCGGTACGCAGCGCGTCGACGAGAGCGGCTTCGTCCGGTGTCGGGAACGCGGCGGCGTTGACCGCGTGCACGGTCGCCACGTCCGCCGCGGTCTCCGGCCGGGTCGCCCAGCGGAGGTCCGCGGGGCGCAGCACGTAACAGGCGTAGCCGTATTCCGCACCGTGGTCGCGCCGTATGGCCAGCTCCTCGCGGGTCGCCGCGAGCGCCCAGGCCATGCCGGGAGCGGACGCGTCGGCGGCCTCCACCCGTCGGGCGAGCGGGACGTAGTACTCGTCCCAGTCGCTGTCGGGCTGCACCCGCACCCCGAGGACGTGGTACCCGGCAGCCACGGCTGCCGTCGTGTTCGCCGCCACGGGGCGCAGCGAAGCCTCCCGTTCCCAGAAGGCGCGGGCCTCGGCCGTCGGCGTGTCCGTCGTCCAGACGCACTCGCTGACGACGAGGGAGCCGCCCGGGGCGAGCAGCCGCTTCCAGTCACGCAGTGCCGCGTCGAAGCCGATGATGTACGCGGAACCCTCGGCCCAGACCAGGTCGAACGACCCGTCCGGGAAGTCGGCACCGCAGAGCTCGGCCATGTCGGCCCGGACCGTACGGATACGGTCGCCGAGCCCACGAGCGGCGGCCGCCTCGCGCAGTTCGCCGAGAAACGGCTCGTGGAGATCGACGGCGGTCACCTCGGCGCCGGCCTCGGCGGCGAGCAGCAGCGCGGCGCGTCCGGGCCCGCAGCCCAGATCCAGGACACGCGGACGGTGCGGCAACGGGCCGGTGAGCTCCAGCAGCTGCCGGGTGGTGGCATCGGAGCCGGGACTCTGCCGCGGCAGATTGTGGTGCAGGGAGAAGAACGCCTCGGAACGGACGGCGTGATCATTGTCGGTCAACGGGAGAACCCTTGTGTACGAGGGCTCCGGCCGGCGTGCCGACCCGGTGCGGACCGGGGTGCTAGCCGAGGGCCCGGGAGATGAGGACGGACCGGATGCTGCGCCGGACGGGCGCCGTTGCGACGGTCATCAACCTCAACTCCTCTTTCGGTACGGGGAGGCTCCACGCCCCGCCGGGCATCGTACACGGCCCTGCTGAACAGCAGTTCAGTGACAGAGTCCGGCCTCGTGCTCGGCGTGGCCGCTCGGCTCCAGCTGGAAGGTGCAGTGCTCCACGTCGAAGTGGACGCCCAGGCAGCCCTGCAGTTCATGGAGCAGCTTCTCGTGACCGATCGAGTCCAGCATGTCCTGGCGCACCACCACATGGGCGGAGAGCACCGGCATCCCCGATGTGATCGTCCAGGCGTGCAGGTCATGCACGTCCAGGACTCCGGGCAGGGCGGTGATGTGGGCCCGCACCTCGCCCATGTCGACGCCCTTGGGCGCCGACTCCAGCAGCACATTGAGGGTCTCCCGGAGCAGCTTCACCGTGCGCGGGACGATCATCAGGCCGATGACCAGCGAGGCGATCGGGTCGGCGGCCTGCCAGCCGGTGGCCAGGATGATCCCCGCCGAGATCAGCACGGCGATGGAGCCGAGCGTGTCCGCGAGCACCTCCAGATAGGCGCCGCGCACATTGAGGCTGTCCTTCTGCCCACGGAGCAGCAACGACAGCGAGATCACGTTGGCGACCAGACCGACCAGGGCGAAGACGATCGTCAGCCCGCCCTTCGTCTCGGCGGGCGTGATGAAGCGCTGGATCGCCTCGAAGAGCAGATAGCCGCCCACGCCGAGCAGCAGCAGGCAGTTGGCCAGGGCGGCGAGGATCTCGGCGCGGGCGAAGCCGAAGGTGCGGTTGAGTCCGGCCGGCCGGTTGGCGAAGTGGATCGCCAGCAGTGCCATGCCCAGGCCCAGGGCGTCGGTCGCCATGTGGGCCGCGTCGGCGATGAGGGCGAGGGAGCCGGAGAGCAGTCCGCCGACGATCTCCATGACCGTCACGGTGAGCGTGATGCCCAGCGCGATCCGCAGCCGTCCCTGGTACGCGGCGGCTGCCGTGCCGGTGGGCGCCGGCCCGCCGTGTGTGTGCCCGTGGTCGTGCCCTGCCCCCATGGGGACGCCTCCCGGTCGTCTCGCGGACTCGGGCGCGGTCGGCCCGAGCACTGCCAGTCAACTACGGGTGGGGGGTATCGGGCAACACGGTACTGAACACCGTTGTCATATGCCCTGACCTGCGGAAATGTCCGCAGGTCAGGGCTGTGGAGTGATCGCGGACGGCTCAGTCGCGGCGCGCCTCGGGGTGGTGCAGGCACCAGCCCTCCCACGCCGACTCGACCATCTCGCGCACCCCGCGCCGGGCCGTCCAGCCCAGTTCCTCGGACACCCGGGCGGCGGACGCGACGGCCTTCGCCGCGTCGCCGGGGCGGCGCGCGTGGACCTCCGGCTTCTCGGGCCGGCCGCTGACCTCGCCGACCAGATCGGCGAGCTCGCGCACCGAGACGCCCTCGCCGCGGCCGATGTTCACCGTCAGGTCGCCTGCACCCTGTCCGGCCAGCCTCCGGGCGACGGCGAGATGCGCGTCGGCGAGGTCCGCGACGTGGACGTAGTCGCGGATGCAGGTGCCGTCGGGCGTCGGGTAGTCGGCGCCGAAGATCCGGGGGGCCTCGCCGCGGGTGAGCCGCTCGAAGAACATCGGAATCACATTGAAGGCGCCGGTGTCCGACAGTTCCGGCGCGGCCGCCCCGGCCACATTGAAGTAGCGCAGACAGGCCGTGGACAGGGAGTGTGCCCGCCCCGTCGCCCGGACCAGCCACTCCCCGGCGAGTTTCGTCTCACCGTACGGATTGATCGGAACACAAGGAGTGTCCTCGGTGATCAGTTCCACATCCGGTACGCCGTACACCGCTGCCGAGGACGAGAACAGGAACCGCGGCACCCCCGCGGCGACGACGGCCTCCAGGAGGACGGTCAGCGCGGCCACGTTCTCCCGGTAGTACAGCAGCGGCTTCTCGACGGACTCGCCGACCTGCTTCTTCCCTGCGAGATGCACCACACCGGTCACGGAATGCTCGGCCAGTGCCCGGTCGAGCAGTGCGCGGTCGGCCACCGAGCCCCGGACCAGCGGTACATCCGCCGGGAGCCGTTCGACGATGCCGGTCGAAAGGTCGTCGAGGACGACCGCCCGCTCACCGGCGTCCACCATGGACCGCACCACGTGTGCACCGATATATCCCGCTCCGCCTGTGATCAGCCATGTCATGCGGATCAGCCTAGGGCCTCCCGTTCGGACCACGCCGGGCTCGCGGGGGCCGGCACTTCCCCTCGCCGCGTTGCCGTCGGTCGGCATGGCTCCTTCCGCAAGCTCTCGGTCCCGCTCGAGCAGGGGAGGCCCCGTCTGCCTCCCTCCTCCGCCTTGCGGTCCACAGCACCGGACCCCGCGCCCTGATTCCAGCCCGATCCAAACGGAAGTCCCCAGGTGCGGGCCATCGCGTTTTGTCAGGTGAGGCGGGGATCGACGATGATGATCGCGGACGGCGTTGCACCATGCCGGTCCGCCCCGAACGGAGCACAAACGGGCAGTGAACTCCGGCCTCCGTTCATCCGATAGCCTCTGCCGACGTGCCGCCGGCCCGCTTCCGGGCCGCACTGTCGCGCCGACCCCGCCTGCACCAAGGAGTGAGTTCGTCTGTCGACCGCCATCCTCACCGGTGCACCGGTACCCGGATCGTCGCTCGCGGACGATCTGCGGTCGCTCGGCTTCGACGTACAGGTCGCCGCCGATGTGACCGAGGCCGCACGGCTGCTCTCGGCCGTCCCCGCCGACCGCCGCGTCGCACTGGTCGACCCCCGTTTCGTCGGCCATGTTCATGCCCTCCGGCTCGGACTGACCGACCCGCGCTTCCCCGCCGCCACTGTGCCCGGCGCGCTCACCGCGCAGCCCGAGGCACGCCCCGCGCTCGCCCGTGCCATGAGCGACGCCGAGCCGTCCGGCGCGGGCGCCCCCATCGGCCCGGGCACCACGGCGACGGCCACCGACCGCACCGTGCCGGGCCGCCTCGCCGTCGCCATGGATGCCGAAGGCACCCCGGTCCAGCGCCCCGAGCTCGGCTCGCTGGTCGCCGCCGTACCGGTCGACGACTCCTCGCGCGCGGCAGCGGAGGGTGCCCTCGCCGGGGTCGACGACGAGGCGGTGCGACTGCGCAGCGCCGTGAAGGCACACGACGGCTTCTTCACCACGTTCTTCATCAGCCCGTACTCCCGCTACATCGCGCGCTGGTGCGCCCGCCGCGGCCTCACCCCGAACCAGGTCACCACCGCATCCCTGCTCACCGCGCTGATCGCGGCGGGCAGCGCGGCGACCGGCACCCGCGGGGGCTACATCGCCGCCGGACTGCTGCTGCTCTTCTCCTTCGTCCTGGACTGCACCGACGGGCAGCTCGCCCGTTACTCGCTGCAGTACTCGACGATGGGCGCCTGGCTGGACGCCACCTTCGACCGGGCCAAGGAGTACGCGTACTACGCGGGCCTCGCGCTCGGCGCCGCCCGCGGTGGCGACGACGTATGGGCACTGGCCCTCGGAGCGATGGTGCTCCAGGCCTGCCGCCATGTCATCGACTTCTCGTTCAACGAGGCGAACCACGACGCCGTGGCCAATTCGAGCCCCACGGCGGCTCTCTCCGACCGGCTCGACAGCGTCGGCTGGACGGTCTGGCTGCGCCGGATGATAGTGCTGCCGATCGGCGAGCGCTGGGCGATGATCGCGGTACTGACCGCGGTGACCACGCCCCGGACCGTCTTCTACGCCCTGCTCATCGGCTGCGCCTTCGCCGCCTGTTACACCACCGCGGGCCGCCTGCTGCGCTCGCTGACCCGCAAGGCGGAGCGCACCGACCGCGCCGCCCGGGCGCTCGCCGACCTGGCCGACTCCGGTCCCGTCGCCCAGATCGTGGCGGCACGGGGCCCCCGGATCCCGGGTGCCTGGAGCGCCCCGGTGATCGCCTTCGTCGGTGCGGGGGCGTTGATCGCCGCCGCTCTCCAGCAGCCGTTCGGCAGCAGGCAGATGATCTTCGCCGCGGTCTTCTACGCGATCTGCTCGGGCATAGCCGTGGCCCGCCCCCTCAAGGGCGCGCTGGACTGGCTCGTACCCCCGATATTCAGGGCGGCGGAGTACTGCACCATCCTCGTTCTCGCCGCCCGCAGCGAGGTCCCGGGAGCCCTTCCCGCAGCGTTCGGGCTGGTCTCGGCCGTCGCCTACCATCACTACGACACCGTGTACCGGATCCGCGGCGGCACCGGCGCGCCGCCCCAGTGGCTGGTACGCGCGATCGGCGGGCACGAGGGCCGCACCCTGGTGGTGGCCGTACTCGCCGCCGTACTCACTGAGCATTCAGCGTTCACCGTGGCACTCACCGCTCTCGCGGTGGCCGTGGCACTGGTGGTGCTCGTGGAGTCCATCCGCTTCTGGGTGTCCTCCGGAGCACCCGCCGTTCACGACGAAGGAGAACCCGCATGATCGGCCTCGTACTGGCAGCCGGTGCAGGACGGCGTCTGCGCCCCTACACCGACACGCTTCCGAAGGCCCTCGTGCCTGTAGGCCCTGAACAGGACGGTGCTGCGAAGACGGTTCTGGACCTCACGCTGGCCAACTTCGCGGAGATCGGCCTCACCGAGGTCGCCGTCGTCGTCGGCTACCGGAAGGAAGCCGTGTACGAGCGCAAGGCCGAGCTGGAGGCGAAGTACGGCGTCACCCTGACCCTGATCGACAACGACAAGGCCGAGGAGTGGAACAACGCCTACTCCCTGTGGTGTGCCCGTGACGTCCTGACGCGCGGCGTCATCCTGGCCAACGGCGACACCGTCCACCCGGTCTCCGTCGAGAAGACGCTCCTGGCCGCCCGCGGCAACGGCAAGAAGATCATCCTGGCCCTCGACACGGTGAAGCACCTCGCCGACGAGGAGATGAAGGTCATCGCCGAGGGTGACAAGGGTGTGCGACGCATCACCAAGCTGATGGACCCGGCCACCGCGACCGGTGAGTACATCGGCGTCACCCTCATCGAGCCGGAGGCCGCCGCGGAGCTCGCCGACGCGCTGAAGACGACGTATCTGCGCGACCCCGACCTCTACTACGAGGACGGCTACCAGGAGCTCGTGAACCGCGGCTTCGCCATAGACGTGGCCCCCATCGGCGAAGTGACGTGGGTCGAGATCGACAACCACGACGATCTCGCGAAGGGCCGTGAGATCGCATGCCAGTACTGACCCGGCTCATCCCGTCCCCGGTCGTCGTGGACATCAGCCGCGGCGCCCTGGACGATCTGGCCGGTCTCCTCGCCGACCAGCGGATCTCCGCCTCCGGCAAGCTCGCCGTCGCGATCAGCGAGGGTTCGGGGCGCGCCCTGCGCGAGCGGCTGGCCCCCGCGCTGCCCGGCGCCCACTGGTACCCCGTCACCGACGGCACCCTCGATTCGGCCGTCAAGCTCGCCGACGACATCAAGGGCAACCGCTACGACGCCGTGGTGGGCCTCGGCGGCGGCAAGATCATCGACGTGGCGAAGTACGCCGCGGCACGCGTCGGCCTGCCCCTGGTCGCGGTGGCGACGAACCTCGCGCACGACGGTCTCTGCTCGCCCGTCGCGACCCTGGACAACGACAACGGCCGGGGCTCCTACGGGGTCCCCACCCCGATCGCCGTCGTCATCGACCTCGACATCGTCCGTGAGGCGCCGGCCCGGTTCGTGCGCTCCGGCATCGGCGACGCGGTCTCCAACATCTCCAGCGTGGCCGACTGGGAACTCGCCCACGAGGTACGGGGCGAGGAGATCGACGGACTCGCCGCGGCCATGGCCCGGCAGGCCGGCGAGGCCGTGCTGCGCCACCCCGGCGGGATCGGCGACGACGCCTTCCTCAAGGTGCTGGCCGAGGGCCTCGTGCTGACCGGCATCTCCATGTCGGTCGCCGGGGACTCCCGGCCGGCCTCCGGCGCCTGCCACGAGATCAACCACGCCTTCGACCTGCTGTACCCCAAGCGTGCCGCGAGCCACGGCGAGCAGGCCGGCCTGGGTGCCTGCTTCGCCATGCATCTGCGCGGTGCGCACGAGGAGTCGCTGCTCATGGCGGTCACTCTGCGCCGCCATGGCCTGCCCGTCCTGCCCGAAGAGATCGGCTTCACCGCCGACGAGTTCGTCCAGGCCGTCGACTACGCCCCGCAGACCCGTCCGGGACGCTTCACGATCCTGGAACACCTCAACTTGTCCACCGACCAGATCAGGGACGCGTACGCCGACTATGCAAAAGCCATCCATAGCTGAACTTCGTCCGGTCGTGCACCCTCCGGGTGTGAAGGACCGGCGCAGCGGCGAGCACTGGGCGGGTCGGCTCTACATGCGCGAGATCTCCCTGCGCGTGGACCGGCACCTGGTGAACACCAGGGTCACGCCCAACCAGCTGACCTATGTGATGACCGTCGCGGGCGTGCTCGCCGCGCCGGCCCTGCTCGTTCCCGGCATTCCCGGAGCGTTGCTCGGCGTCCTCATGGTCCAGCTCTACCTGCTGCTCGACTGTGTCGACGGCGAGGTGGCCCGTTGGAAGAAGCAGTTCTCCCTGGGCGGGGTCTACATGGACCGTGTCGCCGCGTATCTCTGCGACGCTGCCGTACTGGTCGGCTTCGGCCTGCGCGCCGCCGATCCGTGGGGCTCCGGACGGATCGACTGGCTGTGGGCCTTTCTGGGCACCCTCGCGGCCCTCGGCGCCATCCTGATCAAGGCCGAGACCGACCTCGTCGGCGTCGCACGCCACCAGGGCGGTCTGCCGCCGGTCAAGGAGGCCGCCTCCGAGCCGCGCTCGTCCGGCATGGCGTTCGCCCGCCGGGCCGCCGGTGCGCTCAAGTTCCACCGGCTGATCCTCGGCATCGAGGCGTCGCTGGTGATCCTGGTGACGGCCGTCCTCGACACGGTCAGGGACGATCTGTTCTTCAGCCGTCTCATGGTGGCGGTCCTGGCCGGCATCGCGATGCTGCAGACCCTCCTGCACCTGGTGTCGATCCTGGCGTCGAGCAGGCTGAAATGAGCACACCCATGAAGCTCGGCGCGGTCATCATCACGATGGGCAACCGCCCCGCAGAGCTGCGCGCCCTCCTCGATTCGGTCGCCGGCCAGGACGGTGACCGGATCGAGGTGGTCGTCGTCGGAAACGGCGCCCCCGTGCCGGACGTCCCCGCCGGCGTACGCACCGTCGAGCTGCCCGAGAACCTGGGCATCCCCGGCGGCCGCAACGTCGGGATCGAGGCCTTCGGTCCCTCCGGCGCCGATGTGGACGCCCTGCTCTTCCTCGACGACGACGGACTGCTGCCGCTCAGCGACACCGCCGAGCTGTGCCGTCGGGCGTTCGAGGCCGATTCCGAGCTGGGCATCATCAGCTTCCGGATCGCCGACCCCGACACCGGCGTCACCCAGCGCCGCCACGTGCCGCGGCTGCGGGCCTCCGACCCGATGCGCTCCTCGCGGGTGACGACCTTCCTCGGCGGTGCCAACGCCGTACGCACCAAGGTCATCGCCGATGTCGGACCCCTGCCGGGCCAGTTCTTCTACGCGCACGAGGAGACCGATCTCGCCTGGCGGGCACTGGACGCCGGCTGGATGATCGACTACCGCGCGGACATGGTCCTCAACCACCCGACCACCGCTCCGTCCCGGCACGCGGTGTACCACCGCATGGTGGCCCGCAACCGGGTCTGGCTGGCCCGGCGCAATCTGCCGGTGCCGCTGGTCCCCGTCTACCTCGGCGTGTGGCTGCTGCTGACCCTGCTGCGCAAGCCCTCCGGCCCGGCCCTGAAGGCATGGTTCGGGGGTTTCCGGGAAGGCTGGTCCACGGCCTGTGGCACCCGCCGTCCGATGAGGTGGCGCACGGTCTGGCGGCTGACCAGACTGGGCCGACCTCCCGTGATCTGAGAGGCTCTCCTCTGAGAGCATGAGACGTACTTCTTCTCCACGGGACCTGTCCGCTCCGAGCCGCGCCCGCGACTGGCTGCGCATCTTGAATACGAGAGTTTCATCTGGTGAGTGACACAACCCATGATGGTGCGGTCGCCTTGAGCACCCCGCCATCCGCCGACGACGGCCTGAGCGCGGCCGAAAGGGCCGCCAAGTACGGCCTGACGGTGAGCGGCGCCCGGCCAGGGCTCGTCGAGTACATCCGGCAGCTCTGGGGCCGCCGCCACTTCATCCTGGCGTTCTCCAGGGCGAAGCTGACCGCCCAGTACAGCCAGGCGAAGCTCGGCCAGCTGTGGCAGGTGGCCACTCCGCTGCTCAACGCTCTGGTCTACTACCTGATCTTCGGGCTGATCCTGGGGACCCGGAAGGGAATGACCCAGGATGTCTTCATCCCGTTCCTGGTGACCGGTGTCTTCGTCTTCACCTTCACCCAGAGCTCGGTGATGGCGGGTGTGCGGGCCATCTCCGGGAATCTGGGGCTGGTACGGGCGCTGCACTTCCCCCGCGCCTCGCTGCCCGTCTCGTTCTCGCTGCAACAGCTCCAGCAGCTGCTGTATTCGATGATCGTGCTCGCGGTCGTGGCCGTCGCCTTCGGCAGCTACCCGGGGCTCTCCTGGCTGCTGATCATTCCGGCGCTGGCCATGCAGTTCTTCTTCAACACCGGACTGGCGCTGATCATGGCCAGGCTGGGCAGCAAGACCCCCGACCTCGCCCAGCTCATGCCCTTCGTCATGCGGACCTGGATGTACGCGTCGGGCGTCATGTTCTCCATCCCGGTGATGCTCAAGGACAAGCCGGCCTGGATCGCCGATGTGCTGCAGTACAACCCGGCGGCCATCTACATGGACCTGATCCGTTTCGCGCTGATCGACGGCTACGGCTCGGAGAACCTGCCGGCCCACGTCTGGGTCGTGGCGCTCGCCTGGGCGGTCCTCGTCGGCCTGGTGGGCTTCGTGTACTTCTGGAAGGCAGAGGAACGGTACGGCCGTGGCTGACGACAACACTTCGGGGCGCGTCCCCACCGTCATCGCCGACGACGTGCACATCGTGTACCGGGTCAACGGCGCCGGCGGAGGCAAGGGCAGCGCCACCGCGGCGCTGAGCCGGATACTGCGCCGCGGCAAGGGCGAGCCGCGCGGAGTGCGGAAGGTGCATGCCGTCCGCGGTGTCTCCTTCACCGCCTACCGCGGCGAGGCGATCGGTCTCATCGGGACCAACGGCTCCGGAAAGTCGACCTTGCTGCGGGCCATCGCCGGTCTGCTGCCGACCGAGCACGGCAAGGTGTACACGGACGGGCAGCCGTCGCTGCTCGGGGTGAACGCGGCGCTGATGAGCGATCTGACCGGCGAGCGCAACGTCGTGCTCGGCGGCCTCGCGATGGGCATGTCGCGCGAGGAGATCCGTGAGCGCTACCAGGGCATCGTGGACTTCTCCGGCATCAACGAGAAGGGCGACTTCATCACCCTGCCGATGCGGACGTACTCCTCCGGAATGGCCGCCCGGCTGCGGTTCTCCATCGCCGCCGCGAAGAACCACGATGTCCTCATGATCGACGAGGCGCTGGCCACCGGTGACCGCAAGTTCCAGATCCGCTCCGAAAAGCGCATCAGGGAGCTCCGCAAGGAGGCGGGCACCGTCTTCCTGGTCAGCCACAGCAACAAGTCCATCAAGGACACCTGTGACCGGGTGCTCTGGCTGGAAAAGGGCGAGCTGCTGATGGACGGTCCGACGGACGAGGTCCTCAAGGCGTACGAGCGCGAGACCGGTAAATAGCAGGTACTTCGGTCCCGTGGCACCGAGGCGGCCTCCGCCGGAACTCTCCGGCGGAGGCCGCCTCGGTGTCCGGATCGTGGCCCCTGCGGGGCGGTCTGCACGCCCGGCGGTACGCCGGGGACAAGATCTCCTCCCGACGGATGACGTCAATTTCCTTGCGCACGGGGAAGGTTGGCGGAGCAGGGTGCGTTGTTCCGCCGCGCGTAACACCCCGGCGTATCGATGAGCGTTGTACAACGTAAGCTGTAGCGGTGCTGATTCGTTGCAAGTGGGGCGATACCGCCTGGCCATACGGCCCGGAGGTGTGCTCCGTACTCGGTAGAGCGGGCGGCGTGTCCGGAATGGGATGTTTTGGGTCAGCAGTGTAGAACGGGAGATGTGACGGCTATGACGGAAAATCTCCAGCTCCGAGGTGCTCACGCCGTCCCAACGCCGGGCGGTCAGTGGTGACGCCCACCCGGCAGGCGCATCCTGATGCCGTCGTGCCCAGCACCCTCGACAAGGCCGCTGACGAGAATTTCCCGGTAGCCCCCTTCTTCCTGCCGCGAGCCTGGCGCGACGACCTGATGGCCGTCTACGGCTACGCCCGTCTCGTCGACGACATCGGCGACGGCGATCTCGCCGCCGGCGGCGCGGACGCCCGGTACCTCGGCCTCGAACCCGAGCAGACCGACGACCGTCCCGCCATGCTCGATGCCTTCGAGGCCGATCTGCACCGGGTCTTCGCCACCACGGGCGAGGGCCCGCACCACCCCCTGCTGCGCGCGCTGCGCCCCACCGTGCGGCGCTGCGCGCTCACCCCCGAGCCCTTCCTCGGCCTCATCGAGGCGAACCGGCAGGACCAGCGGGTCCGCCGCTACGGGACGTACGAGGAACTCGCCGCCTACTGCGAGCTCTCCGCCAATCCCGTGGGCCGGCTGGTCCTGCAGATCACCGGAACCGCCAGCCCCGAGCGGATCCGCCGTTCCGACGCCGTCTGTACGGCCCTGCAGATCGTCGAGCACCTCCAGGACGTCACCGAGGACCTCGGCCGCGACCGGATCTACCTGCCCGCGGACGACATGGCCCGGTTCCACGTCCGCGAAACCGATCTGGCCGCCCCCTCGGGAGGCGCATCGGTGCGCTCGCTGGTCGCGTACGAAGCGGAGCGCGCGCGGGAACTGCTGAATGAAGGCACCCCCCTGGTGGGTAGCGTCCACGGCAGGCTCAAGCTGCTTCTCGCCGGATTCGTGGGAGGGGGGCGTGCCGCCCTCACCGCGATCGCGGCCGCCGGGTTCGACGTACTGCCCGGGCCGCCCAAGCCCACCAAGCCCAGCCTGCTGCGCGAGGCGGGAGTTGTCTTGCGAAAAGCGCGTAGAGAGGGGTGAGCCGGACCGTGGAGGGACAGACGACGTACATGTCGGCACCGGTACAGGCCGCATACAGTTACTGCGAGGCGGTCACCGGACAGCAGGCGCGTAACTTCGCGTACGGCATCAGGCTGCTGCCGGCCGCGAAGCGACAGGCCATGTCGGCGCTGTACGCCTTCTCCCGTCGTGTCGACGACATCGGTGACGGCGAGCTGGCACCGGAGACCAAGCGGGCCCGGCTGGAGAGCACCCGTGCGCTGCTGGACCGGATCCGCGACGGCGCGATCGACGAGGACGACACCGACCCGGTGGCCGTCGCACTCGCCGACGCCGCACGCAGATTCCCGCTCCCGCTGGGCGGGCTCGACGAACTCATCGACGGCGTGCTGATGGATGTGCGCGGTGCGACGTACGAGACCTGGGACGACCTCAAGGCGTACTGTCGCTGTGTCGCGGGCGCCATCGGCCGTCTCAGCCTGGGCATCTTCGGCACGGAACCGGGTGCTCCGGGCGCCGACCGGGCCGCGGAGTACGCCGACACGCTCGGCCTCGCGCTCCAGCTGACCAACATCCTGCGCGACGTCCGCGAGGACGCCGGCAACGGGCGTACCTATCTGCCCGCCGACGACCTCGCCAAGTTCGGCTGCTCGGCCGGTTTCCACCGGGCCACCCCGCCGCCCGGCGCCGATTTCGCGGGGCTGGTCCACTTCGAGGTCCGGCGCGCGCGCACCCTGTTCGCCGAGGGATACCGGCTGCTGCCGATGCTGGACCGGCGCAGCGGCGCGTGTGTCGCGGCCATGGCGGGCATCTACCGCCGGCTGCTCGACCGGATCGAGCGCGACCCCGAGGCGGTGCTGCGCGGCCGGGTGTCGCTGCCGGGACACGAGAAGGCGTATGTCGCGGTGCGCGGGCTCTCGGGCCTCGACGCACGGTACGTCTCCCGGCGGACGGCCAGGGGGCGTATCTGATGCGCCGTACGGACATCTCGCGCACGATGTGCTGCACGGAAACACGTTTCCACCGGTGGTCAACCCTCTGGTGTATTGACGCGTCCCTCACTGAAGTGGCCCGGCGAAAGGAGGACGCATGACGGACGACGCCCTGGGTTCCTCCCGTGCGGTCGTGATCGGCGGCGGACTCGCCGGTACCACCGCGGCCCTGCGACTCGCCGATGCGGGGCTTGACGTGACCCTGCTCGAAGGGCGGCCCAGGCTCGGCGGACTCGCCTTCTCCTTCCGGCGCGGCGAGCTGACGGTCGACAACGGACAGCATGTCTATCTGCGCTGCTGCACCGCCTACCGCTGGCTCCTCGACCGTGTGGACGGGACGCGCCTGGCGCCCCTGCAAAACCGTTTGGACGTGCCCGTTGTCGATGTGGGGCGGCTCTCGGGACCGCGGCTGGGACGGCTGCGCCGCAACGCACTGCCGGTGCCCTTCCACCTCGCCGCCGGACTCGCCGGCTATCCGCATCTCTCGCTCACCGAGCGGGCGAGCGTCGGACGCGCCGCACTGGCGCTGGGCCGCCTGGACCCGGACGACCCCGCACTCGACACCATCGACTTCGGTACCTGGCTCGCCCGGCACGGCCAGTCGCCGCGCACCATCGAGGCCCTCTGGGACCTCGTCGGGGTCGCCACGCTCAACGCCACCGCGCCGAACTCGTCGCTGGCCCTCGCCGCGAAGGTCTTCAAGACCGGACTCCTCTCCGAGCCCGGCGCCGCCGACATCGGCTGGGCGAGCGTGCCGCTCGGCGAGGTCCACGACACACTGACCCGCAAGGCACTCGACGCCGCCGGGGTGCGCACCGAGCTGCGCACCAAAGCCTCCTCCATCACTCGGACGGAGGATGACCGCTGGATTGTCGACACCGGCGGCGAACGGATCGAGGCGGACACCGTCGTCCTCGCCGTCCCGCAGCGCGAGACCCATGACCTGCTGCCCGCGGGCGTGCTCGACGCGCCGGAGCGGCTGCTCGATATCGGCACCTCGCCGATCCTCAACGTGCACGTCGTCTATGACCGCAAGGTGCTGCGCCGCCCCTTCTTCGCCGCGCTCGGCTCGCCGGTCCAGTGGGTCTTCGACCGGACGCACGCCTCGGGGCTCACCGGCCCCGGGCAGTACCTCGCCGTGTCCCAGTCCGCCGCGGACGAGGAGATCGACCTCCCCGTCGCCGAGCTGCGGAAGCGTTACCTGCCCGAGCTGGAGCGGCTCCTTCCGGCCGCCCGCGGGGCCGGGATCAGGGACTTCTTCGTCACCCGGGAGCGCACGGCGACCTTCGCCCCCGCCCCCGGTGTCGGCCGGCTGCGGCCAGGAGCCCGCACCCGTGCTCCCGGTCTCAGTCTGGCCGGAGCTTGGACGGCCACCGGCTGGCCCGCGACGTTGGAGGGTGCCGTCCGCAGCGGGTTCAGCGCGGCGGACGCCGCGCTCCGGGCGCTCGGCCGCTCCCATGAACATCCGCTGCAGGAGGCGGCATGAGCAGTACCACCGGAACAAGAGGAGAGTCAGTGACCCCGGCGAATCCGGCTTTCGACACCGTGGCCGACACCACGGACGTCACCGCGCTTCTGGAGCGCGGACGGGCCCTTTCCACGCCGGTGCTCCGGGCCGCCGTTGACCGGCTCGCACCGCCCATGGACACCGTCGCCGCGTACCACTTCGGCTGGATCGATGCCCAGGGACAACCCTCCGTCGGCGACGGCGGCAAGGCCGTCCGTCCGGCGCTCGCCCTGCTGTCCGCGGAGGCGGCCGGCGCCGCCGCCGAGGCGGGCGTCCCCGGCGCCGTGGCCGTCGAGCTCGTGCACAACTTCTCGTTGCTGCACGACGACCTGATGGACGGCGATGAACAGCGCCGCCACCGCGACACCGTCTGGAAGGTGCACGGTCCCGCCCAGGCGATCCTCGTCGGCGACGCGCTCTTCGCGCTCGCCAACGAGGTCCTGCTGGAACTCGGCACCGTCGAGGCGGGCCGCGCGGCCCGTCGGCTGACCGTCGCCACCCGCAAGCTCATCGACGGGCAGGCCCAGGACATCTCCTACGAGCACCGCGAGCGGGTCACCGTCGAGGAGTGCCTGGAGATGGAGGGCAACAAGACCGGCGCCCTGCTCGCCTGCGCCTGCTCCATCGGCGCGGTCCTCGGCGGTGCCGACGACCGTACCGCGGACACCCTGGAGGCGTACGGCTACCACCTCGGCCTCGCCTTCCAGGCCGTTGACGATCTGCTCGGCATCTGGGGCGACCCCGAGTCCACCGGCAAGCAGACCTGGAGCGATCTGCGCCAGCGCAAGAAGTCCCTGCCGGTCGTCGCCGCGCTCGCCGCGGGTGGACCCGCCTCGGAGCGTCTCGGCGAACTCCTCGCCGCCGACGCCAAGAGCAGTGATTTCGACAGCTTCTCCGAAGAGGAGTTCGCCGCCCGTGCGGCGCTCATCGAGGAGGCGGGCGGCCGCGAATGGACCGCCCAGGAGGCCCGTCGACAGCATGCGGTCGCCATCGAGGCACTGCACCGCATCGACATGCCGCACACCGTGCGGGCGCAGCTCACCGCGCTCGCTGACTTCGTCGTCGTACGAAAGAGATGATCACCATCTGCTCCATATGACTCGCAGTCGCCGGCCGGTGCCCCTTAGGGCACCGGCCGACGGAGACCCCAGCACAGCAGAGGACCAAACTGCAAGAAGGGGAAGCCATGACAGCGACGACCGACGGAAGCACCGGGGCTGTGAATCCCCGCGCAGCCTCGGCCAGCAATCCGACCGACACAACCATCGCCGCGGACGACATACTGGCCGCCGCGCGGCGGGCCGCGGAACGCTCGGTGGAGCATCTCCTCGGCAGGCAGGACGACCAGGGCTGGTGGAAGGGCGACCTCGCCACCAACGTCACCATGGACGCCGAAGACCTGATGCTCCGGCAGTTCCTCGGTATTCAGGACCAGGCCGTCGTCCAGGCGGCCGGCCGCTTCATCCGCGGCGAACAGCACGCCGACGGCACCTGGGCCACCTTTCACGGCGGCCCCGGCGAGCTCTCCACCACCATCGAGGCGTACGTCGCACTGCGGCTCGCCGGAGACCGGCCGGACGAACCGCATATGGCGCGGGCCTCGGGCTGGATCAGGGAACAGGGCGGAATCGCGGCGAGCCGCGTCTTCACCCGGATCTGGCTGGCCCTCTTCGGCTGGTGGAAGTGGGAGGACCTGCCCGAACTCCCGCCCGAGCTGATGTTCTTTCCCAAATGGGCCCCCCTCAACATCTACGACTTCGGCTGCTGGGCCCGCCAGACCATCGTGCCGCTCACCATCGTCTCGGCGAAACGGCCAGTGCGCCCGGCCCCCTTCGCACTCGACGAGCTGCACACGGACCCCCGTCGTCCGAACCCGCCCCGGCGCACCGCCCCGGCGACGAGCTGGGACGGAGTCTTCCAGCGCCTGGACAAGGCGCTCCACCTCTACCACCGGATCGCACCGCGCAAGCTGCGCCGGTCCGCCATGAACGCGGCGGCCCGCTGGATCATCGAACGCCAGGAGAACGACGGCTGCTGGGGCGGAATCCAGCCGCCCGCCGTGTACTCCGTCATCGCCCTGCACCTGCTCGGCTACGACCTGGACCACCCGGTGATGCGGGCCGGACTCGAATCGCTCGACCGGTTCGCCGTCTGGCGCGAGGACGGTGCCCGGATGATCGAGGCCTGCCAGTCCCCGGTCTGGGACACCTGCCTCGCCACCATCGCCCTCGCCGATGCCGGGGTCAGCCCCGACCACCCGGCACTCGTGAAGGCCGTGGACTGGATGCTCGCCGAGGAGATCGTCCGGCCCGGTGACTGGGCCGTGCGCCGCCCCCGGCTCGACCCGGGCGGCTGGGCGTTCGAGTTCCACAACGACAACTACCCGGACATCGACGACACCGCGGAGGTGGTCCTGGCGCTGCGCCGGGTCCGTCACCCGGACACGGTACGGGTCGAGGCCGCCATCAAGCGCGGAGTGCGCTGGAATCTCGGCATGCAGTCCCGCAACGGCGCCTGGGGCGCGTTCGACGCGGACAACACCAGCGGGTTCCCCAACCGGCTGCCCTTCTGCGACTTCGGCGAGGTCATCGACCCACCGTCCGCCGACGTCACCGGGCACGTGGTGGAGATGCTCGCCGTCGAGGGGCGTTCCGCGCACCCCGCGACCCGGCGTGGAATCGAGTGGCTGCTCGCCGAACAGGACCCGAGCGGCGGCTGGTTCGGTCGCTGGGGCGTCAACTACGTGTACGGCACGGGGTCGGTGGTGCCCGCCCTGGTGGCCGCCGGGCTGCCCGTCACGCATCCGGCGATCCGCCGGGCCGTCGGCTGGCTGGAGTCCGTGCAGAACGACGACGGCGGCTGGGGCGAGGACCTGCGCTCGTACCACGAGGACAAGTGGATCGGGCACGGAGCGTCGACCGCCTCCCAGACCGCGTGGGCGCTGCTCGCGCTGCTCGCCGCGGGACGGCGGGACAGCGGGGCCGTGCAGCGGGGGGTGTCCTGGCTCACCGACACTCAGCGGGCCGACGGATCCTGGGACGAGCCGTACTTCACCGGCACCGGCTTTCCCTGGGACTTCTCCATCAACTACCACCTCTACCGGCAGGTCTTCCCGCTCACCGCACTCGGGCGGTATGTGCACGGAGAACCCTTCGCCGGCCGCCTGGTCACCCACAAGGGGGCCTGATGGGCGTTGGTCCGGGGCCGGCCGGGCCCGCAGCGCCGCTGCTGATCGCCTGTGCGCTCGGCATCGAGCAGTTCGCCCTGCGCAGTGGCAGAAGCAGGGCCGGTGAGGCCCCGGGCCCGGTGACCGTACTGCGTACAGGCATGGGCCCCAAGGCCGCCGAGACTGCCGTGTCCCGGGTGCTCGGTCAGGACCGGGCACCCGGCACGGCGGTTATCGCCTCCGGTTTCTGCGCCGGGCTGTCACCCGATATGCATCCCGGGGACCTGGTGGTCGCCGACGAGACCCGGGGAGCCGGGGACTCGACGGCCTGTACCGGCACGGACCTGCTCGCCGAGGCCCTTGCCCGGACGGTGCCCGGCCGTACCGTCCACACCGGTCCGCTGACCGGTTCCGCCCATGTCGTACGCGGACATGAGCGGGCCGAACTGCGGGCCACCGGAGCAGTCGCGGTGGACATGGAGTCCGCCGCCACCCTGCGCGCAGCCCTGCGGTCCGGACCTCGTCCGGTTGCGGCCGTACGGGTGGTCGTGGACGCTCCGGAGCACGAGCTCGTCCGCATCGGCACGATACGCGGTGGAATATCGGCTTTCCGTGTTCTCCGTGCCGTCCTGCCTGCTTTCTATGAATGGCACCGATCCTTGCTGCTCCCCAGGAGGTGAGCCAGATGGCCATGCCGCTCCGTCAGTCCATCAAGGTTGCGACGTATCTCATCGAGCAGAAGCTCCGCAAGCGGGACAAGTTCCCGCTCATCGTGGAACTGGAGCCGTTGTACGCCTGCAATCTCGCGTGCGAGGGCTGTGGGAAGATCCAGCATCCGGCGGGAGTGCTCAAGCAGCGCATGCCGGTCGCCCAGGCAGTGGGCGCCGTGCTCGAATCGGGTGCCCCGATGGTTTCCATCGCCGGTGGTGAGCCGCTGATGCATCCGCAGATCGATGAAATCGTACGGCAGCTGGTCGCGCGCAGGAAGTACGTCTTCCTCTGCACCAACGCGATGCTGCTGCGGAAGAAGATCGAGAAATTCAAGCCCTCGCCGTACTTCGCGTTCGCCGTGCACATCGACGGGCTGCGGGAGCGGCACGATGAATCGGTCGCCAAGGAGGGAGTGTTCGACGAGGCGGTTGCGGCCATCAAGGAGGCCAAGCGGCGCGGTTTCCGGGTCACCACGAACTCCACCTTCTTCAACACCGATACCCCGCAGACGGTCATCGAGGTTCTCAACTACCTCAATGACGATCTGAAGGTCGACGAGATGATGATCTCGCCCGCCTACGCGTACGAGAAGGCACCCGACCAGGAGCACTTCCTCGGCGTCGAACAGACCCGCGAACTGTTCAAGAAGTCGTTCGCGGGCGGCAACCGGGGCCGCTGGCGGCTGAACCACTCGCCGCTCTTCCTGGACTTCCTGGAAGGCAAGGCGGACTTCCCGTGCACCGCGTGGGCCATTCCGAACTACTCGCTCTTCGGCTGGCAGCGGCCCTGCTACCTGATGGCCGACGGGTACGTCCCCACGTACCGCGAACTCATCGAGAAGACCGACTGGGACAAGTACGGCCGCGGCAAGGACCCGCGCTGCGCCAACTGCATGGCGCACTGCGGCTACGAGCCCACCGCTGTCCTCGCCACCATGGGATCCTTGAAGGAATCGCTGCGCGCCGCGCGCGAGACCGTCTCCGGGAACCGATGACGTCATGACCGCTGGAGAGCCGGTCGCTCCGGGTCTCCCCGAGCTGCCGGCCCGGCCGATCGCGATGCGCCGCCACTCGCGGCGCATCCAGGTCGGGTCGGTGGCGGCGGGCGGGGATGCGCCGGTGTCGGTGCAGTCGATGACGACGACGCGTACGTCGGACGTGGGTGCGACGTTGCAGCAGATCGCGGAGCTGACGGCGTCGGGCTGTCAGATCGTGCGGGTGGCGTGTCCGACGCAGGACGATGCGGACGCGTTGGCGGTGATTGCGAGGAAGTCGCAGATCCCGGTGATCGCGGATATTCATTTCCAGCCGAAGTATGTGTTCGTGCGGGCGGGCGCAGGTGGATGTGTACAAGTTGGCGGATCAGGTCAGTGCGGGTCTTGAGGGCATGGAGGTGCCGTTGCGGGTGGCCGTGATGGGCTGTGTCGTCAATGGTCCGGGTGAGGCCCGTGAGGCGGATCTGGGCGTCGCGTCCGGCAACGGCAAGGGGCAGATCTTCGTGAAGGGCGAGGTCATCAAGACCGTGCCCGAGTCGAAGATCGTCGAGACGCCGATCGAAGAGGCCCTGGAGATCGCCGAGGGCAGGGACGACGCGGGGACGCCATCGGGAATTCCCGCCGTCACCGTGAGCTGAAACAGAACCAGAGAGGGGGCCCGAGCGTGACGATTCTGGAGAACATCCGGGGGCCGCACGATCTCAAGACGCTGAGCGACGTACAACTCGGTGAACTCGCCGAGGAAATAAGGCAGTTCCTCGTCTTGGCAGTGGCGAGGACCGGCGGTCATCTGGGCCCCAACCTGGGAGTGGTGGAGCTCTCCATCGCGCTGCACCGGGCCTTCGACTCTCCGGTGGACCGCATCCTGTGGGACACCGGGCACCAGAGCTATGTGCACAAGCTGCTCACCGGGCGTCAGGACTTCTCCAAGCTCCGCCGCCAGGGGGGCCTCTCCGGCTACCCCTGCCGCGAGGAGTCCGAGCACGACGTCATCGAGAACTCGCATGCCTCGACCGTCCTCGGCTGGGCCGACGGCATGGCCAAGGCTCACCAGGTGCTGGGGCGGAGCGACCATGTCGTGGCCGTCATCGGTGACGGTGCCCTCACCGGCGGAATGGCCTGGGAAGCGCTGAACAACATCGCGGCGGCGCGGGACCGGCCGCTGATCATCGTGGTGAACGACAACGAGCGTTCGTACGCCCCGACGATAGGCGGCCTCGCCGATCACCTCGCCACCCTCCGTACCACCGACGGATACGAACGCTTCCTCTCGTGGGGCAAGGGGGTGCTCCAGCAGGCGCCGGTCATCGGGCAGCCGCTGTACGAGTCGCTGCACGGCGCGAAGAAGGGCTTCAAGGACGCCTTCGCCCCGCAGGGCATGTTCGAGGACCTCGGACTCAAGTACGTCGGGCCGATCGACGGGCACGACATCGCGGCCGTCGAATCCGCGCTGCACCGGGCGAAACGCTTCCGTGGCCCGGTGCTGGTGCACTGCCTCACCGAGAAGGGGCGCGGCTACCCGCCCGCGCTCCAGGACGAGGCCGACCGCTTCCACACCGTGGGTGCGATGGATCCGCTGACCTGCGCACCGCTCGTTCCGACGGGAGCGCCGTCCTGGACCTCGGTGTTCGGGGACGAGATCGCCGAGATCGGCGCGGAGCGGCCGGACGTCGTGGCCATCACCGCGGCGATGCTGCACCCCGTCGGACTGACCAAGTTCGCCGAGGCGTTTCCCGACCGGGTCTGGGACGTCGGGATCGCCGAGCAGCACGCCGCGGTCTCCGCGGCGGGACTCGCCACCGGCGGACTGCATCCGGTCGTCGCCGTCTACGCCACTTTCCTCAACCGGGCCTTCGACCAGCTGCTGATGGACGTCGCGCTGCACAAGTGCGGGGTGACTTTCGTCCTCGACCGGGCCGGGGTCACCGGACCGGACGGGCCCTCGCACAACGGCATGTGGGACATGTCCGTGTTGCAGGTGGTTCCCGGACTGCGGATCGCCGCCCCGCGCGACGCCGACGAACTGCGCGCCCAACTCCGTGAGGCCGTCGACATCGACGACGCGCCCACCGTGATCCGGTTCCCCAAGGAGTCGGTGGGGGAGCCGGTCCCGGCCATCGACCGGATCGGCGGAATGGACGTGCTGCACCGGGCGGACGACGCCGATGTGCTGCTCGTGGCCGTCGGTGTGCTCGCCCCGGTCTGTCTGGGCGCCGCCGGCCTGCTGGCGAGCGGCGGTGTCCGCTGCACCGTCGTCGACCCGCGCTGGGTCAAGCCGGTCGACGAACAGCTGGCCCCGCTCGCCGCCCGGCACCGGCTGGTCGCCGTCGTCGAGGACAACAGCCGTGCGGGGGGCGTCGGTTCGGCCGTCGGGCAGGCGCTGCGGGATGCCGGGGTCGACATACCGCTTCGGACATTCGGCATCCCCGAGCAGTTCCTCGGCCACGGAAAACGCGCCGAGGTGCTGGCCGACATCGGGCTCACACCGGTCGAGATCGCCGGGCGGATCAGCGCCGCACTGGCCGGCAAGGAAGCAGCGAGAAGGACCGAGGAGAGCGGGGCATGAAGGACGACGGGCCCAAGGGCTTCGATCTGGCGCAGCTTCTCGCGGAGCGCGGCGCCGAGCGCTACGAGCTGCACGCGAAACACCTCAATCACCAACTGCCCCGCATGTTGCACACCATCGGCTTCGACAAGGTCTACGAACGGGCCGAGGGGGCGCACTTCTGGGACGCGGACGGCAATGACCACCTCGACATGCTCGCCGGATTCGGGGTGATGGGCCTCGGCCGGCACCACCCCGTCGTACGCAAGGCCCTGCACGACGTCCTGGACGCCTCGCTCGCCGACCTCACCCGCTTCGACTGCCAGCCGCTGCCCGGGCTGCTGGCGGAGAGGCTGCTCGTCCACAGCCCGCATCTGGACCGGGTCTTCTTCGGCAACAGTGGTACGGAGGCCGTCGAGACCGCGCTGAAGTTCGCCCGGTATGCCACGGGCAGGCCCAGGATCCTCTACTGCACCCACGCCTTCCACGGGCTGACGACCGGCTCGCTCTCGGTCAACGGGGAGAGCGGCTTCCGGGACGGCTTCGCACCGCTGCTGCCGGACACCGCCATCGGACTCGGGGATCTCGACGCGCTGAGGCGTGAGCTGAAGCGCGGCGATGTGGCGGCACTGGTCGTCGAGCCGATCCAGGGCAAGGGGGTCCACGCCGCGCCGCCCGGCTTCCTGCGGGCCGCGCAGGAACTGCTCCACAAGCACCGGGCGCTGCTCATCGCCGACGAAGTGCAGACCGGCCTCGGAAGGACCGGCGACTTCTACGCGTACCAGCACGAGGAGGGCGTCGAACCCGATCTGATCTGTGTGGCCAAGGCCCTCTCCGGCGGCTATGTGCCGGTCGGGGCGACTCTCGGCAGGGACTGGATCTTCAAGAAGGTCTACTCGTCGATGGACCGGGTCCTGGTCCACTCCGCGAGCTTCGGCTCGAACGCCCAGGCGATGGCTGCCGGGCTCGCGGTCCTGGCGGTGATGGAGGACGAGGAGATCGTCGCGGGTGCGCGGCGCACCGGCGATCTGCTGCGCGAACGGCTGGCCGCGCTGGTCGGCCGTTATGAGCTGCTGCACGAGGTGCGCGGGCGCGGGCTGATGATCGGCATCGAGTTCGGCCGACCGTCGTCACTGAAGCTGCGCAGCCGCTGGACGATGCTGCAGGCGGCCCGTAAGGGCCTCTTCGCACAGATGGTGGTGGTGCCCCTGCTCCAGAAGCACCGCATCCTCACGCAGGTCTCCGGCGATCATCTCGAAGTGATCAAGCTGATTCCGCCGCTGGTGATCGGGGAGCCCGAGGTCGATCGGTTCGTCACTGCGTTCACCGCGGTCATGGACGACGCGCACAGCGGTGGCGGGCTGATGTGGGACTTCGGCAGGACCCTGGTGAAACAGGCCGTCGCCAACCGCTGATCGCGCAGGCTCTTCCGGCCTGTGCGACTTTTGCCTCGGAGGTAAGAAATTTGCCTACGAGGAAAGTTCCTGGCCCAATGGGTACATGAACACTCCAGACGGAGGGGTGGCCGACGAGCTGCCCGGGGTTGCGCCACGGCTGCGCGATCTGCGCCGTGGCCGTGGTCTCACCCTGGAGACCGCCGCCCAGCGGGCGGGGCTGTCGCCCGCCCATCTCTCCCGGCTCGAAACGGGTCGTCGGCAGCCCTCGCTGCCGATGCTCCTCGGTCTTGCCAGGATCTACGGTACGACGGTCTCCGAACTGCTCGGCGAGACGCCCCCCGAACGGGAGGCGATCATCCGCGGCGGGAAGTTCGAGGGGGCCGAGGCCGACGGCTGGATGTACCAGCAGGCCGGCGGCTCCGGCCGGGCGATGCAGGCGCTGCGCGTCCGGGTTCCGTACGGCGCACAGGGTGATCTGGTCCGTGTCCATCCCGGCGAGGAGTGGCTGTACGTGCTCATCGGGCATCTGCGGGTCACGCTCGGGGACACCGTGCACGATCTCGCCCCCGGTGACAGCGCGCACTTCGACTCGCTCACCCCGCACCGGATCACGGCCGTCGACCACGACGGTGCCGAGCTGCTCTTCGTCCACACCCTGCTGCAGAGCCCCGCCGCCGAGCTGTGTCTCGGCAGCGGCATCCACCGTCCCTGACCGGCCCGTCCGGTTGTCAGAGAGGACTGTCATGTCCGATTCCGAGAACTTCGACCCACTGGGGTCCAAGAAGAACTACGAAGCCCAGGAGCGGAAGTTTCCGCGCGGCGTGGTCATCCGGCTGTTCGCCTACCTCATCGCCGGACACATCTTCGCGGCCTTCCTCTACCTGCTCTTCGCGGTGGCCGGCAAGGGCTGACCACCGCCGCCGGGCGATTCGCGCTACGCCTCGTCGAGGAGGCGGCCGCGCAGCCGCTCACGGGTCTCGGGGGCGAGCTTCAGCCCCTCGGAGAAATACCGGTCCGTGCCGCCCCAGGTCTCCTCGATGGTGTCGAAGGCCGCGGCCAGATAGTCGGCATGGGTACCGAAGAGCGGATTGAGCAGCTCCATCACCTCGGCCGACATGCCCTCCGCCGGGGTGTCGCTGCGCCGGACCTTGTAACGACGGTGGGCGTCATTGGATTTCAGGTAGTCGGCCTCGATGGCGTCGCGCTCGACGCCGACCGCGAGCAGTGACACCGCGATCGACAGCCCGGCCCGGTCCTTGCCAGCCGCGCAGTGCATCAACGCGGGAACGCTGTCCTCGGCCAGGGCGTGCAGGACCCGGCTGTGCTCGGCTGTGCGGTCCCGGACGATCGAGCGGTATGAGGCGATCATCCGGTTCGTCCCCTTGTCGTCCGCGAGGACCGAGCGCAGCTGGTCGAGGTCGCCGTCGCGGACCATCTGCCAGAACTCGGCGCCGTCGGCGGGGTCGGAGAGCGGAATGCTGACATTCCGCACGCCCGGCAGCTCCACGTCCGGACCGTCGAGCCGGTGGTCGGCCGCATTGCGGAAGTCGAAGACCGTGTGCAGACCGAGAGTGCCGAGAAATGCCGCGTCCTCGGTGGTGGCGTGCGCGAGATGACCACTGCGGAAGAGCCGCCCGTACCGCACCCGCCGGCCGTCGACGGTGGGCAGTCCGCCCACGTCACGGAAGTTGCGGACACCCGCCAGCTCGGGTTCCGTCGACGAGGTCTGGGGCAACTGCTGCGTCACGGTGTCTCCTGGAGTGTCTGGCTTCGGCGCGAGCCGCCGACAAGGCCACTCCCGCGACGATACGACATTGATTCCTCAGGCAATCATCTCGGCCGATGGTTGTCGATACCCCGGTGAACCCCTGTGCCCCCGCGGCGAATCCGTCCGTTGAATTCCCCGCCGGACCGTTGCCCGCTCACCTGGCGATGGTTGATGATGTGCGGAACTGTTGGAATGTGGGGGCAAGATGATCGAGACTGGTGGCAAGGGCCGGACCTGGCTGCTCACCGGGGCGAGCAGCAGCTACGCACTGCGACTCACCGAGCGGGACGAGCTGATCCATCTGCACTGGGGGCCGCGCATCTCCCTGGCCGCTGCCGAGGCGCTGGCCGCGGCGCCGGAGCAGCCCGTCAGGGCTTTCGAGTCCCCGCTCGACGGCCGCGAGGAGTATCCCGTGGAGGGCGGCCCCCGGTTCGTCCGCCCGGCCCTCTCGGTGCGTACCCCGGAGGTTCGCGGTACCGAGTGGGCTTTCACCGACGCCGCGGTGGACGGGGACGAACTCCGTATCGCCTTCGCCGACTCCCTGCACCGGCTCGCCCTCACCCTGCACTACCGGATGCGGGACGACTCCGATGTCGTCGAGCGATGGGTCACCGTCGCCCACTCCGGGCCGGACGGTCCGCCGCTGGAGCTGCTGCGCGCCGACGCGGCGGCCTGGGCGCTGCCCGCCCGCGACGCCTGGCGGCTGAGCCGGCTGCACGGCCGCTGGGCGGCGGAGTCGCAGCTCGCCCGGGCGGGGCTGATGTACGGCGAGAGCATCATCTCCAGCAGGCGCGGCCACACCGGGCACCAGTACCTGCCATGGGTGGCACTCGACGCCGACGGAGCGGCGACCGAGGAGAGCGGAGAGGTCTACGGCTGCGCGCTCGGCTGGTCCGGGTCGTGGCGGATCTCCGTGCAACGGCTCCCCGACGGACTCGTGCAGATCACCGGCGGTGCCGGCCACGACGACTCGGGGCTGCTGCTGCTCATGCCGGGGGAGTCGTACGTCACACCTGTCTTCGCCGGTCTGTGGAGCGCGGAGGGATTCGGCGGGGCGAGCCGCGCCTGGCACGCGTGGCAGCTGGCCCATGTGATCCCGGACTCCCTGAGCCCGCGTCCGGTGCTCTACAACTCCTGGGAGGCGACGGGCTTCGACATCGGGCAGGACCAGCAGCGCGCCCTCGCCGAGCGCGCCGCCGCGATGGGCGTCGAACTGTTCGTCGTGGACGACGCGTGGTTCGGACGGCGCACCAGTGACCGGGCGGGGCTCGGCGACTGGACGCCGAATCCGGACCGCTTTCCCGGTGGCCTCAAGCCGCTCGCCGACGAAGTGCACGGTCTCGGCATGCAGTTCGGTATCTGGGTCGAGCCGGAAATGGTCAATGCAGACAGCGATCTCTATCGCGCGCATCCTGACTGGGTGCAGCACTTCCCCGGGCGGACGCGGACCGAGTTCCGTAATCAACTGGTGCTCAATCTTGCCCGCGCCGATGTGCAGGAATATCTCTGGGAGCAGCTGGACACACTGCTCTCCAGCGCACCCATCGACTATGTGAAATGGGACTTCAACCGCTCCTTCACCGACGCGGGCTGGCCGGGCGAGGAGTATCCGCAGAGGCTCTGGGTCGAGCATGTCGACGCCCTGTACGCGCTGATCGGCCGTCTCCGGGCCGCGCACCCCTCGGTCGCCTTCGAGTCCTGCTCCGGCGGTGGCGGCCGGGTCGATCTGGGGATTCTGTCCCGTACGGATCAGGTGTGGACCTCGGACAACACCGACCCGCTCGACCGCCTCGCCATCCAGGAGGGCTTCGGTCAGATCCACCCGGCCCGGGTGATGGCCGCCTGGGTCACCGACAGCCCGAACGTCCAGCTCAACGGCAGGGGCAGTTCACTGCGCTTCCGTTTCGTGAGCGCGATGGCCGGCGTGCTCGGGGTCGGCGGGGACCTCGCCGAGTGGAGCGAGGAGGAACTGGCCGAGGCGCGGGACTGGGTGGAGCTCTACAAGGAGATCCGGCCGGTGGTGCAGTACGGCGCGCTGTACCGGCTGCGCGCCCCGCGCGGCGGGCTCAGTGCGGTCCAGTACGTCCGCGGGGACGAGACCGTGGTCCTGATGTGGCTGGAGGCGCAGAGGTACGGGGAGCTGCCCCCGGCCCTGCGGCTGCGCGGACTCGACCCCGAAGCGACGTACACCTGCCTGGACACGGGGGCGGTGCACCACGGTTCGGCACTGCTCCATCAAGGGCTGCACACCGGGCTTCGGGGGAATCTCGACGCACGGGTACTGAGGCTCCGACGCGAACGATGAGAAGAGATGTCCATGATGGGTGGATTTGATTCAACATGCCCTGTCTGTACAGGGGATGACCGCCCTCTCGTGAGCGGAATCATATCCGTGACGGTGTGTGCCGACGGGGCGGTCGGTCATTCCGTGCACGGTGCGGAAATTCAAGATCCTTAATCCACGGAGTGTGACCAGAATTCCGCGCCGAATTCCTGGTGCGGATTCCGGCATGGAATCAGTGGCTTGTTCTCTTCGTCCCGGCTCGCTTACGGTCACCGTCAATCCGGATGGACCGCCTAATCCTGCCGCCGTCCGGAATTCGCATCCACTCATCGTGCGGCAGGAGCGGGGGAACCAGGTAGGCCGCCGATCGGGGAAATCCGGCCGGCTCGGGGTGAAGTCGCGCTCGGCGCGGCCGGGCATCTCCAGCCCGAACCCGACAGCTCACCTCGTAGGCGCCGGAGAGGAAGCTCGTCATGCCCATATCGGCTAAGCATCGTCGTACGAAGGCCGGAATCATCGCCCGTGGCGTCGCCGCCGCGGGCGCCGGCGGCGCCGTCATCGCACTGCCGCTGCTCGGCGCCACGGGTGCCAGCGCCGCGGAGCAGGCCGCCCCGGCCGTCGCCCCGCAGTCGGCCTCCGCCGCCGAGCACGCCACCCCGGTCAAGCCGGTCGCGCAGGAGCAGGCCGCCACCACGACGTACTCCGTCGTCTCCGGCGACTGGCTGTCGAAGATCGCCGCCGAGCACAAGATCGAGGGCGGTTGGCAGAAGCTGTACCAGGACAACCGCTCGGTCGTCGGCGACGACCCCGGCCTGATCCTCCCGGGCATGAAGCTGACGCTCGGCGGCACGGCGGCGGACCACTCCGCGCCCACCGGTGCGGGTGCGGGCGCGGCCCTCCCGTCGAAGGCCCCCTCGGTGTCCTCGTCGGCCGCGGTGAAGTCGGCGCCGGCGAAGTCCGCCCCGGCCAAGGCCTCGGCGGCCACGGAGTCCAAGACCTCCGCCCCGGCCTCCCGGAGCAACAGCTCCGGCTACGCGCACCCGGTCCCCGGCAACCACACCACCGGTTACCGCGCCTCCGGCTCCAACTGGTCCAGCGGCAGCCACACCGGGATCGACTTCCCCGTCTTCACCGGCACCAGTGTGAAGGCCATCACCTCCGGCACCGTCGTCACCGCCGGCTGGGGTGGCGCCTACGGCAACCAGGTCGTCATCAAGCACGCCGACGGCCACTACTCGCAGTACGGCCACCTGTCCTCGATCTCCGTCGCGGCGGGCCAGTCCGTGAGCACCGGTCAGCAGATCGGCCTCTCCGGTTCGACCGGCAACGCCACGGGACCGCACCTGCACTTCGAGGTCCGCACGGGCCCGGCATACGGCTCGGACATCAACCCGATCGCCTTCCTCGCTTCGCACGGCATCTACGTCTGAGCCGGACGAACGGGTGGCTGAGCAACACGGCATGACCTGAGCAGCACAGGAGGGGCGGTGCGCGGCGGCGCACCGCCCCTCCTGCTTATTCCCCCTTTACCTAAACCTGACCGGGTGGTCTATCTCACCACCCGTCAACCCCTTATTACGGTCGCGTAGGTCACATTCAGCAGTGCAGGATAGGCGTTTGTGGCAGACGATTCGAGAAAAAATCAACGTGGCGTCATCAACCGACAGGGCGTCATCGGGTCGTACGCGGCGATTGGCGACAGTTTCACCGAAGGAGTCGGTGATCCCGGCCCGGACGGGACCTTCGTCGGCTGGGCGGACCGATTCGCGGTACTTCTCGCGGACCAGCTCCCGGACCCCGATGCGGATTCGAGCACCGACGGCTCCGCACACGGGAATTTCAGATACGCCAATCTCGCCGTACGCGGACGCCTCCTCGACCAGATCGTCGAGGAGCAGGTGCCGCGCGCCAAGGAGCTCGCACCCGACCTGGTGAGCTTCTGCGCGGGCGGCAACGACATCATCAGGCCCGGCACGGACCCCGACGACGTGGCCGAGCGCTTCGAGCGCGCGGTCGCCGAGCTGACCGAATCGGTCGGCACCGTGATGGTCACCACCGGCTTCGACACCCGTGGCGTTCCCGTGCTGCGCCATCTGCGCGGCAAGATCGCCACCTACACGGCCCATGTGCGGGCCATCGCCGACCGCTACGACTGCCCGGTCCTCGACCTGTGGTCGCTGCGATCCGTCCAGGACAGGCGCGCCTGGGACGACGACCGGCTCCACCTGTCGCCCGAGGGACACACCAGGGTCGCGCTGCGCGCCGCCCAGGTCCTCGGCCTCGACGTGCCGGCCGATCCCGACCAGGAATGGCCCCCGCAGGCACAGCGCGGCACGCTCGAAGTACGGCGTGACGACATCCACTGGGCGCGCGAGTACCTGGTGCCGTGGATCGGCCGACGGCTGCGCGGCGAGTCCTCCGGCGACCATGTCGAGGCCAAGCGGCCCGACCTGCTGCCGCTCTAGTTGTACTGACCCGTGAGGTCAGGGACGCGGCTGGCGGGTGGTGTCCTCGCTCGCCGGACGGGCCTGGGCCGCCGGGCCCGCCCGGCGGCCCGCGCCCGTCAGCCGCGAGAAGACAGCGGCGGACCCGGTATCCGCTCCAGCACCCCGCCCGCGAAGACGTCGTACAGCGGCAGCGTCTCCAGATGCACATAGCCGATGTGGCAGTCGCAGACGGCCAGTGGGCAGGCGCGCGGGGCGAGCGAGCGCCGGTAGCTGCCGTCGTAGAGGTTGCCGAGCTCCGCCGGGACGAAATGGCAGCGCCGCACCGTGCCGTCGCCGTCCACCGAGATGACCGACTCGCCCGTCCGGCAGGGCAGTCCGGCCGACCGGTGCGGATGCCGGCTGTACGGGAAGAGCGGGTCGATCGCCGTCCAGCGGTCCGCCTCCTCGTCCGTATAGGTGTGCCCCTCCGCGGCGTTCACCCAGAGGTAGACCTCGTCCGGCAGCGCGGCACGCAGCCGCCGGGCCTCCTCGAGATGCTCGTCGAGCCCGACGACACCCACGCTGTGGCGAATGCCCAGCGCGGCCAGTTCCCCGCACTTGCCGAGGAACCGCTCGTACGGTGTCTGCCCCGGGTGGTACGTGCACCACAGCGCGATCTTCTCGCGACCGGCGTCACCCGCCTCCGCCAGCCAGCCCGTCCGGCTGCTGAGGTTGGTCTGGATCGCGACCCGGCCGACGTGCGGCAGCTGTGCCAGTTCGACCAGCGCGCGCCGGTACCAGGAGCGGACCAGGCCCTCGCCCCACGGGGTGAAAAGAACCGAGATCCGGTCACCGGTCTGCGCCGCGGCCCACGCGGTGAACCGCTCCAGCGCGGCGCGGTCGGCACGCAACTGCTCCTGGCTGTCGCGCCGCTTGGCGAACGGGCAGTAGGGACAGTCGTAGTCGCAGGAGGCGAGCGGGCCGCGATAGAGGATGGTCAGGTCCACGGGCGCGCTCACTTCAGTTCGTACGCGGCCATCGCGGCCCGCACCTCGGGGGAGAAGAGTTCCGGGCCCAGGGCGTCGGAGTGGGCCAGGCCCTCGGGGGAGAGCCGTAGCAGTCCGGATGCCCCGGCCGCCGCGTCGAGCCAGCCATGTGCCTCGAACCGGGCCAGTTCGGCCGGGAAATCGTCGGCCGGGGAGGCGCCGAACCGCTCCCGGTAGTCGGCCAGTCGCAGCCCCTCGGCCTGGAGCACCGACTGCAGGAGGTGACGTCGGCGCGCCTCGTCGCCGCCGACATACCGTCCGACCTCGGCGCGAGAGAAGTCCTCGGTGGCCGTGTAGCCGTCGATGATCGCCCGGACCTCCCGCATCTCCACCGCGTAGTCGAAGGAGTAGTGCAGCCTCGTGGTGTACGAGCGGGCTCCGCACCCCAGGCCGATCATGCCGTCGGTCTGGCAGGCGTAGTCGTCGGGGCCGTCCGTCCGCGGGGCGTCCGCGCGGCGGAACATCCGCATGGAAACCTGCTCGTAGCCGTGGGCGAGGAGATGGTCGCGGCCCGCGCGGTACAGGCGCAGCCGCTGCTCGTCCCAGGCGGCGTCGGCCGCCGCCTCGCCGTCGGAGCCGAGCCGCCCGAGACCGGTCAGCGGACGTACGTACAGCGGGTAGAGGTACAGCTCCTCCGGCCGCCAGCCCAGTGCCGCGTCCAGCGAGGAGCGCCAGCTCTCCTCGGTCTGCCCGTCGATGCCGTAGATGAGGTCGATGTTCAGGATCGGGATCCGGGCATCACGTATCCGGTCGAGCGCCGCCTCCACATCGGTCCGCCGCTGCGGCCGCACGGCCGCACGCGCCTCCGCCTCGACGAAGCTCTGTACCCCGATGCTGATCCTGGTCGTACCACGGTCGGCGAGCACGGCCAGCCGGTCGGCCGTCGCGGTCGACGGCGACGTCTCGACCGACAGCGGAACGGCCCGCAGATCGGCGCCCATCCGTTTCTCGGCGATGTCGCAGAGCCGTTCCAGCTCCGCGGCGGTCAGGAACGTGGGAGTGCCCCCGCCGAACGCCGCCGCGGCGAACCGCACCGGCTCCGCGTCGCCCAGCGCGTCCCGGACCGCGGTGGCCTGCCGGTCCAGCGCGTCGAGATAGCGGGTCGTCAGCTCGTCGGGAGCGCCGATCCGGGTGAAGAGATTGCAGAAGCCGCAGCGGACCTCG
Source organism: Streptomyces sp. NPDC015032 (assembly GCF_043080425.1). Taxonomy (NCBI): domain Bacteria; kingdom Bacillati; phylum Actinomycetota; class Actinomycetes; order Kitasatosporales; family Streptomycetaceae; genus Streptomyces; species Streptomyces sp. NPDC015032. Next base: position 79,206 of record NZ_JBIBVN010000007.1, on the reverse strand, counting down.
CAGAACGGTATGTGGAGATAGAGCGAGAGCGCGTCCTTGCGCTCGGCCGCCCAGAGCTCGCGCAGCGCCGGCCGCTCGGCGAGCGGCCGGTAGGCCGTCTTGTGCGGATAGGCGTAGACATAGCTCTGGTACGGGCGGGTGGACCGCGCGACGGTCGTGGTGCGGCTCATGGTGCGGTGGCCCCCGGTTCCAGGAAGAAGTGCGCGTAGGGAACGGTCCAGACGGACTCGTGGCCGAGCCGGTGGCCCGTGTAGCCGTCGTCCCCGTACGCCGTGCCGTGGTCGGAGCAGACGATGGCGAAACAGCGGCGGCGGCTGCTCGCGGCGGCGAAGAGCCGCCCGATGTGGGCGTCGACGTACTCCAGCGCGGCGGCGTGGGTGGCGCGGGAATCCCCCGCCTCGCGAGTGGCTCCCGGCCGGTGGAACCAGTTGGGCTGGTGCAGTGCGGACACATTGACGAAGAGGAACAGCCGCTGTTCGGAGGGGAGTTTGGCGACGACCCGCTCGACACGGGACACCTGCGCCTCGAAGGAGGTCGGCGAGGCCACACCGAACTCCGGTTCCCAGTGGCTCTCCTGGAACATGCCGGGCAGCACGGAGCCCAGTGGCCCCTGCTGATTGAAGAAGCCGACACCGCCGACGCACACCGTGCGGTATCCCACGTCGGCCAGGCCGGACAGGAGATCGGGGGTGTCGAAGACAAAGGTGCCCGAAGCGGTGGACTCACTGCCCGCGAAACGTGCCGCGAACAGCCGGGGGTGTGGCCCCGGGCCGGCCGGCGTCGGCAGGAATCCGGCGAAGATCGCCTGGTGGGAGGCGTAGGTGAAGCTGCCGGGCGCATGCCGCTTCTCCCAGACGCCGCCCGGCAGATGGCGCGCCAGATGCGGGATGCGCCCGGCGGCGGCGAGCTCCGCCGCCACGTCGTAGCGCAGTGTGTCGAGGGTGACGAGCAACAGGTCGTGGCTGCCCACGACCTTGCTCATGTCCGGGTTCCGGGCCGTTGCGAGGGCGGGCACGGTGTCAGGGAGTGGCGGTTGCACGGTGGTTCCTTGCTCTGTTCAGTACGGCGGCGACCTGCGCCGCATAGGTGTCCTGGCCCTCGGCACCGCTGCCGGCAAGTCCGGTCAGCCGTGGAAGCAGATCGCCGAAGGCGTTGACCTCGCCGACGGCGAAGCGCCGCCAGCCGGTCGCGGGCAGCAGGTCGACGCCCACGCACAGCGTGTCCGGGAAGCATGCCGCGGCCCGTTCGCACAGGGCCAGGGCCTCGGCCCAGCTGCCGCCCGCGGCCTCGACGGCCGCGCGGACGCCGTCGAGTTCTCCGCGCGCGCCGCCGAGGTGGAGATTGGTCATGGGGGAGTGGCTGGTGCGCACGACGGCATGGGTGGCCCGGCCCGCCACCACCACGACCCGCAGGTCCGCCGCCCGCCCGTGCTGAGTGGCCTTGGGCAGCCAGCGTTCGATGTGCAGTCCGTCCGGTGCGAGCGCGTCGACGATCGCCGCGACCTCCCGCTCCGTCGTGCAGCGGCGAACCCGCAAGGAGTTGTGGAGCCGGCCCGCCGCGTCCCGTTCCACCGATGTGGTGGCCCTGACCCGGCCGGGCCCGGCCGTCTCCACGGCCAGGACCCCCGAGGCGGACGAGCCGTGCGCGAGCTTCACGAACGCTCTGGGCATGCGGTGGGCCGTCATCCGCTCGCGTACGTCCGCCCAGTCGCGCACCACGGGTGCCGCGGCCCCCGAAGTCGGCGAGGGCGGTACGCGGACCCCGGCGCTGTCCAGCACGGCATGGCAGAGCCGCTTGTCGAAGAGCACCGCGACGTCGCCGGGGTCGTCGAGCAGCACGGCGCCGGCGGCGGCAGCAGCCTGCGCCACCGCCCGTACGGCCTCGGTGAACCGGGCGTACCACAGGGCGGTCCCCTCGACCCTGGTCGGATCACCGACCGCCCTGAGCAGCCGCTCCACCTCGGCGTCCTCACCGGGCGAGTCCATCCGTACGGTCTCGCCCGGCCGGAAGACGGCTTCGCCGCGCAGGACGTCCAGCCAGGGCACGACGCGCGCCGCAGGCAGCCCGGCGGCGCGCACGGCGTCCTGGAAGAGCGCGACCCGGCGGTTCCCGGGCACACCCACGACGGCGAAGCGCGGCGCCGGGCCGGTGGTGCTACTCGCTGACGGCGACATAGCGGTGGTCGTCCTCTTCCGGATCCCAGTACTCGACGTCGTCGATCTCACCATTGACCCGATCGGGACCGAGCAGGTTCCTGAGACGGTCCATCAGCGAGGCGCCGATGTAGTGGTGATGCAGATCCAGCGAGGCGAGATGGGTGAGCGGCTGGCCCGAAAGCAGCGCTTCGGCGCCCTCGTCGCTCAGGGTCCCCATCGCGAGGGAGAGCGACTCCAGCTGGGCGACGACCGGGGCGGAGGCCACCGCGGCCGCGATCTCGTCCTGGATCTCGCTGTTCTGCAGCCCCAGGTGGCGCAGGGCGGGGAACGCCGCACCGGACAGCAACGGGGCGAGGTCCCCGACCGTCGTGTCCCCGCCGTACTCGGTGACGCCGAGCCAGAGTTCGAGGTGCTCCAGCGCGGGCAGCTCCGATGCTCCGACCGCCCGCACGATGGCGGAAGGCAGACCGCCGGACTCGAACCGCAGCTTCTTGAGCGACTGGTGCCGCACCGGCCGCAGACCGAGTGTCGTCCGGCCCTCGATCCGCTCGCCGCAGCCGCGTACGGTCAGCTCCTCCAACTGCCCGAACGCCTCGATCACCGGAGTGATGTCGGACATGACCAGCCATGACAGCTCGCACTCCTCGCTGACGACATCGGCGAGGAAGAGTGCCCGCAGCGCCGGGAAGCGGTCCGCGTGAGTGGTCAGCAGTTCGATGACCGGGGCGACGGATTCGTAGTCGTTCTGCCACCAGGGGCCGATCAGCAGGGCCCGGACACGTGAGGTGTCGACCGTGTCCAGGAAGTGCTCCCAGAGCCTGGTGAACGTCGGATCGCCGTCCCAGTCGCTCTGCAACCGCCAGGCGACCGAGTCGGCGGCCGGGAGCGGCTCGGCGTGGTCCCCGTCAGGTCCCGGCAGGGTCAGGACGGGCAGACCGTGAAACGTCTCGGGGTGTTCGATGTCCGTCATCGCCCCTCACTCCGAAACCGCGGTGTAGCGGCCTTCGGCACCGCGGTCGTCCCAGGGTTCCGAGCGTTCCGACACATCGACCCGCACGCCGTGCGGCTCCAGTGCCTGAGTGATCCGGCGCTCCATCGGCTCGGTCATGAAGTGGTGCTGCAGATCGAGCCGTTCGAGATGGGTGAGCGGCTGGCCGTCCAGCAGCGCCGCCCCGCCCTCGTCGCCCAGCGTGCCGTACGACAGATCGAGGACGCGCAGCTGGGCGACGACCGGGGCGCCCGCGACGGCGGTCGCGATCTCGTTCTGCAGCTCGCTGTTGCGCAGGCCGAGGTGAGTGAGCCCGGGAAAGCGGGAGCCGGACAGCAGTGGTGCCAGGTCCGCCACATCCGCGTCGCCCCCGTACGCGGAGACGCCGAGCCAGAGGTCCAGCCGTTCCAGCGCGGGCAGCTCGCTGTCCAGAATGCCGCGGATCACCCCGACCGGAAGGCCACCGGTCTCGATGGTCAGCGAACGCAGCCGCTCGTGCTTCGAAGGGGAGAAGACCAGGTCCGTGCCGCCGCGCACACCCAGTTCGAGCAGACCGGGGAAGGCCTTCAGCAGCTCCGTGACATCCGACTGCTCGATCCAGGAGATCTCGTTCTCCTCCTGGGTCATGTCGCCGACGAAGACGGCCTCCAGCGAGGTGAGCCGGCCGGCCGCGGCGGTGATCAGACCGATCGGGTAGGACGACTTCTCCTCGTACGACTCGCCCCACTGACCGATGATCAGCGCACGGACCCCGGCCGGGTCGACGGCTTCGAGGAACGCCTCGAACGCTTCCTCCCAGGTCATCTCGGACTCGTCGTCGTACGGATCGACCGAGATGCGCCAGGCTGCCGCATCGGCGGCCTGAGCGGGCGCCTTGCCTGCCGCGTGTTGGAAGTCGACAACGGGAAGGCCGAGCAACTCGTGCAGATGGTCCACACCGGACATGACCATGAGCTCCTGGTACTGGGGGACAGCTGATGTCTGCAAGGTTTATCAAGCCGCACTGACAACGGCGCGACCGGGACCGTGCGCCAGGTGCGCACCGATGCCCGCCGGATCCGGTCGCCGGTCGATTGTCAGACCCCTCCCTTAGCGTTTTTCCCGTGGCCGGCACAGCGGGTGCGGTCATCGAGGGGAGACGTCTGTGTACCGGCAGGGCGATGTACTGATCGTGTCGTTGGAGGAGTCGGCGGTGCCCGCGCACCTCGTGGACGCGCCGGGTGAACCGAGGGACGGGCGGGGGCGCATGGTCCTCGCGCTGGGCGAGGTCACCGGCCATGCCCACGCGGTTCAGGGGCCGGGCCGGCTGATGCGTGAGGCGGGTGCCTTCGGGCCGATGCTGCTCCATCTTCCCGAAGGCGGCCGGGTGGTGCACGAGGAGCACGCGGCGATACCACTGCCGAAGGGCTGGTACCGCGTGGTGCGCCAGCGGGAGTACGCGCCGGGGGCGATCCGTATTGTCGCGGACTGAGCGGACTGACGCTGCCGGGCCCTGGTGGGCACCGACGACAAGAGCGGCACCTCGGTGGCCCGGAGCGCACAAGATCGCCGGTGGACACGAACGCACCGGCTCGGCGAGTCGCTCGACACCGAAGCGCACAACACCGAAGCGCACAACACCGAAGCGCACAACACCGATACACAGGATTCAGGGGACGGGGAAAACCGATGCAGTATGTGGACTCATGGCGGGCCGTGGCGGCGGCGACCGGTGCGGCGGACCGGGCCGCGGCCGAGGACGGGCTGCGGCTCGCCTACCGCAGTGCGGGACTTGCCGAGCCGGAGCGGATCATCTGGGCCGACTCGCCCAGGGCCGCCGTGGAGGCCGTCGGGAAGCTCGTCGACGCCGGACGCTCGGTGCGTGACGAAGTGCGGACCCGGCCCTGGGCACAGGAGCGGCGCCGTATGTACGACGAGCTGGGCCCGGCGGGCTGGTCCGCCCTGTGGTCCGCCACCGGGGCACAGCTCTGGGAGACCACGGCGGCGCTGGCCGAGCGGATCAGGGCCGGTGTCGTCGCGGACCTCGCGGAAAAGCCCGCGGACGAGTCCGATGTCCGGCTGGTGCTGCTCGACGCGGTCCTGGGTCAGCACGATGCGGCCTGGCTCGCCGCGTTCGACGGCCGGGGCGACCGGCTGGACGGCCTGGCCGAGGTGGCCAGGCACGCCGGCTGGTGGTGGCCCTTTGAGCGTGTCGTGGTGATCAGCGAGCGCCCGGAAGCGCTCCACCGGGACGAGGCGGGCCGGCTCGACCGCGGGGACGGCCCGGCGCTCGCCTACCGGGACGGCTTCGCCCTCCATGCCTGGCGCGGCATGCCCGTGCCCGCCGAATTCCTCGCGGAACTGAACTCCCTGACGCCCAAGCGGATACGTGAGGAGGACAACGCGGAACTGCGCCGCGTCATGCTGGAGTTCTACGGCTACGACCGCTACCTCACCGAGTCGGGTGCCGAGCCGGTGCACCGGGACGAGACAGGTGTCCTGTGGCGGATCGCGCTGGACGGCGACGAGGACGTGACGATGGTCGAGGTGGTCAACTCCACTCCGGAGCCCGACGGCACCAGCCGCACCTACTGGCTGCGGGTCCCGCCCACCACGAGGACCGCGAAGGGCGGCGTGGCCTGGACGTTCGGACTCGATGAGAGCGCGTACGCACCTGTGCGTCAGACCTGACCGCCGCAGGCCCGGCGGACGGGGGCGTTTCAGGTCGTGGCGTCGAGGTGGGCACCGATCCCGAGGAAGGCCGGTACCAGCGGGGCCGGGGCGACCGAGGGGGACATGACCTGGGAGGCGAAGTGCACGATGACCGGGTCCGGCTCGGGGGAGATGAGGAGGCGCCGGCCGTGGATGCCGTCGGCCATGAAGGACTCGTGGGGGTCGTTCAGGATCCACCGGAGGCCGTGGTAGGAGAGCGTGGCGGGCGAGTCCGGCGGCGCCGCCGGGAAGCGGACATGCCGGGGGTAGCCGTCCGGTACGCCGGTGGCGATCGTCCTGGCGACGCCCTCCGGCACGACCTGCCGGTCACCGATGGCGCCGCTGCAGCGGATCGCGGCCGACCGGCGTAGCTCATCAGGGTGCCCATGTGCAGCAGATCCGTCGCCCCGCGCGTCGCCGGACGCTGTTCCTTCGAGTTCGGGGACGTACCGGGAAGTCGGCGCGTCGCGGTCGAGCAGCCACCGACCCGAAGCGGCGGCCGTCGTCAGCGGCAGTACGTGGCTGTCGCCGCCGTCCGCCCCGAACGCGACGCGGAACGGCAGGGTGTCCCTCACCCGGACCGCCGGACGGCCGCACCCCGGTGCGAGCCCTCGCGGGGAGACGTATCAGGCCGTCAGAGTCGTGCGGTCGATGCCGAGTTCGCGGGCGAGCGCATCATCGGTCCAGGCCAGCATCGTGGCCCGGGAGAGCGGGCCCGCGTACGAGGTCATCTGCACCGCCAGGCCGTCCAGCAGGGCGGTCAGTCGCCAGGCCGCGGTCATCGGGTCGTCGCAGTGGAACTCACCGGCGGCGGCGCCCTCCTCGATGACCTCGGCCAGCTCAGCCTTCCACTGCTGGTCGAGATCGCCGGCCACATTGCGCAGCGCCGGGTCGCGCAGCGAGACGGCCCAGCCCTCGATCCACAGCCGCCAGCCCTTGGCCTGGCCCGTCGGCGCGTACCAGCGGACGGCGGCGCGCAGCCGCCGTACCGCACTCGTGCGGCGGCCCAGCAGCTTGCGCAGATGGGCGAGGTCGGCCTCGGCGGCATGCACGAAGGCGGCCGCGACCAGCTTCTCCTTGGTCGAGAAGTGGTAGAGCACGAGTGCGTTGCTCACCCCGAGCACGGAGGCCACGTCCGCGATCCGTACTGCCGCGACCCCGCGCACCTCGATCTGTTCGACGGCAGCACGCAGGAGCTCCTCGCGTCGTTCCGCCACGCCCAGCCGTACTCTCGCCACGGCGTCACCCTAACGAATGCGCGGGGTCCGGACGGGCAGGGGGCGGAGCCGCGTACGACTCCGCCCCCGTGGTCATCCGACGCGCGGCGCGCCGGCCCGCACTGTCAGTTCCCCGAGCACCACATGCCGGGGCAGCCGGAGTTGTGCGCGTCGAGGAGGTCTCCGTCAGCGAAGCGCCGGAGCCGTCCGTGACGGTGGACCTCAGACCGGCCTCGGCCGTCCCGAGGGCCGGTACGGCGACCTTCCAGGGGCCGTTCGCCAGGACATTCACACCTGTGAAGTCGTGTGCTTTCAGGGGGCGGTGAGGTGAGAGTGCCAGAAACATGGCGGATCGGGGGCGGGTCGGTGCCGGCGGGAAGCTGTCACGGCAGGTACACGCCGTGGACGTCGGCGGCCGGAGCCGTCATGCCCCGGCCCGCGGCGGGGATCAGCGGTACCAGCCGAAGCGCTCCGCCATCACCGGAAGCCGGTCCGCGACGATGGCATGCGCGGCGGCCCGGGGGGTGCAGCCGTCGGCCTCGGCGCGGGCCAGCATCAGGTCGATCAGGGCCCGCATCGCACGGCGGGTGTGTCCGAACGCCTCTTCGGCGTCCGCGCCGATGTCGCCGAACAGCGTCCACCACCACCAGGCGTTCGTGCCGGAGTTGACGACGACGTCCGGCAACACCGTGATCCCGCGCGCCGCGAGCAGTTCCTCCGCCTCGGCGAGTACGGGCATGTTGGCCGCCTCGACCACCCAACGAGCCTGTACCCGGGCCTGGTTGGCGGCATCGATTGCGTACGAGACGGCGGCCGGCACCAGTATCTCGGCTTCCTGCGCCAGCCAGGCGTCCGAGGGCAGCTCCCGGTCCTCGTCCCGGAGCGCGCCGCGGTCCACCGTCCCGTACCCGTCCCTGGCGGCCAGCAGTGCTTCGACGTCCAGGCCGGCCGGATTGGCGATCGTGCCCTTGACGTCGGCCACGGCCACCACCCTCAGCCCGGCCCGCGCCAGGAACCGGGCCGTCGCCCCGCCCATGGTGCCGAGCCCCTGTACGGAGACCCTCGCCTCCCGGTGCGGGACGCCCGCCCGGTCCAGTGCCGCGAGTGCCGACTCGGCGACCCCGCAGCCGCCGACGAGCTCGTCGAGCCCGATGCCGTCCACCTCGACGGCGAACGCGTCGGCGAGGCGCCGCCGGGCCGCCGTCTCGTCGTCGAGCAGCGGATAGACGGCCTGGACCGAGGAGACGAGCCCGGCCTCGGCCGCCGCCCGGTCCACGATGTCCTGGGTGAGTCCGAGGTCCTCGCCCGTCGTCCACATGTTCTCGACGTACGGGCGCACCGCCCGCAGGTAACGCACCAGGACGCCGTACGCCTCCGGGGCGCGCGGGTCGCAGTCGATGCCGCCCTTCGCGCCGCCCAGCGGTATGTAACGGGCCCCCGTGCCATCGGCGTCGAAATGGAGGGCTTCCTTCATCGTCATGCCGCGGGCCAGCCCCGCCACCTCGTCCAGCGTGCACCCCGCCCGCATCCGCAGTCCGCCACTGGCCACCCCGCGCACCAGCCGGTCCACGACCAGATGTCCCCGGCGGCCGGTGACATGGTCGGTCCAGGTGAGCGATATCAGCGGGGCGGACGGGGCGGTGGAACGGGACACCAGGGGTGTCGTCATCGGGAGGTCTCCTCGGTCACGGTGGTCACGGCGGGCCCGGGGCGGTCGGGGCAGGGGGCTGGAACTCTCGGAGCCCGCCGTATGCCGGCGTGCTGCTTCCCGGCGGCCGTGCGGGCACGCCGACCTCTCCGCGGGCGGCCGCCGTCAGCAGGTAGGTCTACTGAACCGCCGGTCAGTATCGGGAGGCGGGAGTGCCCGTGTCAATGCGGCCACTGCTGAATCGGCGTTCAGTGGCAGGGCCGCATTGTTCAGCGGCTCGCGGGGTGCTCCGCCTCGCACCGGTCCTTGAAGCCCTGGCTGGTCAGACCGAGGGCGGAATGGGTGCGGGAACGCATGTTCTCCACCGAGACCATGGTCGTCAGCTCGACGAGCGCCGCTTCGCCGAGCGCGGTCCGCAGCCGTTCCACCAGCTCGTTCCCGACCTCGGGCGGGGTGAGGCTCATCGCCTCCGCGTACGCCATGACGTCACGTTCCAGCGGGGTGTACGCCTCGCTCTCGTGCCACACCGGTACATCGCGCAGCTTGCGCGGGTCCATGCCGTGACGGTGGTTCTCCCAGTAGCCGAAGTCCATGCACCAGCTGCAGCCGACGGTGGCCGCGGACGTCATGACGGCCAGCGCCTTGAGCTGCGGATCCAGCTTCTTCCAGCGGCCCACCGCCAGCTCGAAGCGGATCCCGGCCCACAGCACCCCGGTGTGGTGGGCAGCGGTCCGAAGGGGATCGATGACCTTGCCGTACGTACGGTTCGAGTACCACGACGCGGCACGGTAGAGGAGGGTGCGAGGCGGGGTGAGCGAGATGCGTGCGGTCATGACCGGTCTCCTTCGGTACGGCTCGGACGCCGGCCGGCGGCGCTGCGGGACGCCGTCGGCCGACCGTGTTCACGGGTGTGACGGACGGGGGGCCCTGGGATGTGACACGCGAGCGCGGCCGGATCCGGAATCCTGTGGCGGGCACGGACGTTGGATCCGGCATGACGGGATTCGACGCACAGCAGGAAGCGCTGCTCGGGCTGCTCGGTGAGGAGAGCGGTGGCGTGCTCGTGACACTCAAGCGCGACGGCAGGCCCCAGCTGTCCAATGTCAACCACTTCTACTGCCCCGGGGAGCATGTCCTCCGTGTCTCGGTCACCGAGGACCGGGCGAAGACGAGAAACATCCGCCGTGACCCGCGGGCGAGCTACCACGTCACCGGCGCGGACCGCTGGGCGTGGACGGTCGTGGACGGCACGGCCGAGCTGTCCCCGGTCGCCGCCGACCCGTATGACGCGACGGTGGAGGAGCTGATCACGCTCTACCGCGACATCCGGGGCGAACACCCTGACTGGGACGACTACCGCAGTGCGATGGTCCGTGACCGCCGGGTCGTGCTGCGACTGCACGTCGAACACGCGTATGGGCAACCGCGTGGCTGAGGGAACCCGGTCCGGCGATCGGCCCGCCGCCCGTTCCGCTCCCGCATTGTCGTACTCCCGCCCATAATGAGACGAAACCGACTCCCTCAGGAGATGTTTTGACCGGCGCTGATCCTTTGCCTCCGTTCCGCACCCGGCTGCGTTCGCTGCGTCCCGCCGCATTCGGCGCCGATCCGGACGGTGCCCGCATGGAGCGCATCCGCCGCTCACCCAACTTCGCCGACGGCGTTTTCCAGAACCCCGTGGGGGCGCGGACCAGGCCGTCCGGGTCCACTCTGGAGTTCGCGAAGGTCTACTTCCGCAAGGAGGAACGGGCCCGCAGGGCCCCGGTCGGCACCGTGCCGGTGCATGCCACCACGTACGCCGACCTCGCCGAGCCGCCCGCCAGCGGGCTGCGGCTCACCTGGATGGGTCATTCCAGTGTGCTCGCCGAGATCGACGGCCGGCGGGTGCTCTTCGACCCGGTGTGGGGCGAGCGCTGCTCGCCCTTCGCCTTTGCCGGGCCCAAGCGGCTGCACCCCGTGCCGCTGCCGCTCGCCGCGCTCGGCCCGGTGGACGCGGTGGTGATCTCCCACGACCACTACGACCACCTCGATCTGCCGACGATCCGTGCCCTCGCGGGCACGGACACGGTGTTCGCCGTCCCGCTCGGAGTCGGCGCCCACCTGGAGCGATGGGGCGTGTCCACGGACCGGATGCGGGAACTGGACTGGAACGAGACCGCGAAGATCGCCGGGATCGGCCTGACGGCCACCCCGGCCCGGCACTTCTGCGGCCGGGGTCTGCGCAATCAGCAGCACACGCTCTGGGCGTCCTGGGCCGTCGCGGGACCCGAGCACCGCATCTACCACAGCGGCGACACCGGCTATTTCCCCGGCTTCAAGGACATCGGCGCCGAACACGGCCCGTTCGATGCGACGATGATCCAGATCGGGGCCTATTCCGAGTACTGGCCCAAGAACCACACGGACCATACGCCGCTGCCTGGTGGGTGGCCCGATATACATATGACGCCGGCTCAGGGGATCCAGGCGCACCTTGACCTGCAAGGGGGCAAGCCGCACGGCGTCATGATGCCCATCCACTGGGGCACCTTCACTCTCTCCGTGCACCCGTGGGCAGAGCCCGGAGAGTGGACCAAGGATGCAGCCGAGGAAGCCGAGCAACCAGCCGCATTTCCTCGGCCGGGCGAGCCCTTCGAACCCGCGGGAACGCTTCCCCTGGACCCCTGGTGGCGGTCCGTCGCTGCCCCGATTGCACACCCCTGGCGCCGCAGCGGGGCGGTGGACGTTACTCAGGGTACGGACAATCGCGATCTTGATCTCGCAGGTGAGCGGTGACTCGGGGCAGGGGTGAAATGAAGTTTCCCGGTGACCTCGGGCAGATCGTCGTTTCGCCGTGAGGGCCTGGTCCTGTGGGTGACGCAGGCGTGTCTCGTGGGGCGTGAGGCAGCCCCAGCGGATGTGTTTGCGTAGACGGCGTCGGTTGCAGAAGGTCTCGACGAAGTCGAAGCTGTCGCCGACGCCGTCGCCGTCGGCGAAGCTGCGGATGTGGACCTGGTGGATGACGGCGTTGCGCCGCCAGGGAGTGGAGCGGTGGTGGCGGGCACGGTGTTGTTGCTCCTTGGCCGTTTCATGTCGGACCCAGACCTGTCGGTGTGTCTCGGGCGGGCGTCGGCAGGCTGTGGTGGCCTGCGTTGTCGGTGTGCGGTAGGAGGCCGTGGTAGATCCGGGGCGCGCCGTCGAGTGTCAGCGTCGTGCTGCCGTTGGTGACCGGGATCTGGGTGACCTGTCCGATCGCGTCCACCTGCTGCACCGCGGTCGTGGCGGCGACCACGAGCGGGGTCTTGGTCGGCCAGGGGTCGGTCCATACCTCGGGGGCGGGGAAGTGCCAGTCGGTGCGCCGGCCGGCCGTGTTCAGCAGGTAGCCGTCGGCCCGGTTCCACAGCACGACCGCGGGGCCGTCGGGTGTGTCGAACCACAGGCCGAACGTCCGCGGGTCGGCGAAGGTCAGCCGGCCCCGGAAGGTGGCCTGGTCGAGCGTGCGGGCCGCGGTCGCGTAGGCCAGGAGCGACGGCTTCGGGCTGAGGTCGCGGTTCATCAGGCCGTAGTGGTACTCGACGTTGTCCGGGTCGGCGACTTGCGGCATGCCGAGCACGCTGTCGTGGAACTGGTACCAGCACACGCCCCGGATCCCCTCGGCCTTGGCCAGTGCGAGGCTGAGGAACACGTTCTCCGCGGCATGCCGGTAGGTGTCGTGCCACCAGCTGTTGGGCTTGGTCGGTGCGTATGCCTCGGTCAGTCAGATCTCCTTGTCGCCGTGCTCGGCCATCAGCGCCTTCAGTCGGCGCAGGCCGCCGTAGAAGTTCCAGTAGGTGCCGTCGCCGCCGGTGGTCCAGTCGTCGCCCGGCGGTATGTAGTCCGGGGTGAAGTTGCCGCGTCCCGGGTGGTAGGCGAAGGCGTCGATCAGGTCCCAGCCACCGGCGGCGATGAAGTTCTCCACCCATGGCTTGTCCATGCCGGCCAGTCCGTTGTTCATCAGCTTGACGGTGTCACCGGTGGCTGCTCGCCGGTCGAAGACCGGCCGTAGTGCCTTGTCCAGGTATGCCTGCGCGGCGTCGCCGGTGTTGAAGGGTCTGTTCAGCTCGTTGCCGACCTCGAAGTAGCCGGCGCCGGCACCGACCGCCACCGCCAGTTTGTCCGCGGCCCAGGTGGCCGCCTCGGTGCCGGTGACGTCCAGGGACGGCTGGAGTTCGATGTTGTGGCGCATGCCGCGGGCGTCGAAGGCGGCGGGCGGCAGCCCGGGGCCGGCGAGCAGACCTTCGTCGGGGTCGACAACTATGCGGCCCTGGCCGACGACCCGCAACTGCCGTCGGTGCTGGGGGCGACCGCCGTCTTCTGCGGCGGGGTCGTGGTGCTGAACATCGGCCTGGGCCTGCTGTTCGCCGTACTCCTCAACCGGCGGTTCCGCGGCGCGACGTTCTTCCGCAGCGTGTTCTTCTCCCCGGTCGTCGTCTCCGTGGTGGCGTGGACCCTGGTCTGGGGTTTCCTGCTCCAGGACAACGGCGGTGTCAACGGGGTTCTCGGCGCGGTCGGCATCGACGGGCCGAACTGGCTCCAGCGCGGCGACACCGCGATGCTGTCGGTGATCGTCACACAGGTGGTCCGCAGCGTCGGCGTCAACATGGTGCTCTTCCTGGCCGCCCTGCAGGGCGTGCCGACGCAGCTGTACGAAGCCGCCCCGCTGGACGGCGCGGGGAGCGTGGTGCCGACCGTCTGGATGGTGGCGGCCTCGGTGAAGCCGCTGCCCGAGATCTTCAAGGCCCCGCCGTCACTGTGGACCGCCGACCCCACGCTGTCCGCGTACAGGGAAGCGTTCAGCTTCCAGCCGTTCGCCCGGCAGTACGCGAACAGCGTCTACATCGCCGTCCTGGTCACCCTGATCCCCCTGCTGGTCTCCAGCCTCGCCGGGTACGCGTTCGCCCGGATCCGCTTCCCCGGCTCGAACGCCCTCTTCCTGGTGGTGCTGGTCGGCCTCCTGGTGCCCAGCGAGGCGACGATCGTGCCGTTGTTCCAGATGTTCAGACGAGCCGGGGTGATCAACACGCACTGGCCGCTGATCCTGGTCACCGCGCTGGCCGGACCGTGCGTCCTGGCCACCTTCATCATGCGGCAGTTCTTCATCGCCCTTCCGGCCGAACTGGAGGAGGCGGGCCGGCTGGACGGCCTCGGCCGCCCCGCGCTCTGGTGGCGGATCTTCCTGCCGCCGGCCAGGCCGGCGTTGTCCACGGTCGCGATCCTGACCTTCCTCACCTCCTGGAATCTCTATCTGGAACCCACCGTCTACCTCACCTCGCCGGAGCTGTTCACGCTGCCGCAGGCCCCTGACCCGGTTCGCCGACTCCTACGGGGCCGAGATGTGGAACACCCAACTGGCGGCCGCCACGATGACCGTCCTGCCGGTCCTGGTCGTCTTCGTCATCGCCCAGCGCCAGCTCGTCGAGGGCCTGGCCCACTCGGGCCTCAAATGAGGCCGGAACGGCCCCTGCTCGCGCACCGGGCTCGGACACCCGGTGCGGGCCCGCCCGTTCCCCACATGAAGTCGTTCCCAGCAGCCCCGGAGGCAGACGCTTGGAGATCTACCGGCCGTCACCCGAGCCCGACACAATCACCCATATGACGATCACCACGGGCGGCGCGCCCCCCGCATGGAACACGTTCGTCGCCCTCGCCCGGGGACTCCTGACGGGTGGTGTGATCGGGGCGTCGCTGGCCGCTCTCGTCGTCGGCGGCATCATCGAGAGCGTGCCGCTGTTCGTCACCGGACTGGGTCTTCCCGCGGTCTACGGCCTGGTCTTCTTCCTCGCCGGTGTGCCGAGGCGGGCCCGGGAGGCGGCGATCGCGCCGTGTACGGCACTCGCGGTGGCCGAGAGCGTGGAGGCCGTCGGGGGTGAGGCGACGAGCGACGTGGCGGTGCGGTTCGATCTGACGGTCGCGGCGGATGACGTACCGGCGTACCGCGTCGCGTTCACGCAGGACATCAACCTCGCGGACCTGCCCGACTACCGCCCGGGCGGCGTCGTGGTGGTCCAGTACCCGCCGGAGAGGCCGTGGCGGGTGAGGATCGTGAAGCGGCCGACGCCTGAGTGGGAGGAGCGGGTGGCCGGTGCCCGCCTCGACTCGGCGCCGGGGCCGGTCTTGGCGAGCGAGCCCACCGGGGGCTGTGCCGTCGGCTCCGTCACGCTGCTCGCCCTGCTGCTCGCCGCGGCCGGTGTGGTCCTGCTGTTCCGCGCCGACCTGTTCGACGAGGGCGCCTCCGCACCGCCGCCGTCCTCCGCCCAGCCGTCGGCCTCCGCCTCTTCGTCTTCGCCTTCGTCGACCACGGTGGTGTCGTCGGCCTCGGGCACGGTCGCCCTCGGCCCGAACCACTCGTTCCTCGACAAGGATGAGCTGCGCAAGGCCGTCGGCTCGCTCACCAAGGGCACGGACCCGCGCGCGGCGCTCACCGTCGTCGTACAGGACCGGCTGCTGTCGGTCGTGTACGCGCCCAACGGCTCGCAGGCCCCGACGTTCGATCCGGATTCCCTGCCCTACGACCGCTTCCCCGCCCTCGTCGGGGAGGCGAAAAGCAGCCTGGGCGTCGGTTCCCCGCAGACCTGGCAGCTCACCGTCGAACGCCTCACCGGTTCCCTCACCATCAGGGTCGGTGTGACGGGAACCGAGGGAACGGCCTCGCTGGAGGCGGCCGGGGACGGCAAGGTGCTGCGGCGCACCCCGGCGCACTGACGGACGCCACGCCGGCCGCATCTCACTGAGGAAAAGGAAGAACAGGGGGAGCCGCATGGACCTGCAGGGATATCTGGCGCTGTGGTGCGCAGTGTTCGGCACCATCGCACTGGTCGGGTACGCCCGGTCGCTGGCCGGGATGACCCCGGCGCAGCGGGCCGTCCGGGTCCTGGGGCGGATCGAGCAGGTCCGCGAACCCAGGCACGGAAGCTCGCAGCGGGACGGGATACCCGTGGTCGTCTCCTTCCAGGACCCCTCCACTGGCGAGGAGTTCACCGTGACGAACGACCGTGACCACGGGGAGAGGATCACGGCGGCCTGGACGGGGCGGGAGATCGGGGTCCGCTACCCGCGCGGAAGACCGCACGCCTACCGGTTCGTCAGCGACCTCCGGGCAGGCCGACGCGGGCTCGGGTGGCCGAACTTCGCGCTCTTCCTGATCTACGCCGGACTGGTGGTCTTCGCGGCGATCGACTGGAACTGGCCGTGGGCTCTGATCGGCTTCGGCGTGCCCTGGACACTGTCCGGCGTGTGGCACATGCCCCAGAACGCACGCGCGGTGAACCGCCGTACCGACGCGCTGACCTCCCAACCCCCCGTTCCGGGCCGCATCATCGCCGTGCTCACGGACACCGGCACCGACAGCGAGGGCGGCACCTGGACCAGCCACACGCCGGTTATCGCCTTCACCACCCACAAGGGCACGGCCGTCACCGCCTACTGCGCCGACGAGCTGCCCGACCCCACGAACTCCTACGGCCGCAACGTCACGATCCACTACGACCCCGACGACCCCGCCGTCTTCACCCCGGACCTCGCGGCCGAAGACCGTTCCGGCGTACTCGACATCACCTGCGGCATCGTGGCGCTGCTCCTCGGAGTGGCGGCGGTCGTCGTCGGAGCGGTGCTGCTGTGACACCCGACGAGCGGCGGTATGCACTGGAGTACTTTTCCCCCATGGATCCCCTCACGTTCGACCAGGAGGAACGGAAGCCACCCGACGCGCGCAGGAACGCCGCGAAGTCGCCCACGTTCTCCGCATCGAAGCAGTACTGCCGTTCGAGCGGTTCAGCAGTTCCGGTGCCGTCGCACTTGTTGCAGCCGCTCTTGCCCGTGGCCGGGTCCCGGGGTTTGTCGAGGCCGTAGCAGACGCCGACACTGTCGGCGTGGTACCCGCGCACCTCGCACCGGTCCGCCTCCAGTTCATCGGCGACGTCAGGGTCCCCAGGTCTCGGGGCGTTCCGGCAGGCGGCTCGGGTCACACGGGCCCGTGCCCCGGGGCGGAGTCGATGGCCGCCTGTACCGCTTCCAGCAGCGCGGCCAGGCCACGGGCCTGCTCCCATTCCGCGGCCGTGTACCTCCAGATGTGGCACCCGCCAGAGTATTCCGGCCGGCCGTGCCCGATCTCCACAACCCGCTTCCCCCTCCGGTCGGGGCCGGTGACGCGTACGTACATGTGCCGTATGTGGAAGCGGATCGTGTGGTCACGGCCGAAGATCTCCAGTATCCGACCGTCGAACGAGTAGCACTCTCTGCCGACCGTGGTCATGATCTCGTCGTCCATGGCGGAACCCTATGCACGGTGATCAGCCGGTGCCAGGCCCCTGTCGCACACCACTTCCCTCACCGCCCCCGCCACCGCGCCCATGCGGCGTCTGCGAAGGTCCGCGTCACGCGTCCAACGGGGGCCTGCCGTCCGCCGGCCGGATGCGGAGCACCGTGTCGAGCACCGGACCGTGGTCCTGGAAGACGGTTCTGCCACGCATCTCCAGAAACCGGGCGCGCACCAGGCGGCCGCAACGACGCGACCACCGTCGGCCGCTAGCGCCGAACACCGCCCGATCGAACGGGAGTTGGTCCACCAGAAGGCGGGGCTTCTCGCCCGGCTCGGTCACCGGTGCCCGGTGTTCGGGTCCTGGAACTCGACCGTCACCGGGGTCACCGGCATCACCGACTTCCTGGAGCCGCCGTTGCCTCCCGAGCCGGTGCGAACGGTGCCATGACCGACACGAGTTGCCGCGCCTGTATCCAGCGGGGCCCAGTGCCGCGACAGGCCATATTCGTCCCGTCGCGACGCCCGGCATGCATGCTCGCCACGGGGGTGTCGAACATGTCTTCATGCGCCCAGGGGCTCGCCGCCGTAGGCCGTTCGAGTGTCGGCCGATCAGGTGTCAATGTGGCGTAATCGGTCTCTCGTACGAAACCTCATACCAGAGCGGGACGGATGGCGGGCAAGTTCGACAACTGCCCGTCGCACACAGGTGAGGGACGACTACCGTGTGTGTCCGGCGATCAACGGTGGGCTCATGTCTTTCGAGCCCGCCCGACCGAGCCTGACCGACCACCGTAGGTGCCACCGCATGAACGCCGATTCCCGGTGCGCCGCGTCCCGAGGACACTGATGTCTCAACTTCGCGCACCCGAAGTGCGACCGGAACGCCGAGAGGGCGGGCGGCACGGCCGACCGGGTGCCCGTTCCCACTCGGCCACGGCCAGACCGCGTGCCGCCCAGCCGTCCCCCGAGGCGCGTATACGCCCTCAGATCCTGCGCACCGCGGTGCTGCCGGTCGTCGTCGCGGTGCTGAGCGGAGCCGCAGCGGTCATCTTCACCGTCCGCTCCACCGGAACCCGGCCGTCCACCGATCTGTGGATCGCGCTGGGCGGGGCCGCCGTACCGGCGCTGGCCGCTGTGCTGGCCGCATATCTCGCAGCCAACCGCGTCGCCACCACCGTCTTCGGCCGCTGCCTGGCACTCCGCCGCGCCAGCGCTCACGGCCAGGCCGAACTGCAGCGGGTGCTGGCGCAGCTCCGCAACGGCGAACCCGTGCCCGCACGGCGGCCCGCGCAGCCCGCCGCTCCCGGCAGCGACGTCTTCGAACTGCTCGCGCAGGAGCTCGGCCGACAGCAGGAAGCCGCCGTGGCCGCGGTGGTGCAGGCGTCCCAGCTCTCCGACCGCACCGGCGAGGACCAGAAGATGGAGGTCTTCGTCAACCTCGCCCGCCGCCTGCAGTCGCTCGTCCACCGCGAGATCCAGCTGCTCGACGAGCTGGAGCACGAGGTCGAGGATCCCGATCTGCTCAAGGGCCTCTTCCACGTCGACCACCTCGCCACCCGCATCCGCAGGCACGCGGAGAACCTCGCCGTCCTCGGCGGAGCCGTCTCCCGGCGGCAGTGGAGCAGCCCGGTCACCATGACCGAGGTCCTGCGCTCGGCGATCGCCGAGGTCGAGCAGTACCCGCGGGTCAAGCTGGTACCGCCGATCGACGGCACACTGCGCGGACACGCCGTCGCCGACGTGATCCACCTGCTGGCCGAACTGGTGGAGAACGCCACGGTGTTCTCGGCCCCGCACACCCAGGTGCTGCTGCGTGCCCAGCAGGTCACCGCGGGACTGGCCCTGGAGGTCGAGGACCGGGGGCTCGGTATGCCGGGCAACGAGCAGAAGCGGATGAACGCCCTGCTCGCCGACCCCGATCAGGTCAATGTGGCTCATCTCCTGCAGGACGGCCGGATCGGTCTGTTCGTCGTCGCGTCACTCGCCCGACGGCATGGCATCGCGGTCCGTCTGCAGAGCAACATCTACGGAGGCACGCAGGCCGTACTCGTCCTCCCGCAGTCCCTGCTGGGCGTGGACGGGGACGCTAGGGCCGGGGGCGGCGCGGTCCCGGCCCCGCCCCCCGGGCCCGTGCACCGTCCACTTCCCGAGGACGCCACCGGCGGGCACCGCAGGCCGGACCCGGGCCCGGACCCCGACCCGGGCCCGGTGTCCCTCCCGCAGACCCGCACCAACCGGCAGCCGTACGTCCCCAGCCAGCCGCTGCGCCTGCACCAGCCACCCCAGCAGTCGCAACGTCAGGGCGAAGCCCCACCGCTCCCACTGCGCGCCGAGCGCCTCGACCGCCCCACGTCCGCCGGGACCGGCTCCGAGATCAGGGACGCGGGCGGCGCCCCCGCCCCACTCGGCGACAGGCCCGGCGTCGTACGCGGCACCATGGGCCGGCCCCAACTCCCGAGGCGGGCCCACCAGGAACACCTGGCCCCGCAGCTCAGGGAGGCACCGGCCCCGCGCGCCCAGGACGAACAGGCTCTCCACGACCCGGGACTCATGGCGGCCTTCCGGCGGGGCATCGAAGTCGCGGAGGCCCGTACCGAATCCGAGGCGGACACGGGCAGCTCCGGCACCGTCCCGGAAGCGGCGCCCCCGCGGAGCCGGCAGCCCCGGCAGCCGCCCGCGCCGCTGCCGGTCCGCGGGCACACGGCGACCGTTGCCCCGCACCACCCGGAAGGGGTGTCGCACGCGGACGCGGCCCCGGCCAACGACCCTCTCGACCCGAACACCTTCAAGGAGTAGATGCACCATGGCGACCGATATGCCGTCCGGTCAGGTCTCGGACCTCGACTGGCTGCTGAGCGGACTGGTCCAGCGCGTGCCGTACACACGCAGCGCAGTCCTCCTCTCCGCCGACGGGCTGGTGAAGTCCCTCCACGGCATGGACGCCGACAGCGCCGACCACATGGCGGCGCTGGCCGCCGGGCTGTACTCGCTCGGCCGCAGCGCCGGCGCGCGCTTCGGCGACAACGGCGACGTACGTCAGGTCGTGGTCGAGCTCGACTCGACGCTGCTGTTCGTCTCCACCGCGGGCTCGGGCACCTGCCTCGCCGTCCTCGCCGGCCGGGAGGCGGACGCAGCGGTGCTGGGCTACGAGATGACCATGCTGGTCAAGAGTGTCCGGCCCTACCTGATGACCCCGGCGAGACAGCCGGCCGTGACCCCGAGTGCCACGGGGCTGTGAGGGTGTCGGTTCCGCAGGACGCGCCGTTGCTCGACGACGCGGCCGGTCGGCTCATCCGGCCGTACACCGTGAGCAACGGCCGGACCCGTCCGACAGCCGTGCTCGATCTGCTCTCCCTGGTGATGGCCACGGGAACCGAGCCGCAGATCCCTCTCGGTCCCGAACACTCCGTCGCGCTGGGGCTGTGCGGCGGCCCCACCTCGGTGGCCGAAATCGCCGCCCATCTGCGGCTGCCCGCAGTCGTCACCAAGGTGCTCGTCTCCGACCTGGTGGACTGCGGAGCGGTCACCGCGCACCCGCCCGCCTTCCATGACATGCCCACCGACCGATCCCTGCTGGAGGCAGTGCTCGATGGCTTACGACGACAGCTCTGACGGCTTCGGCAGCCCCGCCGCGTACGAGAACAGCGCACGCCCCGAAGGTTTCGGAGGTCTCGGCGGCCATGGCGACCGGGGAAGCCGCGAAGGTTACGGAAGCCACCACCCGGGAGGCCATGGCGGCCTCCAGGGTTCCTGCGGCCCCGGAGGTGCCCACGACACCGGCGACTCCTGGGGCTCCGGCGGTTCCTGGGACACAGGTGGCCATGACGCCGCCGGACCCGATGGCTCCGAAGGGTTTCCCGTCGCGCTCAAGGTGCTGGTGGCAGGCGGGTTCGGCGTCGGCAAGACGACCTTCGTCGGCGCGGTCAGCGAAATCGCGCCGCTGAGCACGGAAGAGCTGCTGACCCAGGTCAGCGCCGGGACCGACAGCCTCGACGGTATCGAGTCCAAGACCTCCACCACCGTGGCGATGGATTTCGGCCGTATCACGCTCGACGAGCAGCATGTGCTCTACCTGTTCGGCACGCCCGGCCAGGAACGCTTCTGGTTCATGTGGGACGAGCTCTCCCAGGGCGCGCTGGGCGCGGTCGTCATCGCGGACACCCGCAGGCTGGCCGAGTGCTTCGCCGCCGTCGACTTCTTCGAACGGCGCGGCATCGGATTCATCATCGCGGTGAACGAGTTCGACGGCGCCTACCGCTACGCCCCCGAGGAGGTGAGGTCCGCACTCGACCTGGAAGCGGACGTGCCGGTCGTGCTCTGCGACGCCAGGATCGCCAGCTCCGGCACCGGGGCGCTGGTCACACTGGTCCAGCACCTGATCGACGTCACCGCCGCCCCGGCGGCGCTGTCCGGCTTCGGAGCCCACGCGTGAACCGGCACGCCGCCGGCCGGCTGCTGCTCACACCCGTCGACCGTGACGCCCACGTCCGTACCCAGCGACTGCGGATCCTGGGCCTGGGCGAACGCGCCGATGCCTCGTTCGACAACTTCGACGCCTTCGCCGACCGGGTGGCCGAAGTGGCCGACGTGCCCTTCTCGATGGTCAACTTCATCGACGGGAACCGGCAGTTCTTCGCCGGACTGCACACCCCGGCCGGGCTGCGCAGTGGCTCCGACCTGGGCGTCACGGCAGCGGGCAGCGGCCGCGCCGGCCGCTATGTGGCCCTCGACCGCGGATACTGCCCGCATGTCGTCGTGCGGCGCAAGGCACTCGTCCTGGAGGACGTCTGCGACTACCCGCGGTTCGCCGGGAATCCGGTGGTCGACGACATGGGCATCCGCTCCTACCTCGGCGCGCCCCTCATCGACCGCACGGGCATCGCCCTGGGTGCCGTCTGCGCGGTCGACACCGTGCCCCGCCCGTGGGGCAGGGCGGGGCTCGACACGATCAAGTCCCTGGCACAGGAGCTGGTCGGGCACATCGACCGGCGGGAGGGGAACGGCTTCGGCATCTGACCGCGATCAGACCTCGACCGTCGTACCGTCCAGGAACGTCAGCACCACCGAGTCCGCACCCGCCCGCACCCGCACCGAGTCGCGCAGCGCCTCCGGGTGCACGGTGTCCCGGGAGAGGGCGATCAGCGAGACATGGGTGCTCCGCCCGTCCGGGTGCGGTCGGCTGCGCAGATACGGGATGGCGGAACGCGGACCGTACGCGTTGGACTGGACGTCACGCGCCACCGCGGCCCCTTCACCGCCGAGGCGCGCCACCGGGGCAACGGCAAGGCGCCCCGACTCGGCCTGAGCGGCTGGAAGTTCGGCACCGACGGCGGCTTCGCCTCCGCCGCCCAGTCCTCCCGCGCCGACACCTTCCTGCCCTGCAACGACACCCCGTCGGACAAGGCGACGTGGACGGCCGATACCCGTTCTCCGTCTGCGGAGTCCACATCTACGAGGGCTGCACCGACGCCCTGGAGAACCAGACCCTTTCCCTGTTCTCCACCAACTGGTTCAAGCTCAACGCCGACGGGCAGCCCGGCTACGAGACCACCATGGTCCACGAGCTCGTCCACCAGTGGTTCGGCGACTCCGTCACACCGAACGACTGGCAGCAGGCCTGGCTCAACGAGGGCCCCGCCGTGTACTACGCCGGTCTGTACGGCGAGGAGCGGGGCTGGTCGGTCCTCGAGGACAAGATGAGGGCCACGTACGCGAAGCTCGACGCCGTCCGCGCCACCGACGGTCCGCCCGGACTCCCGAAGGCGCTCGGCGGTACCCCGGCGCTCCTCGCCGCCCCGGCCGCCCAGGCCGCACCCGGCCCCCGCACCCCGTATGCGGGGGTTCGCGCTCCGCTCATCGACGGAGGAAGGTGCCGATCCGCTCGCGCAGCCCCCGCGGATCCAGCCCGTGGGCGGCGAGGTGCTCGTCCATCTGTCCGTACCTGCGCAGCTCCGCCCGCCCCACCCCGAGCCCCAGCACCCGGTGCGGCTGCTCGGCGAGCGCGTCATTGGCGACGGCCGTGGACGTGCCTGCCAGATAGGGCTCGACGATCACCACATCGGCGGACCCCTGGCGGCCGACCGCCTTCCGCAGTCCGGCCCAGTCGAACGGGCGCACCGTCGTCGCGTACAGCACGGTCACATCGAGGCCCTCGGTCGCCGCGAGGACGTTGTCAAGCATCGGTCCGACCGCGATCACCACTCCGCCCGTCCCCTCCCGCACGGAGGTGAATCCGGTCCCTGCGCCGACCGGCCTCGCCCGGCCGTTCGACTGGAGCGACAGCCGTACGTACACCCGGTCCTCTCCGGCCGCGGCCTGCCGCAGCAGTTCCTCCGCCTCGTCGGGATGACCCGGTACATGGATCGTCCAGCCGTCGAGGGTGTCCATGAGGGCGACATCGCCCGGCGACATATGAGTGAAGCCGCCGGCCGGCCAGTCGTACGAGCTGCCGGCGCTCACCAGCACCCCGCCCACCCCTTGATGGCCGAAGTCCAGCTTGACCTGTTCGAACGGCCGCTCCACCAGAAAGCTTGCGAAGGTGTGCACGATCGGCCGCAGTCCGGCGAGTGCCATCCCGGCGCCCGCCCCGATCAGCAATTGTTCCCTGATGCCCACATTGATGACCCGGTCCGGATGGGCCCGCTCGGCCCGTTCGAATCCGTCCCGGCTGATCTCGGCCAGCACCAGTGCGAGGCGGGGGTCCTCGTCCAGCAGTTGCGCGGTGGTCGAAATGAATCGGTCACGCATCGTGTCCATGTGAAGTGTCCCTCTCCGTTTCGCTGTCTTCGCGTCCTGGTCCGTGTCCGATGGCTTCAGCGCTTGGGCTCGACGCGTGCGACCACGGCTCGTGGGCGCCCGGGGTGCGGCGCGGTGAAGGCCGCGTACAACGCCTCGTGGTCCCGCCCGTCGACGGCGTCGACCGACCAGCCGGCGGCCTCGAACCGGGCCGTGATCCCGCCGGGCCGGCCGTGGGACGCCGACGCGTTGTCGATCACGACCGTGTGCAACTGCTCCAGTCCGGCCGGGCCCGCGTAGGCGATCGCCTCGTGATTGCTGCCCTCGTCCAGTTCGGCGTCCCCGATCAGTACCCACACCCGCGGGTCGGTCAGCCCCTGCGCCCGCAGTCCGAGCGCGCTCCCCACGGCCAACGGCAGCCCGTGCCCCAGCGAGCCGCTGCCGATCTCGACCCCCGGCACCAGCGTCCGGTCCGGATGATGTCCGAGCGGGGAGTCGTACGCCCCGAACCCCGACAGCAACTCCTCGGCGAAGAAGCCGTGCGCGGCCAGGACCGCGTAGTACGCCATCGGCCCGTGCCCCTTGGAAAGCAGGAACCGGTCGCGGCCGGGTGCGTCGACGGTGCCGGGTGTCACCCGGAGCACCCGGTCGTACAGCACCCAGAGGGCGTCCAGTGTGGAGGTGGCGGCGGGACCGTGCTTCTCGTCCCCCGTCATCAGGCTCATCAGCCGGTTCATGTCGCGGTAATCGCGCGTCGGCCCGGCAGTCGTGTTCGTCATGAACCCAGCGTTGAACATCAAGCCTGGTTGAGGTCAAGGCGTGGAAAGGCGTTCGTGACCACCCGTCCAAGTGCGGTATTGTTCTCATGCGCGTTCGGCCAGGGGAAACCCCAGGTCAGGCGGGCATCGGGACGTGGCGCAGCTTGGTAGCGCACTTGACTGGGGGTCAAGGGGTCGCAGGTTCAAATCCTGTCGTCCCGACTGGAGACAGTCGCAGATCAGGGCCGGTTTCGGAGCAATCCGAAACCGGCCCTTGATCATTTTTTGGGGACCAGTTGGGGACCAGCTGGAGGTCCGGCGTCCTTGACCGGGTCAGCGGGTCATGACGATGGGGCTCGGCAGCGAGCGCGGTGCGCGCAGCACGTTGAAGTGGGCCGAGAGCGCCGCCCCGGCGGCCGTGATCTTGTGGACGTCCGGGTGAAGGTAGCGCTGGGTGGTGGTCAGTGAACCGTGGCCGGCGATTCTGCGGAGCACGTGTACTTGGACCCCGGCGTCGGCGAACCAGGTCAGTCCGGTGTGTCGGAGGTCGTGGCGGCGCAGATGCTCGTAGCCTAGCTTGGTGACCACGTCGTCCCAGTGTGTGGCGTCGCGCAGGACGGCGGTGGAGATACGTCCGCCTCGCGGGCCCGTGAACAGGCGGGCGTCCGGATTGGGGCCGGCGGACAGGATGCGCTGGGCGACGAGGGGGCGGATCTCCTCGACGATGGGAACCTTGCGGGCCCGCTTGCCCTTGGTGCCCTTGTCGGTCAGCCCGCCGGGCGCGGGTGTGGTCTGACGCCGCACGGTCCAGATCCACTGGGTGGTGTCGATGTCTCCGACGCGGCAGCCTGAGATCTCTCCGATCCGTGCGGCGGTGCACGCGGCGAAGATGACCACGTCTCCCCAGCCGCGGTACTCGTCGTGGGAGGCGGCCACGAGTGCGTCGGCCAGTGCGACGAGTGTTTCCCAGTCGGGCAGGGCGAGTGCGCGTGGGTCGAGGAGTTCGTCCTCGGCCTGCTTGTAGAGCTTCTGCCAGCCGGTCACCCGGGCGGGGTTCACCTTGATGATGCCGTCGCGGACTGCCTGCTCCATGACGCGGACCAGGACGGCGATGGTGTTCTTGACCGTTGAGCGGCTGAGCTCGTCGGCGATCCAGTTCTGCACGGTGCGGTCGACAGCGCCGTTGGTGATCATCCGGACCGCGACGTGGCCCAGGGCGGGCACGACACGCATCCGCCAGCCTGACAGGTAAGGGTCGAGTGTTTTCAGCTCCAGGCCGCGCAGGGCGAGGTCCATGTTCGCGTTGCCGTATTCGGCGAGCTTCATGGTGGCGAGCGACGGGGACAGCCCTGCCTCAGCCGCTTCGATGATGGACTGGAGCCACTCCTGCGCTTCATCCTCGTCCGCCTTCCCCTCCGACAGGGACAGACGCCGCTTCGTAGCCGGATCGAACCAGCGGACTCGCGCGCGGTACGGGTTGGGGCGATCAGGCCGGTACTCGATGTCGGTGGTGAGTCGGACACCGACCGGCACAATGGCCTTGTCGGTCATCATGCGACTCGGCGCGGGACGGTCCGGTGGCGACGCAGCCATTCTTCAACGTCGACCGCGCTGTACATGATGACGCGTTCCGAAACTGAGACGAACGGCGGGCCCTGGGGTGGCCGAGCGGTGCGCCAACGGCGCAGAGTCGAGGTGTTTACACGCAGGCAGGCGGCGAGGTCGCGCGTCGAATACCAGGCATTGGCCAGGAGAGACGACCCGCTGTCATCTCGGACGAAAGGGGCACCGCCCTCATTCTTCGTGTGCGTCTGACGGTCTGTGTAGTCTGCTATCGGTTCGGTGGGCAAGGGCGGTGGATCTCCGGGGGGTAGGGAGCACCAAAGGGGTACCGAAGAAGGCGGTCGTCGACAAGCGACGCGGCCCGCAGGTGGAGAACCATGGGGTTCTGCATGCACAGAAGCGGTGAGTCCCTTCTGATGGAACTGATCCGCAGTGGTGCTCTGGGCAAACGGTGGACAACAATCTTCTGCAGAAGCGCCGGTTTGGCTAACCGGCGATGTTCGGCTATGTTGCCCTCATTTGCGACGCGGTGAGCATCACGTACTGTGCCGATTAGTGTTTCTCGATGACCCACCACGTGGAGTGTGTCGCCATCCTCGAACCGGCCGAGAAGGGCTCCTGACCTGCGGTTTTACCCGTGCGCTTTATGTGCGGTGTGGGCGTTGCGGGCGATATCTTGACGCTTATTCTGATGGGGTGTCAGGCGCATGTTTGGGCAGGTCAGGCGGCGTCAAGGCTGCGAGTGACGATGCAACGCCGAGGGCTGATTGTCGCTCAAGAGAGTCGCCGGGTCCTGCAGATCAGATGTCCCGGAAGAGACCAGATAGCTATGTGACCTGCGGAGATGGGTGGTCAGGGGGCGTTGACCTGCGGGAATGACCTTTCGGTTGTTTCACGCTCTTGCCTGTTGATGCAGCCGAAAGTCCCAGAAAAGTCCCAGGAGCCTCCCAGCACCAGCGGATAATCTTTCCGCCTTGAATGGGCCGTGCAGACGCGTGCACTCTGGTCTTGCGACGGTTACGCGGGACGGAGGCCAAGCGCCGGGGGTTTCGTGCATGCAGTCAAGTGCTGCCGCACTCGTCTTCACTCAGACTCGAACTTACGCGGGTGGTCGGACGGTCATCTTGGGGCGAGCATGATGGTCAGGGTGACTGCGTTGTGGACGTGTAGCTGGTCGGCTCCGCTCTGTTGTGCGATCGAGCGCGCATCGGTGGCGAGCTGCGTGTAGATACGGGGGGCGGGGTCCTGGTCGAGAGCGAGGGCGAGCGGGCGGGCGATCTCCCGGGCGATCCATCCGAGGAAGACACCCTGGTGGTGGACCTGGATGGCGTTCGGGTCGACCTCGTTGCCGGGGTCGCGAACGAGGTCGAGGGGAGTGCCAGCCGGCAGATGCGCGAGGGTTGCGTCGTTGCCGCTGTGGCGGACACCGCGCAGGGGGCAGGTGAAGGTCCCGGCGCCGCTCAGAATCGCGGCCTGGGAGGCGCGCGGGCTTCGGCGTTCGGTGCTGCGGATGAGGAGGCGGGCGGTGTCCGGGTCGGTGAGCGTGGTGATCTCGTCGGTGTTGAGCTGGCTGAGCCAGTCGAGGAACTGTCGGAAGGTTGGCTCCGGGTAGGGGCAGTTCGTGGCGAGGTTGGTCGCGGTGGCGCGGTCGCGGATGCCGATGCTGGAGGCGTAGCAGGCGGCGGGGCTGCCGACCCCGTATTTGATCACGCGGGGAGTGCGGCCATGTGGCCCTCGGCGGGAATGCCGCGCCGGAGTTCGAGGAGTTGAAGGAGCGTGGAGACGACCCAGGCGAGGTCCTGGACGATGATCTTGTCGATCGCGCTAGTCGTCGCGGTGATGTCGGGAGTGAGTAGGTCGCCGTGGTGCCTCTGGCGGAGGCCCTGCCGGGCGGCCCGGTCCTCCTCGCGCCACCGCTTGTCCTGCTCCCACTGCTCCAGTTCGATCTGCCGCTTGACGGCCTGGTTGGCCCGGTACTCCTCGCGCCAGGTCTTGAATATGCGTCCCGCTTTCCGGTCATTGCTGAAAGCGATCCAAGTGTGTCGCTCCGTATCCGGTCCTCGATAGTCCGCTTTCGGTTTTCCGTGGCTCATCACGCGTGGTCCGGAGCTCCGCTCGACCGGATCGCGTCTTGAGGCCCCAGGGTGACTGCTCCAATGAACCTCGGGGGTGGAAACGGTCGTCTGCGCCCGGGGGGCTGAGTTGTCTAACAACCGATCGTTGCCGACACCGAGGCTGGCCTGTGACGCCACAGTGAGGCAGGCTGGGGGCAAGCAGGAGGATGCCGTCACCCGCCCGCGTGATCAGCGTTCCGGATTCGACGGCGAGGCCGGGGAGAAGGCGCGGTCGTGGCCGGGGTAACGGACTGCAGCAAGATGGTGCGAGGTGTCCTCGCCGCCAGCCACATCAGCACCATTGAACAGTTGCCGGGCGACGTGGCCCGGCATGCCGAGGGTGCCGGGCTGCGGGATGTGTTGATCTATGTGGCCGACCTGCAACAGGTTTTGCTGTCGCTGTTGACCGGCCGCGGCCTGGACGCGGGGCAGGATGCCGGTGCGCGGCCGGCGGAGCTGCGCATCGAGGGCAGCGTGGCCGGGCGGGCCTACCAGCTCGGACTGCCCCAGGGGGAGACGCTGCGAGAGCAACCGACAGGGGAGCGGTGGTGGCTGCCGCTACGGCACGGCGCAGAACGGCTCGGCGTGCTGGGCGTGATCGCTGCGGACGGCGACGAGCAGACGCTGGCGGACCTGCAGGTCCTGGCGGACCTGGTGGCGCTGATCGTGGTGAGCAAACGGTGTCGGCGTACGGACTTAAGTCCCCAGTCCCGTACCTTTCTTCGTCCCCAGCTGTCAGGCCACGTCCGTCTCGCGTTCGATGGCCTGGAGGCGATTCTTCAGCCGGTAGCTGGGGCCGTTGATCGGGACGACTTCGCAATGGTGCAGGAGGCGGTCGAGGATCGCGGTCGCAAGGACCTCGTCGCCGAAGACCTGGCCCCATTCGCTGAAGGTTTTGTTCGAGGTCAGGATGATCGAGCCCTTCTCGTAGCGCTTGGAGATCACCTGGAAGACCAGGTTCGCCTCGGCGCGTTCGAGCGGCTGGTAACCGACCTCGTCCACCACGAGAACGCTCGGCCGCAGGTAGGAACGAAGTTTGTTGGTCAGCCGACCTGCCGCTTCAGCAGCTTTGAGGTTGCGGACCATGTCGTCGAGGCTGGTGAAGTAGATCGAGTATCCGGCCCGGCAGGCCGCGACGGCCAGCGCGATCGCGATGTGGGTCTTGCCGACTCCGCCCGTTATCGCCGGTTCGTTCGCGATCTGAGCATGTTATTGCAGCTCAGGACGGTTCTTCGATCGATGGGACATCGTTAGCAGGGCCCGATGGCTCGAGCCTGTGGAAGAGGGGCGTCTCCGCCGCGGCGGGCGAGTTCGCGCCGGAGGTCGAGGTTCTCGCCGTGGGCTTGCTCGAGCGCGTCTCGCAGGGCTTGTACTTCTTCTCGGTGCTGCTTCTTCAGGCGGGTGATCTGGCCGGTCAGCGCGAGCACGAGGGTGCTCTGCTCGTCGGTCGGAGGCGTGGGGGCGGGAACCGGCCTGGCCTGGGACCGGAGTCGTTCGATGCGTCCTCGCAGGTCGGGGTGGTTATAGAGGAAGGCGTGGGAGACGCTGGCCTCGCGCTGGACGGCCTGGAAGGTGATCGGCTCACCGCGCTTGACCAGGGTGCGGATCGCCTTCTCTGCCGCGGCCGTCTTGGCCTGGGACTTGGCCTTGGCGGCGGTGGCGAGCGTCTGGGTGCGCTTGGCGCGAGCGTCGTCGGTCATGGCCGGGTCCTTCGGTGACGGTCGAGGTCGAGGGTGAGCGGGACGGGGCCGGTGGGGGCGGCGCCGCAGCCGGCGCCCTGGACCGCGCGTCCGGGCTTGGAGCGGAGGGTGTCCAGCAGCTTCGTGAGGGCCGCGTGCTCGGCCCGCCTTTGCAGCAGCCAGACGTTGTCCTCGGGCATCGGACGTCCGTGCCGTGCCTGGAAGGCGGTGGTGCTGCGGTTGATCAGGGCCTCGGTCTCGGCCAACTGCCGTTCCAGCGAGTCCTGGTGGGAGGCGTCGGTGACGAAGACCGAGCAGGTCAGGCAGGCATTCCCCTTGTCACAGGTCTGCAGCGGCGGCAGAAGGCACCAGCCGTGAGGCAGGAACCGGTCGGCCCGGTTGAACAGGTGGAGGCTGTCGTGGTCGTCATGGGAGAAGGTGACGTGGGTGCCGTCCGCTCTCAGTTTCGCGGTGGCCAGGAATGCCTGCTCGGCGTGTTCCTGGCGGGCGGCGACGTAGTGCATCGCCATCGACGGGGTTGCGTGCCCGGCATATCGCATCAACACGTGGACGGGCAGACCGAGTTCGGCGAGCCGTGTCAGCTTGGTGTGACGGAAGCGGTGGGTGTGGCTCAGCCCGACGGGCCTGCCCTTGCTGTCCGTGATCTTCACGAGCTTGCTGAACTCGCGAAGCATCCAGTTGTAGGTCCTGGATGGGTAGGGCTTGTCGCCTTGGCGATTGCCGGTCCGCTGCAGGAACAGGTGGCGCGGGACGATGCCGGGAAAGCTGTCACGGACCCATTGCCGTTGTTCCTCGATGACCGCGACGACTTCGGCGTCGACGAGGATGTTGTCCGGCGCGATATCGATCTTGCTCTGCGCGTAGTGGAAGCGGGCGATCTGTTCGCCCTCGGCGGCGTCGATGGCCCGGTCAGGGACCGGGGAGAGGCAGTCGATGAGGCAGGTGCGGATCTCGCTGGCTCGTCGTCCGGTCAGGACCTGCAGCAGAATCATGCGCATGGCCTGCGGGTCGTCAAAGCCGCGGGAGGTGACCTGCTGTCCGTCGCCACGGGTGAGAAGCATCTGCTCGTCGCGGGCGAGCCCGAGCAGCGGCAGGGCGGCGGGGATCTGTGCGAGGGCGTGGTCGTCGACGTAGTGCTCGTCGTTGAGTTCCCGCTGGTGAGGGATGCGGGAGACCTGGCGGAACCAGCCGGCCGCATGCGCGTCCGTGACCCGGGACCACGGGTGCGGTCCGAGGACCTGGCGAGCCTCGGCGGGGTTGGCGGCGACGAACGCGAACAGCTCGGCGACGGCCCGTAGGTCGTCGTTGACCTGGCGCGGGTGGACGGGCTTATGAGCGAACCGCTGGTCGCTTTCGCGCTGAATCCGATTGGCAGGATCGGAGGCCCAGCGCCGGAAGGCGGAGGCGAGTTGGACCGCGTGAGCGGGATCTCCCAGGACATCCACGGGGTCAGGGAAGGTGTTCAGCCAGCGGTCGAAGCGCAAGATGTCCTGCATCCTGTCCTGACTCACAGTCGTCCAGCGCAGGACGCCCGCTTCCATCTGGGTGCCGAGCCACCACTTGACCGCCTCTCGCAGCCATGGGTGCGTGATCTTCGAAGGTGAACAGCCGTAGTGAGCCTGGGGCTCGTGCTCGGCCAGCGGGATGCGCGGGTCGCATCGCGGATGCCACTCGTCCAGAGTCCACCAGGGCCCGTCCGAACAGCGGGCGAGCAGGGCGAGGCGACTGAAGCGGAAGATCACCCGTAGCCGGGCGACGCTGCCGCGGGGAATGAGCCGGCCCCAGCGGGTGGCATAGAACCACCGCTGTAAGCCGGCCGCCGTTTCCCAGTCCATGGCCCGGATCGATGTCGGAAAGGGATGGTCGTCGCGGATCGCGCGGCGCAGGATGTTCGCGAACTGGTTGGTGCCCAGCACCGACGAGCGGGTCCCGTCCATCGCCTGCCAGTGCGCCATCCAGGCCAGTTCGGCGGCGATCAGATCGGGCAGGCCGGTCAGGTCGATGCGCCGGTCGCCGTTCTCGGTGATCTTCTCCCAGTCGTCGATGCCGTCGCCGATCACCGGTCCCTTCCACGGCTCGGGCAGCTCTCGCCAGAGACGCCAGAACGGATCCTCGCCGCTGGCCGCGTGCAGGTGACGCTGTTCACCGGCCATCGTCGACCTGCCAGACAGAGATGTACGACTTCCAGTTCACCGCGGCCCGCAGGGCCTCGTCCTCGCGGACCCAGCCGTAGAGGTCGAGCGTGGTCTGCACGTGTGCGTGGCCGAGTCTCCGGGAGACCACCCACTCCGGTGTCCCGGCCAGCAGCAGCGCGGTCGCGTGGCTGTGACGGAACCAGTGCGGCGTCCAGGAGGTCGGTCCGATGTGCTTCTTGCGCAGGGCGGATACCTTGTCCCGCACCGTGCCCTCGCGCAGGGAGGCCAGCAGCGGCGGCCTCTCCAGGTTCACCAGCAACGGTGATCCGGCATCGATTTCGATGCCGAGCTCTGCGGCCCGGCAGGCGAGGTGGGTGAGGTAGTCGGCGAAGAGTCGCTCCAGGTCGCAGCCGACATAGACCCGTCGGGGGCGCATCATCTTCACTCTGGCCCCGTTCGTGTTGTTTTCGCGCGGCACGATCTCGACATAGGGAGTGGAGCCGCGACCCATGACGAAGTCGCTGATCCGCAGGCCGAGGGCCTCGCCCAGACGCATTCCGGTCTCCGCGAGCAGGGCGAACAGCAGCCGGTCGCGCAGGTTGCCCGCCCACTCGCCGACCGTGGCGTCCGGCATCGCGCAGCCGTCCAGGATGCCCTGAATCTCGCTCGGCAGAAGCAGCGGCGGGCGCCCACGATGCCGCTGTCGCCGGACTCTGACCAGAGAGGACGGAGCCGGAGCGGTGCGGGCGTCCAGGTGCGCGAGCAGGCCCCGGGCCGGGGCCCGGCGCGGTGTCCCGCGCATGAGCCGGCCCGCGACCGGCACCGAGAAGGCCGCCTCCTGCCATCGGTAGAAGGAGATGAGCGCGGCCAGTCGCGCCTCCAACGTCCCATCCTCCGGGGCCTGTTCCGGCTCGACCAGGGTGTGCTCGACGGTGCGGCCGTTGCGTAACCAGGACAGGAACCCCGCGACCGCCGGGACCCCGAGATCGCCCCACCTCCCGGTCTCGTTACGTTGTTCGAGGAACGTCCACCACTGGGCCAGCGAGGTCGCATAGCCGCGGACTGTGTTCGGTGACCACAGTTGCCGATGGGCCTCCAGCCAGTCCTCGACCGGCGCAACGGTCCGGTGCTTCTCGTCGATCACGGTCCACGTCCGCCGCCCGTTCGCGGGCCGGACCGCCAAGCTGTGTGCCACTGATGTCGTTCCGTCTCGTTGAAGAACTCCCGTTGATAGCAATGCATCAACGACGCAGAACGCTCACGGTGACGCTCGTTGCAGACAGAGAAGAGAGAGGCTCAGGCCCCGTTGATAACGGGCGGCCCGAGCAGGGCCGCGTTTGCCTTGGCGTCGACGAAGGAGAGGGTGGCGAGGTCTTTGACCTTGCGTGGGTCGAGGTCGGGCTGGAAGGAAAAGTCGTACTCATCGAGCGTTTTGTGGTGCGGCAGCCGAGAGAGCCGCAGGCCCTGGCGGAAGCGGCGGTCGTCCCGGACGGCGAGTTCCTCGGAGAGGACCAGGTCGAGGAAATCGAGGTAGCCGAGCTTGCCCTCGTCCGCGCGTCGGTTGAACTCGTTGATAGTTTCCGCCAGATGGGGCAGGCCGAGCTTCGCGGCCGTGGTGCGGATGCGGTTGCCGGTCAGCTCGCTCACGACGATTCCTTCGGGGTGGGGTGGGTGGTGAAGGGGCGGGTGCCGGTCAGTTCGTCATAGACCGACAACGGCCGGCGGCCGACCTCGACCTGGGTGGCGGCGGCCCGGTTCAGCAGGGCCTGCAAGGGTCCGGCTTCTTCGCCCAGCGGGCGGTGGTGACGCGGCTGGACGGGAATTTCGCCGGTAGTCGTCCGGCGTCCCTTGCCGGTGGGCAGCCCGTCCCAATGTGTTTCCTCGACCACGCGGACCCCGCGGCCGACCGCCCTCGGGTGCATGGCCAGCAGTGTTTCGCCGCCCGAGTCGGGGACCGTGGAATGCAGGCTGACCTGTGATTTCGTGGCCCGGATCTCGACGAGCTGGCGGGGGCGGACCTTGCGTGCGGGCACCGAGTAGAGGTTGCCGCCGAACGCGATCAGACAGTCCTTGCCGACCGGACGCAGGTGCCGTTCGGCCAGCAGATACGGGGCCGGCGGCAGCGTCTTGAGGGCTGTGTGGTCCCGTGCAGCCCGGTGTCCGATCACCTCACGGTGGGTCTTGTGGATCTGTGCCCGCCGCCTGGGCACCCAGGCCGTGAACGCGGCGTCCATCTCCTCGATCGAGGAGAAGGCTCGTCCGGAGAGAACGTGGTCGCGGACGATCAGCACCTGGCGTTCGACCCGGCCCTTGCCGGTGGGCCGGTAGGCGGCCAGCACGTCGATATCGAAGTCGTAGTGCCCGGCGAAGCCCACCGCTTCCGGATGCAGAGGCACCGCCTCACCAGGGGCGACATGCCGGCGCACGACGGTCTTGGTGCGGTCGTAGACGATCGTCATCGGCACCCCGCCGAAGTGCGCAAACGCCCGCCGATGGCAGTCGAAGAAGGTCTCCAGATCCTGGCTCGTGGTGAAGCAGCAGAACGGATCACGGGAGTACGACAAGGTCATGTGGAAGGAATAGACCTTCCCAACGCCCATATGCGTGAGGATCTTGCCCTCGTCACCCCAGTCCACCTGAGCTTGGGCGCCGGGGATCACTTCGAACCGGCGGTGCATACCCGCCAGTTCCTTCGGCGTGATCCCGAGGTCCTCGGCGATCCTGGGGCGGGCCTCCTGAACGTAGAGCTTGACCCGCTGGTAATTCCCGGTGAACCCGTACTCCGCCACCAGCCGTTCGTGGATCACCGCGGCCTTCATCAGGACCTCGGCCCGCAGCATCGCATCGACCAGCGGCGCGAACTCGTCAATCACCCTCGCCCGGGACCGCCCGTTCGGCGACCGCCGCGGCGGCGTCGCCGGGCCCGGCGACGAGAGGTACTTCCGGACCGTCTTGCGATCCAGCCCCGTCTCCCGGGCGATCTCCGACAAGCTCAGCGCCCCGGACTCCAACATCCCCCGGAATCGCCGCAGTTCCAACCAACGCTCCGAGTCCAAGAGCATCGCCAGACCCCTCTCCGCTGCCTCACCAACAAGCAGCAGAGTGCCGAACAACACGCCTCACCGCAGCAACAACTGTCCCTATTCATCCGTACGAAGCTGGGGACGTAACTGTGTACGCCGACAAACGGGCGCACAGTGACTCCTACGCCCGCCTGGTGCGCACCCAGGCGATGAATGTGGCCGCCGAGATGCAGTGGAACCTGATGCCGCCGCTGACCTTCGCGGGCGACCGGGTGGTCTTCAGCGCCGCCATGGAACCCGCCTACCAGGTCAGCGGGGACGCCTTCGATTACGCCGTCGCCGAAGATGTCATCCACCTGGGCCTCTTCGATGCCATGGGCCACGACACGGCCGCCGGGATCACCGCCAACGTCGCCGTGGCCGCCTGCCGCAACAGCCGCCGCCAGGGCGCGAGCCTGACCGACGCCGCCGACCACATCGAACAGGTCCTGATCGAGCAGTTCGGCGGCGACCGCTACACCACCGCGATCCTCGCCGACCTCGATATGACCACCGGGGTGCTCTCCTGGGTCAATTGCGGCCACCACCCGCTCGTGATCTTTCACCCCGACCGCCGTCACACCCACCTGCACGGTGACCACGGCACCCCGCTGGGCACCAACCTAGGGATTCGCACCCCGATGTGCCGCGCTCACCTCGGCCCCGGCGACCGGCTCGTGGCCTACACCGACGGCATCACCGAAGCCCGACGCCCCGGCCGAGGGGAATTCGGACTCGACCGCTTCCTGGACTTCATCACCGCCCACCTCGCCGACGGCATGTCCATCCCCGAAACCCTACGACGCTTGATCCACAGCATCCTCGACTACCACCGCGGCCAGCTCAACGACGACGCCACCGTCCTCCTCCTGCACTGGCACGGACCCACCCCCTTCGACCCCGGCGAGGCCGAAGCACTTGTTGGGCTATCCCACCCCACACCCGCGCCCGCACCGCCCTGACCCTGCCCACACCTGTCTTCCACGCTGGTGGAGCAACCCGCTCGCCGGGATTTGGGGCTCATAACACGTGCGTTACCGGCCCCCGGTGCTGGCAGAGGCAAAGGGCAGGCGGCTGGTATGTGGCCTCCCCAGGAAATACAAGATCAGCACGCGGGTGCAGAGCGATTGCCCGCCGATCCCCTGCAGCGCGCGGTTGAGGGATCGGCGGAGTCTGACGCTGAGCAGATCATGCGGCTTCAGGAGGAGAACGAGCAGCTCAAGCGCGCTACGGAGAGTCGGCCCCGGATCGACATGGCCCGCGGGATCCTGCTGGCTCAGCTCGGCTGCTCGGCTGAGGAGTCGTGGGAGATCTTGGTGGAGGTGTCCCAGCGCAGCAATATCCGGGTGCGTGTCGTGGCCGAGATGATGACGCGGCCGTGATGGGCAAGGACTCTTTTCCGCAGGGCCTGCGGGATCGTCTGAACACCGCGATGGCGCGAAGGTCAGTTAGCGCGCATGGGTCGGAATTGGCGGGGTAGGCGGGTGGCGCTGGCCGGGGAAGGGCTGTGACCTGGGGAGGTTGAACGGTCCTTCCCCGCTCTCGGTTCTCGTTGCGGGCGGATGGGCCAGCCGGGCGATGTCACGGTCGAGGCTTCGCCAGTGGTGGGGGAGAGTGGTGCCCAGAGCCCGATGCGGGCTGCGGCAAGGGGGGATGGTCCCGGCCTTGAGAACGATCAGTCCCCTTCGGCCTCGAGGGAGGCCGACTGTCCGCGCCTGCGGGAACTTCGGCGTGTGATTCGCCTGGTCATGAGGGTGATGGCCGCCCAGGTGATCAGCGATTCGGAGTGCTGGATGAGCCGTTCGTAGTCCCGGGCGTGCCGACGCGCGTGCCTGATCCATGCCGAAGCGATCGTTCGACCACCCAGCGGCGGGGCAGGATGACGAACCCAGGCGTGTTCGGGGGCGGCTGACGGTCTTGGTCAGGTAGCGAACAAGTCGCTGCGTAGAGCAATGCCGGCGAGGTCGTCCGTGGCACGAGCTGAACGAACACTGACGTCAGGAGCGCGATGAGCCGGATATGGGCGGGGATCGACAGCGGCAAGGGCCACCATCACGGCTTGGCGCGGGACGCCGACGGCAAGACCCTGCTGTTGCGGCGGGTGGCCAACGACGAGCCCGAGTTGCTGAAGCTGATCGGCGACGTCCTGGACCTGGCCGACGGCCGCGAGGTCACCTGGGCCATCGACATGACCGGCGGAGAACCCGCGCTGCTGCTGGCCCTGCTGGTCAGCCACGGCCAGGAGGTCCTCTACATGCCCGGCCGCCTGGTGAACCGGGCCTCCGACGGCTACCGCGGCGAGGGCAAGACCGACGCCCGCGACGCCTACGTCATCGCCGACCAGGCCAGGATGCGCCGCGACCTGCGGCCCATCCGCCCCGGCGACGAGGCCGCCATCGAACTCAAGCTGCTGACCGGACGCCGGGCCGATCTGGTCGAGGACCGCACCCGCTCGGTCAACCGCCTGCGCGGCACCCTGCTGAGCATGTTCCCGGCCCTGGAACGGGCCCTGGACGTGACCAACACCGGCCCGCTCAAGCTGCTGACGGGGTACCAGACACCGGCCGCCATCCGACGGACCGGCGTCACACGGCTGACGAAGTGGCTGGCCAACCGCAAGGTCCGCAACGCGAGAACCCTCGCCGAAACAGCCGTTGAGGCCGCCGAGCACCAGCGCACCGCCATCCCGGGGGAGAAGACCATCGCCAAGCTGGTCCACACCCTGGCCGAGGAGGTGATGGCCCTCAACGAGCAGGTCGCCGAAATAGACAAGCTCATCGAGGGCCGGTTTCGCGAGCACGAGCTCGCCGACATAGTCCAGAGTGTCCCAGGCATCGGCGCGACCCTCGGTGCCGAGTTTCTCGCCGCCGTCGGTGGCAGCCTGGACGAGTTCGACTCCCCGGACGCTCTGGCAGCCTTCGCCGGCGTCGCTCCCGCACCGCGCGACTCGGGCAAGGTCAGCGGCAACCTCCACCGGCCGGTCGTCTATCACCGAAGGCTCCAACGGGTCTTCTACACCTCCGCGCTCGTGAGCGTTCGCTGCGACCCGAACTCCCGGAAGTTCTACGACCGCAAACGCGCCGAGGGGAAGAAGCACGTCCAAGCCGTGCTCGCCCTCGCCCGCCGACGCGTCAACGTCATCTGGGCCCTGATCCGTGACCGACGGTGCTACGAGGTCGCACCCCCGGTGACTACAGCCGCTTGACAACAGCATTAGGAAGCGGATTCGCGTAGCACCCGCGGTCGGCGCGGACGCGGGCCGCTGCCATTTGCTGGTGGCGTTGGCTCAGCTCGCTCGGCGGGCGCGCAGCACCCGGTCGTCGGCGTGGTGGGCTGCGCTGGCCGAGCCCGGGGGACGGGGACGCTTGTCGTCGACCTCGATGGTCCAGCCGGCCGCGGCCTTGATCGCCGTCACGAAGTCGTCGATGTGCAGGTAGGCGTCGGGGTCGAACGGGCGATGCCCGTGCTGTGGGTCGCGCATCGCCTCGAGGTCGTGGCTGAGGATGACCAGGGAACCGCCGGGGGCGACGGCGTCGAGCACATTGTGGACGCCGCGCAGGTCGGGCGTACGCGGGATCGACGCGTACGCCGCCGAGACGAGGTCGAACCCGCCCTGTGCCGACCCCTGGGCGAACGGCTCCCAGGCGTTGGCATCGGCCAGCTCGCACGTGACAGTCAGGTCGCGCCGCTCGGCCTCGACCCGGATCCGGTCGAGCGCGCGCGAGGAGATGTCACTCGCGGTCACCTCCCAGCCCTGCTCGGCTAGCCAGATCGCGTCACCGCCCTCGCCGGCGCCGACGTCGAGCGCACGACCGACGGGCAGGTCGGTCACTTCCGCGACCAGCGAGCCGTTCGGGTTGCCGCTCCAGACCGGGTCGTCGGAGTAGCGGTGATCCCAGTCGGC
This sequence comes from Streptomyces sp. NPDC015032, assembly GCF_043080425.1. Classification (NCBI taxonomy): domain Bacteria; kingdom Bacillati; phylum Actinomycetota; class Actinomycetes; order Kitasatosporales; family Streptomycetaceae; genus Streptomyces; species Streptomyces sp. NPDC015032. The sequence goes on along the minus strand of NZ_JBIBVN010000007.1, from coordinate 40,260 downwards.
GACGGAGCCGGACGGGCGGGCCGCGGTGCGCACGTCCTCGGCGGCGAGACTCATCGCGACGGTGCCACCGACGCGGCTGCCGTGGGCGGCGGCCGGGAGCACCTGCTGGCTGGGGTCGGTGATGCTGCCGACCGCGTAGACCCCGTCGATGGCGGTGGCGCCCATCGCATCGACCTCGATCACCTCGCCCATGCCGGTCGGGTGCGTGGTGGGGCGCAGCCCGAGCTCGGCGAACGGCTCGGCCCGCGGGTGGAGGCGCGGTACCACGAGCATCGCGTCGGCGTCGACCCGTGATCCGTCGGCCAGCTCGACCCCGGTCAGCCAGCTGTCAGCGTCAGCGAGGACACGTCGTGCCGTGGTGGCAACGCGGACGTCGACACCCGCCGACGTGAGCGTGTGGAGCTCGGACTCGTCGACCTCGACGCCGTCCGCGATCAGCACGGTCAGGTGCGCGGTCAGCTGGCGCAGCAGCGGCGCGACGTGCAGCCCCATCGGATGGGTGACGAGCTGGACCAGCCGCTGGTCGCGCACCTCGTAGCCGTGGCAGAACGGGCAATGGATCACCGCCCGGCCCCAGTGGTCCGCCAGTCCCTCGACCTCGGGAAGCTCGTCGACCAGGCCGGTCGCGACGACGATCCGGCGGGCGACGACGGAGGTGCCCTCGGCGAGCTCGACGACGAAGAGCTCGCCGTCCCGGGCCACCCGCACGGCGCGGCCGGACAGCACCTCGCCCCCATAGCGGCGCACGTCCACGCGACCAGCGGCGAGCAGCTCCGCCGGGTCTGTGCCATCGCGTCCCAGGAAGCTGTGCATGTGCGCCGCAGGCGCGTTGCGCGGCTCGCCGGAGTCGACCACGATCACCGACCGGCGCTGCCGGCCGAGCTGCAGGGCGGCGGCGAGGCCGGCAGCCGATCCGCCGATGACGGCGACGTCGCAGTGGCGGACGACGGTCGGAGCGGCAGGTGCGCCGGAGGTAGCGGGGTCGGTGTGGTGATGGCTCATGTCCTCCACGGTAGAAACCCCTGGCGTTATATGCCAGACTCCTTGCAGAATTCGCAAGGAGTCAACGTGAGTCAACTCGCCGACATCGAGCACGTCGTCCGGACCCGGCTGCGCAGCCTGCGCACCACGCTCGGGCTCTCCCTCGACGAGCTCGCAGCGCGCACCAACCTGAGCCCGTCAGCGATCAGTCGCGTCGAGACCGGGAAGCGCACGATCAGCCTCGACGTACTGCTTCCGCTTGCCACCGGCCTCCAGGTCGGCCTGGACGCACTGCTCGACGTGAGCGGCGACGACGACGTGGTCATCCGCCCCACGCCGAGCCGGATCGAGGGGCGCACGACGTGGGCGCTGAGCAGGCCGGACAGCAGCACGGTCGCGGTGAAGATGCTGGTTGAGCCGACCGCGGCCCGGCCACAGCAGCGCGTTCACCCCGGCCACGACTGGCTGTTCGTGCTCAGCGGGCGGCTCCTACTCCTGCTCGGCGATCGCGAGATCACCGTCGAGGCCGGCGAGGCGGCCGAGTTCGCCACCATGACCCCGCACGCGTTCGCCGCGGTCGACGGCCCGGCTGAGCTGTTGATGATCTTCGACCGCGACGGGCAGCACGCGCACGTGCATCGCGGGAAGGAGTGATGACCTTCTACCGGCCCTCCAAGCAGACGGAGTACGTGCACGTCGACGCCCTGTTCGGCTAGCCCGGCAAGAACACAATCGACTTCGACCTGATCAAGTCCCAGTTCCGCCACCTGATGCGCGTGGCCGTCTCCGTACGCGAGGGCGCCATCTCCTCTTTCACGCTGCTCAAGCGCCTGCGCTCCGGGTCGCGGAAGAACGCCACCTACGCCGCCTTCCGCGAGGTCGGCCGCGTGATCCGCCGCCCAGCTCCTGCGCTACCTCTCCGACGCGCCGCTGCGCCAGCGGGTGACCGCGGCGACCAACAAGGTGGAGTCGTTCAACCGGTTCTCCCAGTGGATCGGCTTCGGCAACCGCGGCGTCATCGCGGACAACGACCCCATCGAGCAGGAGAAGACGATGAAGTTCAACGCCCTGCTCACGAACGCGGTGAACTTCCACAACGCCCTGGACATCGCGGAGATTGTCCGGCAGCTGCTGGAGGAGGGATGGGAGATCGACCCGGAGGACCTGGCGCACATCTCGCCGTACCTGACCGAGCACATCAACCGGTTCGGCGAGTGCAGCACGCACGAACTCGGCATCCAGCCCGACGCGTACGACCCGAAACTCGATGTCGACTTCACCCCGCTGCGCGAGCAGGACCTGACCGCCACCGGCCTCGGTCAGGCCGCTTGACCGACCGCGAGCCTTCTTATGTGCGCACTGGCCGTAAAGTCGAAGCGACGTCCGAAGCCACCTCATATCGCTTCGGACGCCGCTTTTTGCAGTGGCCGGGCGGTCAGGCCCGGGTGCTCATGGTGTCGTACACGTTGCAAGCCCGGGTCCACAGCTCGTCAGTCTCGGGCTTGCCGAGGTGGGCGACAAGTTCGCCACAAAGGAGACGCCCTCCTCGCGGAGCAGGGCCCGAAGACCCTCGTGGCTGATGTCGTCGACCACCCCCTCGGCGACCAGGAAGTCGGCCAGCTTGACCAGGCTCCAGGCCGAGAACGGCAGGCCGTGCTCGGCCGGCCTGGACTTGGCGATCTTCTTGATGTCCCGGCGTTCCGGAAGGGTGAAGGTTCTCGGCCGGCCGCCCTTGTATTTGGGGTAGAGCGCCTCGAAGCCGTCGACGTTGAAGTTGTGGATTACGTCCCGGACCCGGTCCGGGCTCGTAAATGTCACCTCGGCGATCTTCACCACGGACATGCCCTGCGCGGACAGCAGCACCATCTGAGCCCGCCGCCAGGTCACCACCGAACCAGTGCCTCTGCGGATGATCCGCAGCAACCGCCTGCCCGCGTCGTCATCGATCTCCCGGACCCGCACACGTTCAGCCACGTGATCATTCTGACCGCCCTGCGCAGCAATCAAGCAATGCGCCACAACGGGGCGAACGTTGCCTGATGCGGCACTGGAAAGCGTTACCCCGGACTCATGCCGATCCTCGCGTCCATGAGGCGCGAGCTCTGCTCCGCGCGCGTGGGCTTCGCCGGCATCCTCGCCCGGCTCGCCGAGGTGGCGGCGCCCTGATCGTACGGGGCTGGATCGAATGCGGCTGCGACAGCAGTTCCGGGCTGGTGGCCGCACTGCGCGATCCCCGCCTGGCCCGCGCCATCCTGGCCCTGCACCGGCGGCCCGGCCATCACTGGACCGTGGCGGAGCTGGCAGCCGAATGCAATGTCTCCCGGTCCGTCTTCGCCGACCGATTCCAGGCCACAATCGGCATGCCGCCCCTCCGCTACGCCACGGAGCTGCGGATGCTCCTCGCTGGCCAGTGGCTGGCACAGGACACGTTGCCGATCCAGTCCGTGGCGCTGCGCCTCGGCTACACCTCTCAGGCCGCTTTCAGCCGCGCCTTCAAACGCGTCACCGGCCGGTCGCCCGGCGCCAGCAGGAATGCCGCATCCCTCGCCGGTTCCACTTCCCTTGCCGGGGCGGCGAGGCAGGGTGCTGGGTGACTCCGCCGGATCCGCCGCCGCGCTGTGCCGGGGGCGCTGAGGGGTGGCGCTCACCCCCGGGCGAGTGCGCGCTCGGGGGCTGGCCGAACCGTTTCTCGTACGCGACCTCGTACACGACCCTCGTCGCGGGCCAGGAGGCGGCCCGGCGGCGGAGCCAGTACGCGCTCGCCTGCCCGATGGCGCCGTTCGCTGGGCTGAGCGCGGTTCCGGTCCAGCTGAGTGCGTCAACGGTGGCACGTACGTACAACAGCGCGCTGTTCAGGGCCGGTTGACTCCTGTTCTCAGGGGCGGCAATAGGGCGACGGCGGCGCGTGGCGAGCGGCGGGGGGAGGCAGGCGAGGCAGGAGGGGGTCACAGCCGGGTGGCCTTGCGGATCAGTCCGGCCAGGGCTAGGGAGCGGCTGTGCGCCGGCCAGGCGATGTGGGTGACGACGGGTGGCGCGTCGGCCAGGGGGACGGCGGTGTGCTCCGCCCACAGCCAAGCGCGGGCGGAGTCGGGGAAGACGGCGACGGTACGGCCGAGGGCGATCAGCTGGGCGAGCTGCGTCTGGTCGTGGATCTCGGGGCCCGGACCGGGCGGGTACGTGCCGTTGTGGGCCCAGCGGGCGAGTGGGAGGCCGGGGATGTCGCCGACCTCGGCCAAGGACAGAGTCCTGCGCGCGGCGAGCGGGTGCGCGGCGGGCAAGATGGCGATCTGCCCCTCGGTCATCAACTCCTCGCTGTCGAACCCGGCGAGGGAGTTGAACGGCTTGTGCATGAGCGCCACGTCGGCGCGGCCGTCGCGCAGCATCTCTCCCTGCTCGCACGTACCGCTCGGCAGCACCTCGATCTCGGCGGCGTCGGGCTCGGCCGCGTAGGCGTCGAGGAGCTTGCGCAGCAGTTCGTGGGATGCGCCGGCCTTCACCGCCAGCACCAGGCGGTCGCGGGGGCCGCCCGTACCGTCGGCGCCTCCGGCGCGGCGGGTGCGGCGAGCGGCGGCGGTGGCCGCGTCGAGGGCGGCGCGGCCCTCGTGCAGCAGCACTTCTCCGGCGCCGGTCAGGGAGACGCCGCGGCGGTTGCGGTCCAGCAGGGAGACGCCGAGACGCCGCTCGAGCTGCTGGATCGCGCGGGACAGCGGGGGCTGGGCGATGCCGAGGCGTTCGGCGGCGCGGCCGAAGTGCAGTTCCTCGGCTACGGCCAGGAAGTACCTCAGTTCGCGGGTCTCCAAGGCGTCCATGGCCGCAACCGTACCTCGGTGATACCTGTCGGGTATGACAGGGCACTGCATCGGTGTTGGATGCACGCTCGTCCGCGAGCGAGCATCGGCGGTACGAGCGGAACGACGATCGCATCGGCCCCCGGCGTGAGCATCGCGAACAACGGCCCCGTGGCGAACAGCGCTCCGCGGCATCCGGCTCAGCATGAAAGAACCATGAAGAACATGGAAGGCACCACTGATATGAGCACACCCTCCGCCCCACTGCCCGGCGGTACCTGGTCGCTCGGCGACCTGACCGTCACCCGCTTCGGCTACGGCGCCATGCAGCTCGCCGGCCCCGGAGTCATGGGCCCGCCCGCCGATCACGACGGCGCGCTCGCCGTCCTGCGCGAGGCCGCCGACCTCGGGATCACCCATATCGACACCGCCGGCGCGTACGGGCCGCGCTTCACCAACCAGCTGATCCGTGAAGCGCTGAACCCTCACTCCGAACACCCTCAGCACTCCGCACCGCCGCACATCGTGACCAAGGTCGGCGCGGTCCGCGATCAGCAGGGCGGCTGGCCCCCGGCCCGGAAGCCCGATGAGCTGCGCCGCGCAGTCGACGAGAACCTCGAAGACCTCGGTCTCGCCTCCCTCGACGTCGTCAACCTCCGGCTCGGCGACGCTCAGGGGCCCCGGCCCGGCTCGCTCGCTGAGCCCTTCGAGACCCTTGTCGAACTACAGCAGCAGGGCCTGATCCGGCATCTCGGAGTGAGCAACGCGACGGCGGAGCAAGTCGCCGAGGCGCAGACGATCGCGCCGATCGTATGCGTGCAGAACATGTACAACCTCGCCTACCGCCAGGACGACGAACTGATCGACGATCTCGCGGACAAGGGCATCGCCTACGTGCCCTTCTTCCCGCTCGGCGGCTTCACCCCGCTGCAGTCCACGGCGCTCTCCGCCGTGGCCGCCCGGCTGGGCGCGGCGCCGATGTCGGTCGCCCTGGCCTGGCTGCTGAGGCGGTCGCCGAACATCCTGCTCATCCCCGGCACCTCGTCGGTGGCGCACCTGCGCGAGAACGTCGCCGGGGCGGGGCTCCCGCTCTCCGACGAGGAACTCGCCGAGCTGGACAAGATCGGCCGCTAGATCCGGGGCTGTCCCGCCGGTTGCTGTAACCGGTCGTAGCCCCATGGGGTGGTGAATGCGTCCACCATCAGCAGTCCTCGGCCCTGTGCGGCCTCGGCGTGCGGTGTCTGCTGCTGCGGCAGATCGTTCGGTGCGCGGTCGACGACACCGAGGTAGACCTGGTCGTCCGCGGGGCGTTCGACGATGACGCGCACCATGGGGCCTCGGGGGTGCCGGACGGCGTTGGCGACGAGTTCGGAGATCACGAGGTCGGCCGGGTCCGTGGCGTGGTCCAGTTCCCAGGCGGACAGGGACACGCGGACCAGGCACCGGGCCTCGGTCGCTGTCTTCGGCTCGCGGAAGTCTTCTCTGTGCCCGTGTCTGCGGGCGGGCGTCAGCGTGGGCCATGCCGTCAACTCCATCCAGTTGATGGCCACGCCCCGGCGCCGAACGCGAGCTTGGCCACTGCGGGCCGCTTCGAGTCCCTGACGAGAACGACTCCGGTGCTTGCTGCGACCCCTGCGCATTTCACCGCCGTTGCCTGTGATGTAGCTGCTCTTGATCCGAGCAGCCTCGGGCACAGCCGCCTTGCTGTGCTGCACAGTCGACAACGGCCCGCCACGCTCAGAGCCGTGCCCCGCCCCACGGCAGTTGTCGGATGCTGTTGGTCAATTCGGGGCCTTGCGTGACGTCGGCCTTCAAGTCCCGGATGTGGTCTTGAAGGCCGACGTTGTCGTATGGGGTGGGTGCGGATGTCGATGCAGCCGAAGGGATCTGGGGAGATCCCGGCGGTGACGGTGCGGGTGGCGCGGGCCGCGTTCCCGAAGGGGAGCCTGGCGATCCGGGTCCGTGACGAACTGGGGCCGCTGTTCACGGACGAGGAGTTCGTGGACCTTTTCCCGTCACGAGGGCGGCCTGCCTGGTCACCGGGATGCCTTGCGCTGGTGCTGGTGTTGCAGTTCGTCGAGGGATTGACCGACAGGCAGGCCGCGGAGGCGGTCCGGGCCCGGATCGACTTCAAGTACGCCCTCGGGCTCCGACTGGACGATCCTGGCTTCGACTTCTCCGTCCTCTCGGAGTTCAGGGACCGGCTGGTCCAGGCGGACGCCGGACAGCGGATGCTGGACGGCATCCTCGCCGCGGCCCGGGACAAGGGGCTGCTCACCGGCAGAGGCAAGGCCCGTACCGACTCCACGCATGTGCTGTCGGCAGCGCGGGAGCTGGGATGGCTGGAGATGCTCGCCGAAACCCTGCGCTCGGCCCTGAACACGCTCGCCGTCGTCGCTCCCGACTGGCTGTCCGAGGTCGCCGAGCCGGACTGGTTCCGGCCACTACGCCACCCGCGCCGAGGACTCACGGTTCCCCAAGGCCCCGGCCAAGCGGGAGGAGGTCGGCCGGCGGATCGGAACCGACGGGATGCGACTGCTCAAGGCCGTCACCTCGCCCGATGTGCCGACCGTGCTGCGGGCAGTGCCGGAGGCGGAGACCCTGCGGCAGCTGTGGGTGCAGCACTTCCACCTGATCGAGGGCGAGGTGCGACGGCGGGACCAAGCTCCGAGCCGGTGTCGAAGGCACCATCGGGCACGGCGCGGGCAGGGCCCGGGATCAGCCGGTCGGGGCGTTGGCGTAGCCCCACCACACACCGTGCTCCCTGGTCAGTTGGATGTGTACGTGCTTGCCGCCCGTCAGGGTGAGTTCTGCCTCGGACGTGCCGCCCTGAGGTGACCTAAGGCGCTGCAGGATCGGCCGGTTGTCGCGTACGGGTTCGGTACGGGCCGTGACCGGACCGTCTGCCGCCGCCGCGGCGAGGGGACTCAGGAAGTCTGAGGACTCCCGGGTCACCGCCGTCCCGTCGGGGTAGCCGTCGTGCAGTTCGTCGATGCCCTTCACATCCCCGTTCGCCAGGCGCTGGACGAACACCGTCAGGAATGTATGCACCTCTTCGGGCGGACGCTCGCCCTCGTAGACGACGCTCACCTTCGGCGAGGCGGCGAGTGCGTACGGGGTGTCGTCGGTGCGGTTGAACCACCAGACGGCAGCCACGCACAGCACGACGAGGACCGCGGCGGACCCGGCGAGGGCGGTGGTGCGCTTATCAGCGCGGAGTGACATGGGCGATCCAGACTGAGATAGGGGTGGTTACGGCTACGGGCAGCTGCCATGGTCGACATGCGGTAATTGCTGCTGTGCTGCGCGATGGTGACGCTGCCGCCAGACTTGGCGATGACCACAGCCGCGTGCTGGATGGGCTTGTTGCTCTTGAACTTCCAGAAGACCACATCACCCGGTGGCCTGACTGTCGCACTTGCGCCAGGTCACCTTCGCTTCCTTGTTGCGGGCCGCAGCCTCGGCGATCAACCCGTCCATCAGCGGCCGGAAGGTCCCGGCCGCCGCCCAACGCTGGAACACGCCGTAGACGGTCGACCAGGAACCATACCCCGCCAGCACGTCACGCCCGCTCGCACGGAAGATCGCCGGGGTGCTGAAGGTGCCGCAGCCGACCTGCGTGACGACGGGTTCCTACGGTCGTTGGACAGCGCGAACCCATGCCGGGCCCCAAGGCGTCATGCCTGATCGTCCAGGGCAAGGACGGGCAGTGGCACGACGCCAACGAAGCTGCCGACTACCCGGCCTTCAAGTACGGCGACACGGTCAAGTACCGGATCGTGGTCACCAACACCGGGCAGGGCACGCTCAAGAACGTGAAGGTCTCGGACGACAAGTTCCCCGAGCTCGGCGCGTTCACGATCGCTTCCCTGGAACCGGGCAAGAGCCAGTCGCACGAGTTCAGCACCGTGCTGGACAAGTCCGTGTCGGGCACGTTCGTCAACACCGCCTCCGCGACGGCGGACACCCCGCCCGACTCCGAGGTCCCGCCGACCATCCCGCCGGACCCGGCCGGGATCGAGGTGACCAACTACAAGGTCGAGAAGACCGCCGACCCGGCCTCCGGCCAGACCGTGGCCCCCGGTGACAAGGTCACCTACACGGTCAAGGTCACCCAGCAGGGTTCGGCTCCGGCCGACGCCTCGTTCTCGGACGACTTGTCGAAGGTGCTGGACGACGCCGACTACAACGACGACGTCAAGGCCTCGACCGGCACGGCTGAGATCAAGGACGGCGTACTGACGTGGAACGGCACCGTCCCGGTCGGCGGCGAAGCCACGATCACCTACTCCGTGACCGTCAAGGCCGGCGGGGACGCCCAACTCGTCAACACCGTGCTGTCACCCGGCTGCGAGGTCGACGAGGACGGCAGCACCCCCAGCTGCACCACCCACCACGAAATGGGCTCGTACACCTTCTCCAAGTCCTCCGACCCGAAGTCCGGCTCCATCGTCCAGGTCGGTGACAAGGTTACCTACACCGTCACCGTGAACCAGCACGGCAAGGCCGCCATCAAGGACGCCACCATCACCGATGACCTGTCCAAGGTCCTGGACGACGCCACCTACAACGGTGACGTGAAGGCCTCGGCCGGGTCGGCTGAGGTCAAGGACGGCAAGCTCGTCTGGAAGGGCGACCTGCCGGTCGGCGGCAAGGCCACGATCACGTACTCCGTGACCGTGACCGGCGGTGGCGACACCAAGCTGCACAACGTCGTTACCACCGACGACAAGCGCGGCACCTGCGAGACCGAGAAGGGCTGCGAGACCGACCACGCCTACGGCGCCTACACCTTCTCCAAGTCCTCCGACCCCAAGTCGGGTACGGCGGTGAAGAAGGGCGACAAGGTCACCTACACCGTCACCGTCACCCAGAAGGGCAACGGCGACGTCAAGGACGCCACCATCACTGACGACCTGTCCAAGGTCCTCGACGACGCCACCTACAACGACGATGCCAAGGCCTCGTCGGGCGACGTCTCGGCGACCGGCGGCAAACTCGTCTGGAAGGGCGACCTTCCGGTGGGCGGAAAGGCCACGATCACGTACTCCGTGACCGTCAACGCCAACGGCGACGGCCAGCTGCACAATGTCGTCACCACCCCCGACGACAAGCGCGGCACCTGCGAGACGGAGAAGGGCTGCGAGACCGATCACGTCTATGGCTCGTACGTCTTCTCCAAGTCCTCCGACCCGAAGTCGGGTACGGCGGTGAAGAAGGGCGACAAGGTCACCTACACCGTCACCGTCACCCAGAAGGGCAACGGCGACGTCAAGGACGCCACCATCACTGACGACCTGTCCAAGGTCCTCGACGACGCCACCTACAACGACGATGCCAAGGCCTCGTCGGGCGACGTCTCGGTGTCCGACGGCAAGCTCGTCTGGAAGGGCAACCTTCCCGTCGACGGCAAGGCCACCATCATCTACTCCGTGACCGCCACCGGTGGCGGCGACAGCAAGCTGCACAACGTCGTCACCACCCCCGACAACAAGCGCGGCACCTGCGACACCAAGAAGGGCTGCGAAACCGACCACACGGTGCCGCCGGGGAAGACTCCTCCGCCGTCCACCAACGTCCCCCCGCACGGCAACATCCCACCGTCCGGCAACGTCCCGCCCCCCAACAACCCCCAGCCCGCCCCGCAATCGTCCGGGATCCTCGCCCGCACCGGCACCACCGTGCTCATCGCGGCCGCGCTCGGCACGCTGCTCATCCTCGGCGGCCTCTCCCTCACCGTCGCCCTCAGGAGGCGCCAACGCCACAACAACTGAGGTAACCGCACCTGAAAGGGGTGTCCGTGACAGCCAGTCACGGACACCCCTTCAAGGTCTCCCCACGGCGCTACGTAGCACGGCCCGGTACACCCCAGAGCCGGGCCCGCCTTGTATACAGCCCGTACGCGCGCCTTGACCAGCATTACCAAGCGACGCGGCCATCCCCGCCCACCCCGAAGTCGACCGGGGGCAGCTACGCACGGCAAAGAAGGGCCGGCACTCCCCGCTCGCGTCGCCGCGCCCGGCGCTGACGTCCGCCTGAACCTGCAGAGACCCCATACAGCGCTAAGCCTCGATCCAACGACGCGGTCTGAATGTGATCTGCTGACGGGTTTCTGAGCCGGTTTCGGGTCGGTGAGTGTGGATGGGCAGGCGGTATTTGCTGGTCTGCCCAGCTTCTCCACGGGTTCGGTTCCGGTTGGGCCCTGGCGGGGTGGGCCGGGCAGAGGCGGTCAGGCTGGTTCGGGCGGGCGGTGGACGGTGTCGAACAGCCGTGTCCAGGCCTCTCGCCAGGGCCAGTTGTACGGTAGGTGCAGGGTGATACGCCGTGCGGAGCGGGCGATCCGGCCCGGAACCTGGATCAGGTGGGCGCGGAGGGTGGCGGTGGTTGCCTTGGCGTGGAAGGCGGAGGTCAGTGTGCCGGCGGCCCGCAGCAGGTTGTAGGCCATCGCCCACAGGGTGAGCCAGGCGGCGTTGGCGTGGAACTTCCCTGACGGCAGGTGGGCGAGGGCTCCGGCTTTGCTGTCCGCGATGACCTGCTCGACGACGGCGTGGTGACGGTGTTCCCGCTCGGCTTGGAGGGTTGCGGCAGGGGTGTCGGTGAAGAACGGGTGGTGGCGCCAGATCGGGAACAACTCGCCCTGCTTTCCGACGATCGCGGGTTTGGCCAGGTCACGGACCCGGCGCACGATCAGCCGGGCCGTGACTCGCTCCGATTTCGTCCGGCTGGCGAACGCCGTGTATGCGGGGGCCCGGCCCGTGCCGGAATGGGGCGCACGGGCAAGGCCCCGGCCCCGCCGATGCCACCGGCCTGACCGGCGCCTTCACGGATGCTCTGCGTCGGCTGCGACCGCGTGGCACCGGGCACGATCCCGGCCGGATCGCGGTCGATCTCGCGGTCATGCTCGCCGACGGCGGCGAGGCGATAGCGGACCTGGCCCTGCTGCGCGACCAGGCGGAGGTGTTCGGCCCCGTCGCCTCCGCTCCGACCGCCTGGCGCCTTCTGGCCGGCATCAACTCGGCTGCACTCGCCCGCCTGCGCTCGGCCAGGGCCACCGCCCGGGAGGTCGCCTGGCTGCAAGCCGCCGAGACCAGGGCAGGGATACCCGCAGCCCGTGCGCGCGGACGCGACCTGCCCGGCCTTGTCCTGGACCTCGACGCCACCCTGGTTACCTGCCACTCCGAGAAAGAGCAGGCAGCGGCGACCTACAAGCGCGGCTTCGGCTACCACCCGCTGCTGTGCTTCCTGGACAACACCGGCGAAGCCCTGGCCGCAGTCCTCAGGCCCGGCAACGCCGGCGCCAACACCGCCGCCGACCACATCACCGTCCTCGCCCAGGCGCTTGGCCAGCCTGATGGAGGACGCTGCGAAGGTCTCTGCCAACGGGCGGTGCCGCCGCCGCGGATGCCGCGAACTCTTCGCCCGGGCCCTGGCGTTGAGCTTCCTTGGCGGCTGCCGCGACCGCAGCGCGAAGTCGCGCGCTCGCGGCACGGCGGGCCGATTTCCGGGAGGCTTTACCGAGTGAGCGGGTCCGGTGCGTCCGGGAAGCTCACCTCGATACGCAGGCCGCCTTGCGGGCCTGGCGCCGCGGTCAGTGCTGCGCCGTGGGCGTTGGCGATGGAACGGACGATGGACAGGCCGAGGCCGTGGCCGGTGTTGTGGCCAACGCGGTCCCGGGCCAGTCGGCGGAAGGGCTCGAAGAGGTCGTCCAGCCGGTCGGCGGGTACCTCGGGGCCGGTGTTGGTGACGGTGAGGGTTCGGCGGTCCAGGGCAAGAGAGACCCGGCCGCCGGGGTGGTTGTAGCGGATGCCGTTGCCGAGCAGGTTGCCGATCAGATGACGGAGCAGCACGGGGTCGCCGTCGACGGCCGCGGGCGGCCCGTACACCGCCACGTCCACGGTCATCTCGCGTTCCTTGGCCTGGGCGGACTGCTCGGCGGCCGACTGCCGGGCCAGGTCCGCCAGGTCCACCTGCTCGGTCTCCGCCAGGCCCCGGTCACTGCGGGCCAGCAGCAGCAGCGCGGCGATCAGCTTCTCCGCGTCGCGGTTGGTGGCCAGCAGATCCTCGCGAACCTCGGCCAGGCCGTCGGGCAGGGGATCGGCCAGTCCCACCTCCAGGCTGGTGCGCTGGACGGCGAGCGGGGTACGCAGTTCGTGCGAGGCGTTGGCGACGAAGCGGCGCTGGCTGTCGAATGCCTTCTGCAGCCGGTCGAGCATGCCGTCGAAGGTGTCGGCAAGGCGGTGCAGCTCGTCGTCCGGGCCGGTAAGGGCGAGGCGTTCGTGGAGGTTCAAGTCGCCGATCCGGCGGGCGGTGTCGGCCATCACTGAGATCGGCCGCACCGCGCGCCCGGCCAGCCACCAGCCGGTGAGGGCTGCGAGCAGGGCCATGATGACCAGTCCGACCCCCGACCAGAGCAGCATCTGCTGCAAAGCGGTGTCCTGGACGGCCTGAATGGTCCAGTTCGCACGCTGGACCGCGATGCCCTCGCCGAAGTCGCGGCCCGCCGGGGCGTTTGGAACGCGTCCGGCTTCGAGCGCCGACCAGGCCTCCTCGTACGTACTCGAGCCAGGTGGCAGCGGAGTGATCTGCATGCCCTGCACCTCCTGCGCCGTCCCGTACCGGGCGAGCAACACGACAAAGGCCAGCAGACCCGCTCCGGTCAGTAGGAACAGCCCCCCGATGGCCGCCGCCAGCCGGGCGCGGAACGGCAGGCGGGCTAGTGCCCGGCGCGGGCTGAACCGGGCGAGGGCGATGCGCGGGCTCAGCCAGGGCGGGCTCAGTCGCACAGCCGGTAGCCCTGCCCTGTATCGGCGAGGATCGTGTCCGGGCCGCCGAGCTTGGCGCGCAGCCGGCTGACCGTAGCCCTGACGGCGCTGGTGCGCGGGTCAAGATTCTTGTCCCAGATGGTGCGGACCAGCTCGCGGTGCGGCACCGCCTGGCCGCGGGCCTCCATCAGCATCTGCAGCACGGCGAACTCCTTCGGCGTCAGTTCCACCAGGCGCCCGTCCACCCGGACCTCGCGCCTGGCCCGGTCCAGCGAGATCCCCTCATGGTGCAGGACGACCGGCGGCGGCTTGGGGGCGCGCCGGGCCAGGGAGCGGATCCGGGCTAGCAGCTCGGCGAAGTCGAACGGCTTGGCCAGATAGTCGTCGGCGCCCAGCCGTTCGAGGCCGTAGACCTTGTCCTCGATCGAGTCGGCTGCCGTCAGCATCAGGATGCGTGGGGGATCCCGGAGCTCGCGCAGCCGCCGGCAGACCTCGTCGCCGCTCATCACCGGCAGATCGCGGTCCAGGACCAGCACGTCGTAGTCGGTAAGCAGACAGCGCTGCTCTGCCTCGTCGCCGGAGCCTACGATGTCCACGGCCATCGAGGCGCGGCGCAGACCGGTGGCGATGGTGCGTGCCAACACGTGGTGGTCTTCAGCTACTAGAACCCTCATGAGCGCTATGGAATCAGGCACAGGATTGCGCGGAGATAAAGGCGAATCATCGCGCATGTCCTTATCTCGCCGTCACGTGCTTATGCCGCTGCAACACGCTTATCCAACTGTAAGCGGCCACCTGTTCTCCTCGGTGCATGAACTTCGTCAAGCGGGCCGGGCTCAGCCTGATCGCGCGAACTGGTAAATCGGCACTACTACTGGGGATCTTCCTGGTGGTGTGCACGCTGCTGCTGGGCGGCTTCATGCTGCAGGGCGCCGTGGCACGGCAGGAGGCCGGGGCGCAGCGCAAGATCGGTGTGGACGTTACCGTGCGGGGCGACAAGCTGACGGCGGACGCGGCCGCGAAGCTGGGCGCCTCGCCGCTGGTGGAGCGGTACAACCTGGTGCTGGGCGGGACCTCGCGGGCGCCGGGGCTGAAGCTGCTTCAGCCGGACGCGCCGCGACCGCCGGAGAGCAGGTCGCAGGACGACGGACCGGGGCTGACCGGGCTGTGCGAGTCAGAGATGCTGCTGGACTTCGCGACCGGCCATACCAAGCTGGTCGACGGCCGGCCGATCACCGCGAGGGACGCGGACCACAAGGTCGTGCTGATCGACAAGCAACTGGCCGAGAAGAACGGCCTCAAGGTCGGGGACAAGATCAAGCTGACCTCTCCGGACGGCAAAGGGCAGGCGTCGTACGACGTCGTCGGCATCTTCCAAGCGCCACGGGAAGGCGGCGGAGGCCTCTGGCGGAAGCCGGCCGAGCTGCCCGCGAACCAGATCTACGCCCCCCTCGCCGCCCTCGCTCCGCTGAGCATGGGAGACAAGCTCGGCGAAGCGGTCTTCAAGCTCTCCTCGCCGGAGAAGGCCCGGGTGCTGCACGCCGAGGCCAAGCGGCAGCTGGGCGGCGACGGCTTCCGCTTTGACGTCAACGACAAGGCGTTCCGCGAGCAGGTGCAGCCGCTGCGCAAGGTAGGCGCCTTCGCCGGTGTGTTTGTGTGGCTGATCGCCGGCGCGGGCACTGTGATCCTCGGCCTCATCGTCACCCTCACCATCCGCGAGCGCCGCGACGAGCTGGGCATGCTGCTCTCCCTCGGCGAGAAGAAGTGGAAGCTCATCGGCCAGCACACCGTGGAGGTCGCGGCCGTGGCAGTGCCGGCGGTCGCCGTGGCGGCCCTGGCCGGAGCGGCCTTCGGCCCGGATGCCGGCGCCAAGGTTCTCACCGCGCCGGACACCGCGGCCCAACCCGGCCCACCGACAGCGCAACTGCCGCCGCCCGAGATGCGGATGCAGAGCGGCGACCTCGGCAAGGTGGCCGGCCTCGGCCTCGGTATCTCGCTGGTGTCCACCGTGATCCCAGGTATCGGCATCCTGCGCCTCCACCCCCGATCGATCCTCACCGACAGTGAATAGGCGCGTCGGCGACATGACTGAGCGAGTTAGGCGAAATCCGACATGAACTTCCTCAAACGGGCCGGCCTGAGCCTGTGGTTCCGCAAGGGCAAGACCCTGATCATGCTGGCAACCTTCCTGGCCATCTCGGCGATGGTGCTCGGTGGCGTACTGATCCGGGACGCCACGGTCCGGGCCGGTGACGCCGCCAAGAACAAGATCGGCGCCGACGTCACCATGGGCATGGACATGAACAAGCTGACCCAGAGTGGGGGCATGCCCCAAGCGCCGCAGATCACCACCTCGACCGTGGACAAGATCGCCGACTCGCCGCTAGTCAAGCGGTACAACTACCAGTCCTACTACCCCACAGGCTTCACCGACGACGTGACGTACGAGGGCGCGTCCGAAGCGAAGGCGGATCCCAGCTCTGGCATGCCCCCCCTGGTCGTCGGGGCCTTGGAATCCGACGCGATGCCCGGATTCAGCAGCGGCTCGCAGAAACTGCTGGACGGCAAGCCGATCACCAGGGCGGACCGGGACCGAACAGTGGTCCTCATCGAGGAGCGGTTCGCCAAACGGAACAACCTCAAGACCGGGGACAAGCTCAAGCTCGGCCGGATCGAGGCGGACGCGTCCACCGGCCAGGAGAAGGTCGCCGAGTACATAGAGTTCACCGTGGCCGGCATCTACCGCGACTCCGCCGAGCAGGACCCGGACTACCTCACCCCCGCCGGGAATGGCCTCATCACCCCGATCGGCGCCGCGGCCAAGCACCTGGGAGGCGGCCAGAGCGAGGCAGTGACCGTCAGCAAAGCCACCTTCACCCTCGACAACCCGAATGATCTGAAGGCCTTCGAGAAGCAGGCCAAGGACAAGGCCGCTGCCGAGCTCGACGGCTTCGCCTTCATGATCAACGACAAGGCCGTGAAGCAGATGACCGGCCCGCTGTCGGCCGTCGCCTCCTCCGCCACCGCCGCGATGTGGCTGATCGGCATCGCGGGCGCCGCGGTGCTGGCACTGCTGACCACCCTGGCGGTCAAGCAGCGCCGCAAGGAGTTCGGCGTACTGCTGTCGATGGGTGAGCAGAAGTGGAAGCTCGTCGCCCAGCAGGTCACCGAGATCGTGGTGGTCGCCACACTGGCCATCGGGCTCAGCTCGCTGTTCGCCGAACAGCTCACCCAGAAGGCCGCCGGCTCCATGGTGAGCAGTGAGGCGAGCGCCGCCCAGAAGAAGCTCAACGCCTGGAAGCCCCCGCCGCCCGGCTCCACGGGCCTGAGCGAAGGCATCGACATGAACGACAAGCCGGTAGAGGGCGCCGACCCCATCGACAAGATCACCGTCCGGCTCGACAACGGCGCCCTGGCCACCGTGGCCGGCGTGGGCCTGGGGATCGGCCTACTGGCCACCACCATCCCCGCCGCATCCGTACTGCGCCTGTCCCCCCGCACCATCCTCTCGAAGGGCAAATGACCATGACCAGTGCCACCCTGCCCCCCGCGCCGGTGCTGCAGATCACCGGACTCAGCCATACCTACGCCGGGCAGCGTCGCAAGACCACCGTGCTCAAGCAGATCGACTACAGCTTCGAACGCGGCATCTTCTACACCGTCCTGGGCCCGTCGGGCAGCGGCAAGACCACCCTGCTGTCCCTGGCCTCGGGCCTGGACGCCCCCACCCAGGGCTCGATCCGCTTCGACGGCCAGGACTTGGAGAAGATCGGCCTGGGCCGGTACCGCAACAAGCACGTGGCCACCATCTTCCAGCAGTACAACCTGCTCACCTACATGACCGCAGCGCAGAACGTCACCACCGCCATGGAGATCACCGGCGTCAAGGTCCGCAACAAGAAGGCCCGCGCCCTGGCGCTGCTGGAGAAGGTGGGCCTGGACAAGCACCAGGCCACCCGCAGCGTCATGCAGCTCTCCGGCGGCCAGCAGCAGCGCGTCGCCATCGCCCGCGCCCTGGCCTGCGACGTCGATATCCTCTTCGCCGACGAACCCACCGGCAACCTGGACGAAGACACCGCCCAGGGCATCATCGGCATCTTCCAGGAACTGGCCCACGACCAGAACAAGTGCGTCGTGGTCGTCACCCACTCCCAGCAACTAGCCGCCCAGTCCGATACCACCCTGACCCTGCGCAAGGGCAGGATCACCTCCACCCCGCATCGGGGTCACTGAGATGCGCGGCACGTGGACTGCCGCGGTGGCCGCGGTGCTGCTGGCGGCCACCCTCACGGCTTGCGGTTCGGATAACGAGCCAGACGGCGAGCGGCCGCCGAGCTCCCAGGGCAGCGATCCAGGCCAGAGTAGCGGCGGTGACGCACCCGACGACTACCAGGACAGGTTCGTGCGCTACCAGCAGTGCCTACGGGACAACGGCTTCGGCACCGACATCGAGGGCGACCTGAACCCGGGCTCCGGGGACGCGAACACGCTCGAAGAGGCCGCCGAGAAGTGCAAGGTCCTCAACCCGTCGCAGCTCGGCGGTTAACAACCGTCGCCGGTGCGTCCCGGATCGGGTGGTGCCACCCCGGCCCGGGACCCACCCGCGCGGTGAGGGCGAGATACCCGGGCTGTACCGGACCAACGCTCCTACGCGGCTCAAGCGGGAGGTCCCGACGTGCGTCTCGCCGAAGGCCGGTTCACGATGGTTTAGCGGTGGCGGATCTTCAGCGTGATCAGGAGGTTGCGGGCTCGGCGGCGGATCTCGTGCCGCAGGAGCTCGCCGCGGGTTGGTTGCCTGTCGGGGATCTCTCCGAGGGAGAACGCCAGGAGTGGCTCGCTCTCCAGTGGTCTGCGTCTCACCTGTGTCTCCTGTTCCTCGGTTGTCGCGGTCAGCAGGCCTCGATCTGGTGATCGCCAAAGTCGAGGACGATGCGTAGCTCGCCGTCCAGGGCCGCGACGTAATCGCGGAGGGTGGGCAGGTCGACGTCGTCGAGGCCGCCGCGCTCGATGCGGGAGACGTTCGGCGGCGCGATGCCCATGGCGGTGGCGACTTCCGCCTGTGTCCGTCGCTGGCGGCGACGGATCTCTGCCAGGCGGCGCGCTCGCAGCCGATACTTCAGGTTGGCGCGTGCCTTGCTTTGTATTTCCTCCCCACGAGAGTGCTGTTCGTGATGTCCGCTAGGTGTGCCATCTCAAGAGATTGGCGCCACGCAGATGACCATCACTCTCGTCCCGATGGTCTTCCGGGACGCGTGCGCGTGTGTCGATCGTGTCCACCGCCGCGGCCCATCACGCTACTCCGCGCGGGCTCAGCGGACTGTCGGAGCCGGCGGTGTGAACGCCTCGCGCAGTTCGGCGGCGGCCTGGGTCATGAGCTGAGCGAGGGTGGTGTCCGGCTCGGCCAGCCAGCGGGGCATGGCGCGCCGGTGGATCGCCAGCACCACGTCGATGATGAAGCGTGCTTTGCCGGGCTCGACGCCGCGGCGCTCGAGCGCCGGTGCCAGTGCGTCCGCGATGTCGGCGAGCTTGATCAGATCGCGCTCGGCCAGTGCCGGGTTGGCGGCGATCACTCTTGCCCGGCGCAGCAGGAACTCGCGTGGGCGGAAGATCTCCTCGGCGGTTCCCAGCGCCGTCAGCAGCGCCTCGATCGGGGTGAGGCCCGGGTCGACCGCCTCGAGCTGGGCGACGAGGTGGGCCTCGAGTTCCTTGCCGGCGAAGAGGACTTCCCGCTTGTCGGGGAAGTAGCGGTAGAAGGAGCGCTCCTTCAGACCGGCGGCGTCTGCGATCTGCGCGACAGAGGTGCGCTCGAAGCCCTGCGTCTCGAACAGCTCGAGCGCCGCGCGTTCGAGGCGGCCCTGTGCGTCGGATTCCCATCGCGGCATAGCCACCAGCGTACAACAACAGGAGCTGTCATCAGCTGGTATGGTCGATGACAACAGATGCTGTCATTAGCCAGGAGATCGCCATGAAGGCTCTGCAATTCGACCGGTTCGGTTCCCCGGACGTGATCGTGCTCCGCGACGTCCCACAGCCGGAGCCAGGGCCCGGCCAGATCCGGATCGCCGTGCGGGCGTGCGGCCTGACACCGGCCGACTGGCACGTCGTCGATGGCCTCCTCGCCGACCAGCTGCCGCCGCTGCCGCGCGGGCTCGGCCTGGAGGTCGCGGGCACCGTCGACGCGCTCGGCGACGGCGTCACCGGCGTCCAGATCGGCGACCGCGTGTTCGGCCCGGCCACCTTCGACGGCCCGACGGCCGGCGCCGCCGAGTACGCGCTGATGCCGGCCTGGGCACGCATTCCCGAGGGCGTCACCGCCGAGCAGGCCGCCGCGCTGCCGATGGCGGCCGAGACGGCGTGGCGCGCGCTCGACGACCTCGGCGTCCAGCCGGGTGAGCTACTGCTCGTCCACGGCGCGGGCACCACCGTGGGTGAGGCGGCGGTGCGCTTCGCGCTGCACCGGGGTATTCGGGTGATCGCCACAGCCGGGCCGGCCCGGGCCGCCGCCCTGGAAGAGATCGGCGCCCAGGTGACCGCCTACGGCGAGGGCATGGCCGAACGCGTCAGCGCACTGACCTCAGGCCCCGTGGACCGCGCCCTGGACACCGCGCCGACCGGGGGCCGGATCGACCGCGCCGACCAGCCCAGCCCGGCCGGCGGCTCGCTACCGACCTTGATCGAGCTGACCGGGGATCCCGACCGTGTCCTCACCGTCTCGGACTTCGCCGCCGCAGCCGAACTGGGCGTCCGGATCACCACCGAGATCCGCTACGACCAGATGAATGAGTTCGCCAGGCTCGCCGGCGAAGGCATCCTGGTCGTACCGGTCGCCCGCACCTATACCCTCGACGAGATCCAGGAAGCGGCCAAGCTCAGCCAATCCCGCCGCCCCGGCGGCAAGCTCATGCTCGTCCTGTGATCGCCCCGCCAGTCCTCGTCCTGCCCGCTATTGCTCTCCTGCGTGTCGATAACGGGCCTGCCGCAAGCGCCTCACCAAGACACCAACGTCCCGTTTGCGATCCTCCGTAGTGATCGCGGGTCGGGGGTAGGGCTCGTGCATGAGGCCGGACGAGGTCGAACCGTCGCCGGATATCTGCGCCCAGTGCGGTGTCGCGCTCGGGCCTGGCGAGGGCCGTGTCATCTGCGTGCTGGACTCCTCGTTCGTCAGCCCGCTGACCCCGCTGCTCGACGGGAAGAGATTGCTGTTGGTGTGCTCGCCTGAGATGACGTAACGGTGGAGGCGCTGGCGGAGGCGTCCGGGCTGACGTCCGAGCAGGTCGTACCACGTCTGGGCCCTGTACCAGAACCACACCGGGCCGGTGGCGCTGCCCACGACGGTCGAGGGCCCGGCCCGCAGCGAGGCCGTCCGCCAGGGGGACAACCCCGACGCCGGGGGCGAGTTCAGCACCCGGCCCG
Organism: Streptomyces sp. NPDC015032; assembly: GCF_043080425.1. NCBI lineage: Bacteria > Bacillati > Actinomycetota > Actinomycetes > Kitasatosporales > Streptomycetaceae > Streptomyces > Streptomyces sp. NPDC015032. The sequence continues at coordinate 19,316 of NZ_JBIBVN010000007.1, read as the reverse complement.
GGGTCGTGCCGCACCTGGACGCGAGCGCCTCGCTGTCGGCGGACGGGCGGCGGCTGTACGTGGCCGTGGTCAACCGGCACCGGGACGCGGCGCTGACAGCCCGTATCGTCCGGGACGGCGCGGGCGGCGGCGGGCTGCCGGCCGTGGCACAGGTCCGGGACCTGGGCGCGGAGGCGGACGACGTGCTCGCGGCCAACAGCCTGACCGAGCCCGACCGGGTCGCGGTGCGGGAGCGCGGGGCGGTGGAGACGCCGGACGGACGCTATGCCTTTCCGGCGCACTCGGTGACGGTGCTCGCCTACGACCTGGGCTGACGACGGGCGAGCAGCGTGGCGTCCTCGGCGTGCACCTGCTCGCCGCCGCGATCCAGCGTGCGCGGCCGCTGCCCGGCCACCACGACCTCGAAGTCCGCCGGGAGGGCCGGCAGCAGCTGTTCGGCGCGGAACATGGCCTTGCGGTGGTTCTCGGTCATCTCGCCGAAGCGCCCGGACGCACTCGCCGCCGTACTCGCCCTCACCGCGTGCGCCGTACTGGCCGGAGCGACCTCGCTGTTGGCGGTCGGCGAGTGGATCACCGATACCCCCGCGCATGTGCTCCACCGGCTCGGCGTCCGTCCCGAGTCCATCAGCACCACACCCTGGCGGCTCCCATCGCAACAGCGATGGGAGCCCTGACATCGGTCGTGACCGTCGTCCCCCTCGTCATCAGCTCCGGCAGGTAACCAGGCCGTGTGCCTGCCGGCCCGGCCAAAGCCGGCGCTGCTGCGCGTGCTGTGCAGCCGGCGCGGCAGGGTGGAACAGGTCCGGCGCGCTCGGGATCACCCACAGGTTCTCTCCGCGTGCCGGCGCATCAGGGACCGGGCCTGCGTACAGGTCTCCGGTATCCCCCCGGGCCGGTTTGGAGCATGCCTTCCAGAGCGGCTGGTGTGCGGGTGTGCGAGCGGTGGCGAGCGATCTGCTGCTTATCGCCGGCACCACCGCCGCCCAACGCGGGCGAGCCACGTCCAACGCCCAGCTGAGTCAGGGTCCGTGGCTTCCGGGTCGGGACAGCGTGACGGCGACTGGTGCCGACACGGGGCCGGCACCAGTCGCGGTCACCTCATCACCCCACCGCTCGTTCCCGGGCTGTTGGATCAGGACCGGCTTTCGGAGACGGGTCGTGGTCTCGGACATAGACGGTGACTCGCGCCCCGTTGACATGGGTTGTTCCGTACTCCCGGAAGTGGCGCCGCAGGGTGCTTGTTTTCGCTTCCTCCTGCGGGTTGGTCGGCGAGTGCGCATCCGCCGCGCGGACCGCGACGATCCGGTCGAATTCCAGCATGCGTGCCGCAATGTCCTGGGCGGGAAGCTCGACACCTGCAAGTGTGTTCGATGAAACGGGGTCCTGTGCCAGGGCCAGATCCGTGAGGAAACGGGTGTCCTCGGGGTTGGCCGCGGTCAAGATCCGGTGCCGGCCAAAGAGATAGAGCAGCCCGTCGCCGGGACGGCCTTCCTTGCGTACGGTGGCCCCGATGGCGGTGACGTCATTGCTCCGGCTCTGGGGCGTCCGCAGCCACAGGCTCGGCGGCACGAGCGCGGCCAGTACGGCAACTACGGCAACCGCCGCGATCCACGCGTTGCGGGAAGACTGCCGCAGCCGGTGGAAGTAATCCATCCAGGCGCCCAGCAGCAAGGCGATTCCGATGTTGCTGTAGAGCACATACCGGTCGACGAAGAGGGGCTTGACCAGTGAGGCGATCAGCAGCAGAAGGCCCGGGAGCACAAGAATCGGCACAGCCAGCGCAGAAAGCCGTACGGGCCCCCTCACCCCCAGGGGCGCTCGGGCACACACCACGCCCACGACCGCCACAACCAGCAAATAGGGAAGCCGCACCGGCCCGCCGATCCAGGACACCTGCTCCGACTGCCCCACACTGCGGATCGCCAGTGGCAACAGCCCGGCCACAACGCCCGCGGCAGTCACACTCCACGACCTGATCACCGGTCGTGGAACACGGGAGACGACCAGTGTGACGCCGTGTGCGACCAGGGCGAGGACCGCGAACTCATGGAGCAGACAGGCCAGCAGCATGGTGGAGCCATAGACCGCCCACCGCCACCGGGCGCGATGCGGGACGCTGACCACGAGCGCATAGGTGGCCCAGGTGACCAGGGCACAGACCATGGCATACGAGCGGCCTTCCTGCGCGTACTTCTGAACCTGGGGAAGGAGCGGAAACACCAGCCCGGCCAGCAGCCCGGCACGGGGTCCCGCCAGGCGTAGCGCCACAAGCCCGACTCCGCTCGCCGCCACGGACATTGCCAGCACCGACGGCAGCCGCAACGTCAGCAGCCCCCCGCCGAAGAGACCGAAGATCTCATGCATCACGGCGTAGTAAAGGGCATGGACCAGATCAACATGCTGGGCGGTGTGCCATATCTGCGAAAGATCGCGGTGCGCGAGCTGATAGGTGACGGACTCGTCCCCCCACATCGTGTTCTTCCTGCGGATACCCCAGAGCCCCAGAGCGATGGTCAGCGACAAGGGCGCGATGACGATGACGGCTTTGGCCGGGCCCGGTGATGGTCTACGGGCGGGTACGGGAGGGGACACCGTCCTGACCACGGCGGGCGCACGTTCATCAGGGGAAACCGTCCTGGCCTCGGCGGGGGCACGTTTATCAAGGGACATCGGCGACAGGGCCTTTCAGCAGTGGCGAAGACACTCCGCCAGCGTGCCCGGACCTCGTTGACCGCTTGCTGACCCAACCTGACCGGCCGATCAGGAAGGCGGGTCGGCAGTGTGCGAGGCTGCACCCCATGCGCATCCTGGTGGTCGAAGACGAAGTGGACCTTGCCCACACCCTGCACACCGGTCTGACCGCCGAGGGCTACAGCGTCGACCTCGCCCATGACGGCCGGCAGGGACTGTGGATGGCCCGGACCGGTCAATACGCCCTTGTCGTACTGGACTTGATGCTGCCCTCACTCAACGGCTACAAGGTCTGCGCCCAGCTGCGCCGGGAGGGCAACGCGACCCCCATCCTGGTACTCACCGCCAAGGACGGGGAGTGGGATCAGGCAGAGGCCCTGGACACGGGGGCCGATGACTACCTGGCCAAACCCTTCTCCTACATGGTGCTCGTCGCACGGCTGCGGGCCCTGGTCAGACGAGCCGCGACGGCCGCCCCGCCCGTCCTTGCCGTGGGCGACCTCTCGTTGGATGTCGCCGGCCGGGTCTGCCGCCGGGCCGGGGTCCGGGTGGAACTCACACCCCGGGAGTTCGCCGTGCTGGAGTTGCTGGCCCGCCGGGCGGGCCAGGCGGTCTCCAAAACGGATCTGCTCTATCACGCGTGGCCCGACGAAGCCGAGGATCCCAACCTGGTGGAGGCGCGCGTCAGCGCCCTGCGCAAGAAGGTGGACGCCGCGTTCCACCGGCAGTCCCTGCAGACCGTACGGGGTACCGGCTACCGGCTGGTGGACGACCGTGAACGCGACTGAGCCGCGACGCCGCTGGTGGCCGCGTTCGGTACGAGCCGGAGCGGCCCTGGCCGCCGCCTCGACCGCCGCCGTCATTCTGGCCGGCATCGGCTGGTGGGTATACCACGACGTCCACCGCCAGGGAACGCAGATCGCCGAAGAACAAGCCCGGACACAACTCGGGTCTCTCTGCGAACAGTTGAGGCAGGGTGTCATTCCCGTGTCCACAAGCGCCGTGCCGTACGAGGTCGTCGCGACCGGCCGACGCACCGCTGTCGCCTACGGCGGAAGCATGGCGGACTTCGATCCCGGCACCCGCCATGTGATGCCCACCCCGCCGACGGCCGGGACGGCCGCGCTGATACCGCTCACCACCGTCCGCATACCTGTGAACCGCCACTACAACCCCAGGGACAAATTCAGTATGGCCGGCGGGACCCAGCGGGTCATGACCGCCGATATCTGGGCCGATGAACTCAGCAGCGACAAAGTCGCCGCTCTGGGTGTCGCCGCCGCCGCCAAGCTGCGGGTCTATGTGGTGGTGCTGCCGTACACGGCCGAGGCGATCACCGAGATCACCGACCGTCTGCTGCTCCTGGCCGGGATCGTCAGCCTCGTACTGATCGCCGCCGTCACCTATTTCGCCGTCCGCATCGCGCTGCGGCCGGTCGAAGCCATCCGTGTCCTCACCGCCTCGGTCACCGCGAGCGACCCCCGTGAACGGGTCACCGTCCCCGCCACGGGACACGAGATCACCGCCCTGGCCACCACCATCAACACCACCCTCCAGCGCCTCGACAACGCCGCCGCCCAGCAACGCCGCTTCGTCGCGGACGCCGCCCACGAACTGCGCAGCCCCCTCACCACACTGCTGGCCAGCCTGGAAGTCGCGCTCGCCTACCCGGAACGCACCGACTGGCCCGCCACGGCCACCACCGCCGCACGACAGACCCGCCGCCTCCAGGCCCTCGCCGAAGACCTGCTGCTCCTCGCCCGCCTGGACACCCGCACCCCCACAGCCGCCCCCGAAACCGTCGACCTGGCAGCCCTCGCCTCCCGGCTGACCGAGCAATACCCACTCGCCGAACGGTCGTTGACCCTCAGCTGCGACAGCACCGCCTCCGTGTACGTACATGGAAACCCCGACGAACTCGAACGGCTGCTGCGCAACCTCATCGACAACGCCATCCGCCACGCCGCGCACCGCATCCAGATCACCGTCCGGAACCAGGATGACCGGGTCGTCCTCACGGTGCACGACGACGGACCGGGGGTGCCCACCGAGGACGCCGAGCGCATCTTCGAACGCTTCGTCCGGCTCGACGACGCCCGCTCCCGCGACCACGGCGGCACCGGCCTGGGCCTCGCCATCGCCCGCGACCTGGCCCACCGCCACCGAGGCACCCTCACCTTCACCCCCCGCACCCTCGGAGCATGCTTCGAGCTACGCCTTCCCCGAGCCCCCATCCCAGCCGAGAAATAACGCGCTTCACCGCGACCCGACGCGGATGGAAGAGGCTCCCTGGTGGACCGTCCCCGACGACGAGTGAGAGACTGGCATCCCGTGCTACCAGTGATCTTCCTTCACGGCCTCATCGGTCCGTTCTCTGACCCTCGTGCGGTAGATCAGCCTGGTTGTACGACCCGGCCTGAGGCAGATCATCCCGGCCATCAGGACACGACCTGAACCCTTGCCTGTCACCTTGCCCAGCGGCGTCCGGCCCCGCCGCGACCAGGTCCGGCCCTTCCCGGGCTTCGGGTCCTGTCCGGCCTCGTCCTCGAAAGCTGTCCACGCGCCCAGGAGCTGGGCCGTCCTCTTACCCGTGACCACTGCTCCGTTCGCCACAGCTCAACGCCTTGCTCGTCCCGCTCGACGGCCCTGTGTGCGGGGACCTGCGGTGACCAGCCCAGCCTGTGCAGCAGATATGACACCCCGCGCGGGGTGGACCGGTGCCCGAACAGCCGGTGAATCAGCTCCGCGACCCTCGCGAGGGTCCACCGCTGGTCCTCCACCCAGCCGTGCGCCGCCGGGCCGGCCTCCAGCTCGGTCTGCAACCGCTCCGTCTGGGCATCGCTGAGCCGGCACGGAAAGCCACCGGCTCCCCTGGGCTCCAGGGCAGCCCTGCCACCCTGACGCCAGTCTGCGTGCCAGGCATACGGCCATCCTGCCGGTGGCGTGGTGACGTCTGACCATCCCCTCGTAGCGTGGAGTCCGTGATTGCAGGGGAAGTTGGGATCCATGGGGTCCAAGAAGAAGCCGCCGTACGACGCCGAGTTCCGTGAGGGCGCGGTGCGCATCGTGATCGAGACCGGGAGGTCGGCCGGGGACGTCGCCGAGGAGCTCGGCATCAACCCGGGCACGCTGCACAGCTGGGTGTCGCGGTGGCGGCGCAACGGGACGACGTCCTCGGACCGGCCCGTACAACCGACAGCCGTGGGCTTCCCCACCCAGCGAGGACGCACATCGGCGATCCGCCATCTCGTGCTCCTGGCCCCCGCTCCCGTGGTCGCCCGCATGCTCGGCTACCACGACGACACCACCGCCCAGCTCGCCGCCGAGGCCGGAGGAACCTGGCGCCACTATGCCCCCAGTGACCACACACGGTGACCAAGAGAGATGGACAAGCGGGCTCGGCCTCGCCCTGCCGGTCCCCGTGCCCCGCCCCCACACCCCGCCGGACGGCGCCGGAGTCAGATCCCGGGTCCGTAACCGGGGTCCGGCTGCTGGCGGGGGGTCCACCACTCGGTGAGCCCCCACACCCCGAGCGCGAGCGCGGCCACGGCTGCGAGTGCCGCGACCCAGAGACGGTGCACCCATTGCGTGGTCAGCGTCCAGGCGAAGAGCGGAAGCAGAGCGCCGCCGAGCACGATGAGCGGCAGATCGACGAAGAGCACGCTCAGATCGCGAGCCTGGCCCTCGAACCCGCCGTCGACACTGGACGCGGCCCGCGGTGCCCAGACAAGCGGCGCGGTCGTCGAACCCAGGCCGGCGAGGAGGCATCCGGCGGCACCTCTGGTCGTTGGGTTCATGCCCGTGGTCCGTCCCGTGGTCTTTCTGCTCATGCCCGCGACAGACGCGATGGCACGGTGCACGGTTCCAGGGATCACACAAGGTCACCAACGGGCCCACTGAAGCTGAGAACTGGAGACAGTTGATTACGCGAGCTCACCAGTACACACCCCTACAAGTGGGTGCGCCGCTGGCGCGCCGAGGGGGACGTCGGCCAACGGTGCAGGTGGGAGGCGTGATCACGGCCTGGGCCCACTGTGGACCCTCAGCGCCCCGGATCCTGCGGCCGGAGCGCGCGACCGATGCGTTCCGGGCTCGGCCCCGGCTACCGGGCATCAGGTGCGCGGCCGGCCGTTCCGGCCGTGTTCCGCGACCCGGTCCGTCACCCGCTCGATCGCCGCTACCGCCACGTCCGGGCGGTCCACGTAGATGTAGTGGCCGCTGCCCTTGGCCGTGGTGAGGGAGGCGTTCCGGGACAGGGACAGCCACTCGTGCTGGCCCTTGGACCACATGGCCTCCAGGGCCGGGCCGTAGTCCGGGACCTCCGCGTACTGGGACTCGTGCTTGATGATCTGCACAGGCATGTCGCCCGCCGAGCGGACCTTGCCGTCCGCGATTAGGAACCGCTCCGGGTTCTCGCCCTGGTTCACCGCCAGGGTCTGGTCACGGAGTTCGGCCGGCATGCCCGTCGCCGAGTCGGGGATCGCCTTGGCGATGTCGGCGCTCAGGTTGGGGATCGTGGCGTCCATCAGGACCAGGCCCTTGACCTTGTCCCGGTGGTCGGGGGCGTAACGGGCGGCTATGTAGCCGCCCAGGGAGTGGCCGGCCAGAATCACCGGGTGGTCGCCCGTGACGCGGTTGAGCACGCCCGTCAGGATCCTGCCCGTGTCCAGCATCGTCTGGAGGCTTTGCGGCTGGTCGCTCTCGCCCTCGCCCAGGCGGTCGTAGGAGCAGACCCGCTGTTTCCTGCTCAGTGTCTTCTGGAGGTCGGCCGTCGCGTCCAGGCCGTCACCGCCGCCCGGAAGCAGCATCACGACCGGCTCGCTGTGCCGCGCCGTACCGGTGCAGGAGACGTTGATCGTGTGGCCGTTCACCGCGATCTTCTTCGTTCCCGTGCCCGTGAAGGCCTGCGGCCGCGTTACCCCCTCCGCCTGCGTTCCGCCGTAGGCGATCAGGCCCGCGCCTGCCACCGCGCACAGGGTGGCGGCCACCGAGGTTGCCTTGATCAGCTTGCGGGTGGTCGTGGTCATCAGTTGTTCCTCTCGTCAGGGCCTCGGGGCTCTGCCCCCCGGTCGGCGGCACAACTGAAATTTATTGATCTCCCACGACCGAATCGTCACCCCACGGTGCGCACTTGTCCGTAGCTCAGTCGGGGGACAAGCCCGCGACCGTCAGGTCGCCAGGCCGTGGCGGTAGGCGTACACCACCGCCTGGACGCGGTCGCGCAGGCCCAGCTTCGTCAGGATGCGGGAGACGAACGTCTTCACCGTCTCCTGGCTGATCTGAAGCGCCTTCGCTATCTCGCTGTTCGACAGGCCGTCCGCGATGAGGCGGAGCACCTCCAGCTCGCGCGGTGTCAGCGGGTGGCCGTCTGGGGCCGTGTCCGTGGGGCGGATGCGGGCCGCGTACTTGCCGACGAGCTGGCGGGTGACCTCCGGGTCCAGCAGCGCCGCGCCCGAGGCCACCGTGCGGATGCCGTGCAGGAGCTGGGCCGGGGGCGCGTCCTTCAGGAGGAAGCCGCTGGCGCCCGCGCGCAGGGCCTCGTAGACGTACTCGTCGAGGTTGAAGGTCGTCACGACCAGGACTTTCGCCGGGTTCGGGACCGCCGAGCCGGCCAGGAGGCGGGTGGCCTCTATGCCGTCCAGGACCGGCATCCGGACGTCCATCACCACCACGTCCGGATGCAGGCGGGCCGCCATGTCGACCGCGGCCCGGCCGTCCCCGCACTCGCCCGCCACCTCCATGTCCGGCTGCGCGTCGATGATGGTCACCAGGCCGGTGCGGATGAGGGCCTGGTCGTCGCAGACCACCACCCGGACCGGTGCGGCCGGTGCGGTCATGAGGACGCTCCCGCGGGTATGCGCGCGCGGACCACGAAGCCGCCCCCGGCCGTGCGGCCCGCCTCGAAGTCGCCGCCCAGGACGTTGACCCGTTCCCGCAGCCCCGTCAGGCCCCGCCCGCTGCCGCCCGGCGACGCCGCCGCCGAGCCGGAGTGGTCCGTACTGACCTTCACCGTGATCTCCTTCTCGCTGTGCCGTATCTCGACCGAGGTCCGGCCGCCATGGGCGTACTTGAGGGCATTGGTCAGCGCTTCCTGCACCACCCGGTAGGCCACCAGGTCGGCGCTGCCGGTCGACTCCGCCGGCGTGCCCTCCTCGGTGAACTCCACCGGCTGTCCCGCCCGGCGCGTGTCCTCGACGAGGGTGAGCAGGCGGCCGACGGGCGGCGTCCTGGGTTCGGCCGCGGAATGCGTGCCGTGGTCGGGGTTCAGCAGGTCCAGCAGATGACGCAGGTCGGTGATCGCCCGGCGGCCGGTGTCGGTGACGGCAGTCAGCGACTGGTCGAGGCGTTCGGGGGCCGCGTTCAGATAGCGGGCCGCCTCCGCCTGCACGACCATGGCCGTCACGTGGTGCGTGACCACGTCGTGCAACTCGCGGGCGATGCGCTGGCGTTCGGCGATCAACGTGTCCTCGGCGACTCGCCGGCGGCGTTCCTCCTCCGCGGCCTGCGTGGCGCGCAGCCAGTTCCCGATGGCCCACACCAGGGCCATCGCCAGGTAGAACAGCACGAACTCGGCGGGCGACTCGCCCCGGCCCAGCCGGTGCAGCGCGACACAGAACAGCACGTAGGCCGCGGTGAAGGCGAGGAGCTTGGGGCGGCGGTGGCTTTCCAGGCGGGAGCCGGCGCCCACCAGCGCCAGGGCCAGTCCGGTGCCGCCCAGGGAGTGGTAGCCGCGCAGTTGGTCGGCGGCGAAGCCGACGGACACCACGGTCAGGCAGACGGTCGGCCAGCGTCGGCACAGGGCGAGCGGCAGGGTCTCGCAGACGACGGCCACGACGGCCAGGGCGTCGAACGGGCGGTCCGGCACGGTGCCGACCACCGTGCCGTGGCCTCGGAGTCCGGGCAGGAGCGCGGCAACCAGGAGCACCGGTCCCAGCGGCCAGAACCAGGCCGTCACGTCGAACCGGTGCCACAGTTCCCGGGCCCGCCGAAGGCTGATCACCGGGCGAGTGTAGCGACGGCGCCGGACCGGTCGGCCCGACGGCGGGGGACCAGGTTGCCCCGGCGGTGCGCCAGCCACATGAACGCGGCCGTCGTCAGCACACCGAACAGCACCGAGTACACGCTCGCCTCCGGGCCGAACTCACCGCCGGTCAGCAGCCGCGGCCCCGAGGTCACCGAGCCGAGCAGGCCGTGCTCGGTGCCGTTGCCGGAGACCTCGGTGCCGAAGATGCCGGACTCCGCGAAGTTCCAGCCGAAGTGCAGGCCGATCGGCAGCCAGAGGGTGCGGGTGGCGATGTAGGCGCCGCCGAGCATGCCGCCCGCCTCGACAGCGATGGCGATGGCTCCCCAGAGGGTGGCGTGCTCGTTGAGCAGGTGGGACAGGCCGAACAGGAGGCTGGTCGCGACCAGCGCGAGCCAGGTGCCGATGCGCTGCTCGATGATGCGCAGCAGCACGCCGCGGTACAGCAGTTCCTCGGTCACCGCGGCGACGGCCATGAAGCCGACCAGCCCCAGCGCCCCGGTCACCGAGTCCAGGCCGTCCACCTTGTAGTAACCGGAGGCGGCGAGGTTGGTGATGACCATGCTGAACAGCACGGCGCCGAGCAGCGTGCCCCGGCCGAACGCCTTGCCGGCACCTTCCCGGCCCACCTCGGTGGACGGGCGGCGCTCGGTCCGCCGGACCACCCAGCCGTAGACCAACAGCGCGAGCGCGGCGGCCAGGAGACCCAGGACCAGCCGGAGGAGCCAGTTGCCCTCGGCGGCGATCACCGCCTGACCCCCTATGAACGAGACGGCCACGACGGCCAGCAGTTGCCAGACGAATCTCATGAGAACCCCTTCGTACCGCCCGAATCGGTGTCCGCGGCCGGTGCTCCGCGACTGATCGGAACGCTACGGATCCGGCGGCCGACAATCGTCCCCACGCAGAGCGCACCTGCGCGTCGCTCCCACGGGGGACAACCACCATTTCGGCGTCTGGCTGCGTAGGTGAAAACGTCACGTACAGAACCAGGCGGTCGACGATAGCGGCCCAGAGGCGGGTGTCTCGTAGACGGTCTCGCTCATGCGGCCCACGCTAGACGAATAAGTCCGATGTATTCAGTGATCGAATGCGACCAGCGACCGCATGCTCGGGGCGCCGGTCTTGTGGTTGCGCCAGATAGCGGCGGCCATGGCGAGGATGCGCTGGGCGACACGGACGGCGACGCCCTCGAAGGTCCGTCCGCCGTGCTGCTCCAGGTCCAACTGCCCCTTGAGGGTGTCGTTCACGGACTCGATCAGCTGCCGCACCGACTTGAGCAGGCCCTCGCCCTTGCGCTTCTTCTCCCGCTTGAACGAGGGCCGCAGCAGTTCGGCCCCACGCATGACCAGGTCATTCTCGAACTCCTTGGAGGCGAAGCCCTTGTCCGCGGTGATCAGCAGTCCGGGCCGGTCGGCGACCAGGTCTTCATCGACGTCGAGCATGGCCTGGAGCACTTCCCGTTCGTCGAGTTTCGGGTTCGCCAGCGCCCACAGGATCGCTCCCGAGCCCACGGAAGCTGACGTCGAGGTCGTCGACGTCCTGTCTGACGACGTCGACCCAGAGGAACGCCGCGCTCTGGTCGAGCGAGAGCAGCAGGACTACTCGGCACCTGGGTCGTGCTGGACATCAAGCCCGTCGACGACAGCGGCCAGGCCGCATACGTGTCGGGGCTGCACCAGCAGCTGTCAGACATTGTCAACGGCTTCCCGCCCGTACTCCCGGCTCGGGGTTAGCACCACCTCTTCCCCCAGGGACTTCCACCCCCAAGCAATCACCCATGCTGGGCGCATACACGGAAGGGGGGGGTGGTGGGGGGGGGGGTAGCCACAAAGGTGTGTTGGGGGGGGGGGGGGGCCGAGC